>CALHAB010000094.1 GCA_937934185.1 uncultured Ignavibacterium sp. | reverse complement strand
ATTAATCCGTAGCTCAAGTCTCCAGACTTGAGCTGCAAACAAAAACCCATACGAAGTTTGTTACTTTGCAAAAGACTTTATTGCTCTAATTCCTTATACCTTATTTCCTTATACCTAATTTTCTCTATGATATCATTCCGAACCCAATTCATTAGCCCGAGGAAATCCTTTGCCTTGCAAATCACGAAGTGATGAAATTATTGTAACAAAATCATAAAGCAAAAAAAATAAAATCCTGAAAGGATGACATTATTTTGAGCAGAACAAATGTGACTAAAGTCCTGATAGAGAAGCTGGTCATCATTCAATCCCTGCCTTGAAAAACAGGGCAATAAAACCAATCATTCAATCAATAACTTCAAGAGTAAGGCATTCATTTAATCTGTTATTATTGTTGGTGACTGAGAAATGCAAAGCATTTTTTGGAAAAAGTATTATTTTATAAGCCTGTCCGGATTTAATAATATAGGGTTCTATTCTTAGATCATAATCACAAGTTTGGATTTCGAACCAGAAAATATTCGGAGTGGAATGAATCTTAAAGACAGCCCCGGATAATAAATTTTATTTTTAAGATGGATGTTAGTAAACACATTTGCTCTTTATTTGCTTGATAGAATCATATACTCTCCAATTTTCAAACTTTCTAAATTCCATTCGCCAACTGAATATCTTATTAGTCTTAAAGTCGGATAACCTACTGCCGCTGTCATTCTTCTGATTTGCCGGTTTCTGCCTTCGGTTATCGTTAACTCTATCCAGCTTGTTGGAATATTTTTTCTGTATCTGATTGGAGGATTTCTTTCCCAAATATTTGGCTCATCAATAATTCTGACTTTTGCTGGTTTAGTTATTCCATCTTTAAGTAAAATTCCTTTTCTTAATTTATCTAATGCATCTTCAGTGGGAATCCCTTCAACCTGTACCCAATAAGTTTTTGGCATTTTGTTTTTAGGATCAGATATTAAATGCTGAAGTTTACCATCATCAGTCAGAATAACCAAACCTTCACTATCGTAGTCAAGTCTTCCGGCGGGATAAACATTTTTGTATGGAATGAAGTCTGCAAGAGTTTTTCTTCCTTCTCTATCGGTAAACTGACACAGAACATTAAATGGTTTGTTAAAGAGAATAATCATTTCATTTAATTAACAAATAAATCTTATGTTCAACAATTAAAGATTTCGTTTAAGATAAAAGAACTCTTTATTCAAATAAAAATTATTACAATTAAAATTAGTTATAGAATACCAAAGAAAGTAACTGACAGCTGATTTACTTCCTGCAATTCATTATATTTCTATCAGGAAAAGTGAGGTTCTTGCATGAGTGACTTTGAAAAATATTTTGAGCAATTCAGGAAAAATATTGTTGGAATAGATGCAACCTTTCTGACTCCTTACGGAGAGCAAAAACTTGTTTATGCTGACTGGATTGCAAGCGGAAGATTATACCGTCCCATCGAAGAAAAACTTCTTAATACATTCGGACCGATGGTTGGAAACACTCACTCAGAGGCAAGTGAAACGGGCACACTAATGACTTTATCCTACCGAGAAGCTCATAAAATAATCAAGAAACATTGTAATGCCGGGCCTGATGATGTTATAATAACTGCCGGCTCAGGAATGACTGCAATGGTAAGAAAGTTTCAGCGAATACTTGGTTTAGTTGTGCCGGAGCAACTGATTGATTATCTCAAACTTCCAGAGGAACTTCGTCCTGTTGTTTTTATTACTCATATGGAACATCATTCAAATCAGACAAGCTGGCTGGAATCTATTGCTGATGTGGTTATTATCCAACCGAATGAAAATGGTCTTGTTGATGTTTCTGATCTTGAAAAGCAACTTGCAAAATATAAAAACAGAAAATTAAAGATAGGTTCATTTACTGCAGCTTCTAATGTTACAGGTATTGAACCACCGTTTTATGAACTCTCAAAAATTATGCATCAGAATGGCGGATTTTGTTTTGTTGATTTTGCGTGTGCTGCTCCATATGTAAAGATTGATATGCATCCGGAAGATCCAGAGGCAAAACTAGATGCGATATTTTTCTCGCCTCATAAATTTCTTGGTGGACCCGGTACATCAGGAGTATTGATTTTTGATTCTAAACTTTATAAAAATAAAGTACCTGACCTTCCAGGCGGCGGAACAGTCGAATGGACAAATCCCTGGGGACAACATAAATTCAGTTCAAATATTGAAATAAGAGAAGATGGCGGAACTCCTGCATTTCTTCAAACAATAAAAGCTGCTCTTGCAATTAAATTAAAAGAAGAAATGGGAGTTGAGAATATCCGTGCAAGAGAGGATGAACTTGTTAGAATTGCATTTGAAGGTCTTAGAAAAATTCCCAACCTTCACATACTTGCTGATAATATTGAGCATCGTCTCGGAGCTATTTCATTTTATGTTGATAATATTCATTACAATCTTATTGTAAAACTGTTGAACGACAGATTTGGCGTTCAGGTTCGCGGCGGTTGTTCCTGTGCCGGAACTTACGGGCATTACTTATTGCATGTAGATCCAAACCGTTCAAAAAGAATTACTGAAAAAATTGATGAAGGAGATTTAAGTGAAAAGCCCGGCTGGGTCAGATTGTCTCTTCATCCGACAATGACTAATGATGAACTGAACTACATCATCGATGCTGTTGATCAGATTGTTCTGAATATAAATCATTGGTCGAAAGATTACTGGTACGACAGAACAAAGAATGAATTCTTCCACAAAACTTATGATGGCAAAGAAATAGAAAAAGTCAAATCATGGTTTGAACTATGTGTTGTTGAAACTGTTGAAGATTAGAAATTCTGTTCTTCAAATTACTTACATTCAATCAACTCCATAGAAAGGAGGTTAGGGCGATGTTAACTCTTGGAGCTTACGAAAAATGTAAGCGGTATATCGAATCTCACTCCAAAGAAACCAAAGAAACAATCCGAAAGAAAGAACAATTTCCCTGCATTACTATTTCCAGACAAACAGGTGCCGGCTCATATGAGGTTTCTGAAAGACTCATAAAAATCCTTGATGAACAAACTAAAGAATCGGAACAAAAGTGGACTTACTTCAATAAAGAATTAATTCAGAAAGTAATAGAGGATCATAAACTTCCTTCAATTGTCAGCAGCTATCTAGCTGAAACTAAATATCAGCACTTAAATGACGCGGTTTATGAATTACTCGGAGTCAAACCTTCTGATTGGACGCTTCTTCACAAAACCACGGAAACAATTTTACAGATTGCGCGAATGGGCAAAGCGATAATTGTTGGACGCGGCGGAAATGTTATTACTTCGAAATTGCCGAATGCATTTCACATCAGATTGGTTGCACCGATAGAAAACAGAGTTAAACATGTGCAGGAAGTGTATGGCTATTCAAAACAGAAGGCGCTTGATTACATTGAAAAGGAAGATAAGAGTAGAAAAAAATATTTAAAAACTCACTACTTCCGTGATCCTGAAGATCCAACTTTATATCATTTAATATTAAATACCGGATTGCTTAGTTATCAGCAAGCGGCAGAAATAATTGCAGAAGCACTGAGAGTAAAATTTCCTAAAAGTTTTATTTGATATTCATAAAAGAAAATTCTTAATTACCTGATTAACTTGATTTGCCTTTTCTATCTGTGCAAAGTGTCCGCACTCGTCAAGTAAGGAAAGTGTTGAGTCAGGAATTTCTGCACAACCTGTTTTTGCTATTTCTTCTGTTGTTGTTCTATGCAGGTATTTGTTCGGAATAAGAGAATCGTTTCTGCCAAAGATTACAAGTGTTTTCTGTTTGATATTTTTTAACTTATCAAATATTGGCTGCTCTATCATTCCTGAGATTGAATTTGATATTGTAGCACAATAATTAAAAAACTCATCATCTTCAGAAATTTTCATCCTGTCTTCAATCAGAAATTCTGCTTCAGCGGGGAAGTTATAAAAACTTGTTTTATAATTAGCTCTTATCTGATTCATATCATTGGTAAGAAAGCTTTCAGGTGTTGTAATACTTTTTATTATTTGAATTTCCTCCTCAGTGAATTTCTCAAATCCTGCAGGTGCTATCAGAATAAGCTTATCAACCAGTTCAGGAAAATTTAAGGCACAGTTGATTGCAATTTGTCCACCCATCGAATGTCCAACAAGATTAATTTTATCAACTCCGATTGATTTAAGAAAATTAAATACAATGCTGCTATAAAACTCCATTGTACCGGAATGAATTTTCTTGTCAGATTTTCCAAATCCGGGTAAGTCAATTGCAATACATCTGAAATATTTTTTTAACTCCTGTATATTAAACTTCCAAGCAGGAATATAGCTTCCAAGTCCGTGAAGGAATAAAATGATTTTATCGCTTTGTCCTTGATCAACATAAGCAATTCTGTAATTATCTGTTTGGGTAAACTTTGTTGTGAATGGATAATCAAGCTTTGAAAATATTTTAGTCATATCACATGGCACTAAGGTAAGGTTGACCATAAAACTTTTCCTTCGTGTCTCAGAGACTTTGTGGCGAGACCTTAATTAAATTTGCCACGAAGGCACCAAGACACAAAGAATATTTATTCTATTCTGACTTCAGAATTTTTATTGTTTTAAAAAATTAATTACTGCATTATTAAATTCATCGGGTCTTTCCATCATAATCATATGACCGGCGCAATCTATTTCAATTCTTTTAGCATTTGGAATTTCTTTTTCACCTTTTTCAAACACATCAGAAGGGAAGCCCGGATTCAGATATGGATTTGGGATCAAGCCGTCATATTTACCGTGTATAATTAAAGTAGGAACTTTGATCCCTGACAACTTATCATAAGTAGGTTCATCGAGCATTGCATCAACACAACGATCAACAGTATAAGTAAACTCATCAAAGTCTTTTGCTTTTCTCATTCTTACTCTTTCTTCAACCATCCATTCAAATTTATCAGACCAGCTATAAAAGTTATTCGAAAGATTTCTTCTGATTCCTTCTTCTGTAGTTGCTTTAACTCCAGACATTGTTATTGCATTTCTTAACCAATCTCCTTCACCTCTTTGGAATTTTTCAAATCCAGCCGGTGCAGCCAGTACAAGTTTGGATAGCTTATCAGGGTATTTGAGAGCAAAGATGATTGAAATTTGTCCGCCCATCGAATGTCCGACAAGTATAACATTTTTCAAGTTCAATTCGTCAATCAGATTTTTAATTGACTCTGCATAAAAAGAAAGTGTGTAAGGATAATTCCCTTTCTGAGATTTTCCATAACCTGGTAAATCAACTGCGATTACACGAAAATGTTTTGAGAGCTCGGGAATATTATATCGCCAGAAACCAGAGTTGCTAGCTAAACCGTGAATAAGAATGAGTGTATTCTCTCCATTCCCTTCATCAATAAATGAAATGAAAGGATTATTTAGTGCTTTCTTTGTAACGAATCCATAGTCAATCTGATCAAACTCTAATGCTGGTTTGTCCCAATACAAATAACCACCTGAGCAAGCCTGAAGTAAGAATAAACCGAGCAACAGTAAGTATTTAATATTTTTCATTTCATACCTCCTTAAAACATTAACCAGCTTAAAGTTGTAAAGAATGTCCAAGGGTCTTTTGGACGAGTCCTGTCATAAGTTACATTTGGCGAATTGTAAAAATCTCCGAGCACAAGATAACCTGCACTAACGCCTAAAGTCAGAAAGACTTTGAGATTATACTTAAACTCAACATTTACTTCAGTTCCCATATAAGAATCACCGCCGTCCGGTTTTACATTAGCAATTGCAGAAGCAACACCTAACTTGCCTGAAAATCTGTTCGGTATTATATCCTTTGAAACATTTAAGAAAGCAGCAGTAACACCAAGACCCATATTTGAAATATCGTGAACAGCTGAATAGTATCTGTTAACAACCTGAGGATCAGGGAATAAAATCAATGCTCTGTGAGCACTGTAAATACCAACTGGCGAACCGTAAACATTTCCGGTTATTACACTGTTCAGTTTGCCATCACTTATTCCATTTTTATCTCCGGTTGTATATAATGCTTCAAAAGAAATTTTATCATTTGCAGTCATTCCATACTTATAAGCAACTGAGGCATTTGCTGTCAGTGCAGCAACATCAGAAACTTTTCCATTTGAAGAACCAACTGTATCAATCATTCCAAGGTTGCTCATTACAAAACCATCCAACCACCATCTGCCTGCAAGAAAATCTCTGTTGTAAGAAAATCTGCTTCCAAGCCAGAAAAGATTTGCTTCATATTTTTGAATAGTGCCGGGAAGTTTAATTCTTGTTGCACCGTTGTATTCTGCAAGTGCGCTGTTTAATCCTTGTCCAAGCACAGATATCCCTCCGGAACCTTTTCCTTTATCCCACACATACCATAAACTTCCTCCTACTTCGAGAAGTGGAGATACTCTCGATTCAACATCAAGCATCCATAAAGATACATCATCGTTTTTGCTTATTTCATTTTCCCACAACTGAAAATATCCTGCTCGTCCTTTGGTAACAGGTGAAAGATCAGCAAAAATATTTATACCAACTGCCTGAGTTCCCCAGAAAGAAAGTTTATAACCGCTCGTTTGAGCAGTCTGAAGAGTATTTACATTCGGATCCCGGACATTATCGAAAAGTCTTTGCAAGCCGACTACAACATTCCAGTCGCTTTCATCTGGTTTAATCTCAACATTCGCAAGAAGAGTTTGCATATTTACTTGTCCGGCATTTATAGCACCGCCTCTGTTATTACCAACACCATAAGCCTGATCGCCCCAGGTGTAATCAATCTTGAACAACGCTCTGAAAGTTGCGAAGCCATCAAGGATAGATGGTTTGTAAACCATAAAAGGAACAAATCTTTGTTCAAGATAAACTGAAGTTTGCGGAACAGTGTTAGTGGAATTTTGTCCGAATAATCGTCCGATAACCTGACCCTGTAAAATGTCATTTGTAGGTGTGATATTGGAAGATGTCATTCTCGTGAAAGAATAACCAATAAACTGAAATTCTTTCGGAGGCGGATCTTTCAGACGGTTATCATTCTGCGAAAATGAAAATATGCTGAGCATAAAAACACAATATGTTACCAGAAATTTTTTCATTGGTTAACCTCCAATGATAGTTAAATAAAAAAGGACGGCATATTTCAACCGTCCTGTTCGAAGAAATTATTGTTTTACAAATTTCTGAATCCAGGTTGCACCAAGTGGAACTGAGTTGTATTTGGTGCTTCCGAATCCCTCTGCTGCAACAGGAGGAGTAAAGCCGGGAATTGCAGGCGTTGTTTGAATTACTTCGTAAGTCAGATCTTTTGTTGTTACTCTGTAAATTCCCTGTGATGTTACAGAAGTTGGGGTTGTCTGATTCAGAGTAATATTTCTGATAGAAGTATTATTATTTGCCTGCGTGGTGAATGTTCCTGTATAAGTAACACTTACATCAAAGCTGTCTGTTGCAACTACAGTATAAGTGTTGTTTGCATTAAATGTTGCAACAATTTTTTTCGTTTTCAAAGTTAACTTCAATCCGGGGGCAACATTATCTCCCTCAGAAACCCAGGTACCAACAAGATATTCTTTTGTCGGATTAGCAGGAACAAAATTCTGTATCCATGTAGTACCAAGAGGAATTCCGTTGTACTTCGTGCTTCCAAAACCTTCTGCTGCTACAGGAGGAGTGAAACCGGGTATTGCTGGTGTTGTCTGAATTACTTCGTATTTCAGAAAACCTTCGGAACTTACCTGATAAATTCCCTGCGATGTTACAGAAGTTGGTTGGGTTTGATTAAGTGTAATTGATCTGATGGCAGTGCCGGCATTTTCACTTACGGTATAAGTTCCTGTATAGGTAACCTGGGCACCGGCACTATCTGTTGCCACTACATTGTAAGTATTGTTAGCATTAAAAGTAGCAACAATTTTTACAGTCTTTAATGTGAGAACCAGACCAGGTGCAACATCTGCTCCTTCAGAAATCCATGTACCAACAATCGGATCCTGCGGCGGAGGTGGAGTTGTTCCATTATCATCACTGCTGTCGCAACCGACATATAAAAATGTCAATGAAGTAAACAGCAAAAGGATAAGTAGCTTTTTCATAGTAGCTCCTTTCATTTAGTTATTAAGTTTGTTAATTGAATTCAGGTGTAATTCGAGCAATTTCTTTTTATCTATTTTACCTGCATCGTTTTTAGGTAATTCTTCCAAAAACTCTACATACTTTGGGATCTTGTATTTAGCAAGATTACCAAGACA
>CALHAB010000093.1 GCA_937934185.1 uncultured Ignavibacterium sp. | reverse complement strand
TGAAAATGAATTCAGTGCTGCTGTTGGTTTCTCTGAAGGTCGAGGTGCAGTTGTGTTCGGTTTTCCTTTTGAAACAATAAATGATGAAACAAAGAGAAATGAAGTAATGAAAGCAGTGCTGGATTATCTGGATGTGAAATAGGGAAATAAGAATTTATAGTTGGTAATGAATATCTTAATAAATTATTGCCTAATGTTTAAAGCCACACTACTAACTGCTTTGACTTGGCATTCGAGTCAAGGCGGGTAAACTCAATGCGACCTTAATCCTTCAAACCTATTCCCGGATAATCATTCAAAGTAATTTTTCCGTCAATTACTTTTACACCTTCGTAAGGATCGTTTTTAATAAGAAGATTTCCGTCAAGGTCAGCCCAGTCAGCTTCAGGCGATAGTTGAGCTGCTGCAGAAATTGCGCAGGATGTTTCTGTCATACACCCAAGCATTACTTTCATTCCAAGCGACTTTGCAAGTGTAATCATTTTATAAGCTTCGCGCATTCCTGTGCATTTCATTAATTTTATCACGACACCGGAATAAACATTTTTCATCTTAATCAAATCAGGAATTCGTTGAATTGATTCATCGCCAAGAACAGGAATTGGTGAGCGTTCAGTTATCCACGCGTTTTCTTCAACCATTTCTTTAGGCATCGGCTGCTCGATGTAAAGAACATTTTGTTCACTTAACCATTGAATCATCTCAAGTGCATAGTGTTTATCTTTCCATCCCTGATTAGCATCAGCAGTTAAAGGTTTGTCTGTGACTGAACGAATAGTTTCAATCATTTCGCGATCGTTTTCTTTGCCAAGTTTCACCTTAAGGATTTTGAATTCTTCTGCTTCTTTAACTTTCTGTCTTACTACATCAGGTTTATCAATTCCAATTGTGAAAGTGGTGTAAGGTGTTTTTGTTTTATCGAAGCCCCAGATTTTATACCACGGTTTCCCGATTAATTTTCCAACCAGATCGTGCAAAGCAATATCAACAGAAGCTTTTGCTGCAGTATTCTTTTCGTCTATTGAATCCACATACTCCAGAATTTTTTCAATTTCAAACGGATCATCAAATTGTTCAAGATTTACTTTCGATAAAAATTTTGTTGCAGTTTCCTGTGATTCGCCCAGGTATGGTGGCATTGAAGCTTCTCCGTATCCTTTAATACCTTCATATTCAATTTCAGTTAGCATAACAGGCGTTGTTGTTCTTGAGCTTACTGCCACGGTGAAAACATGTTTTAATTCGAGTGTATAAGGTCTGAAAGAGAATTTCATTTTTGTGCCTTTTTGTTTGATGAAGTTTGCAGCAAATGACTGAGTAGTGATTCCGCTAATTGATGCAGCTGTTAAAAGGGAAGTGGTTTTCAGAAAATCTCTTCGGTTTTGTTTCATAACTTCGTTAGTTAAATAGTTTTGAGTAAGTCAAAAGAAAAGCACAGACTTATAGTCTGTGCTACATTTTAATAATTTTCTGTAAGTTTTCTTAATTCCATTGAATGTGAATAGAATTCATCCAAACTTAATTCTTTAAGATAAACCATTCCAAATGCAGCTCTTACTCTTGGATGCTCATGCTTGATGAAGAAATCCTTGCCAAGACATTTTTTAATCGTTTCGTATTGTTCAACCTGAATTCTCTGAGCTAATCTTGAAAACGGACCATCGTATTCCCAGCTTGGAAAACTTGCGTCCCGTTGAGAGCCATAACTGTTCAGAAATGTATTCTCAAGAATTGCCATCGAATTCAGACTAACAGGAATGTAAACATTTGCTTCCGCCGGATGAAAACGATACCATACATTTCTGTAACCCCAGACTTTAATATCGCTTCTTCCGGTTTGTTGTTCGTAAAGTTTCAGTGCTTCACTTGTTGCCTGAAGAACTTTATAGTGTGTATCAGGTCCGCTTCCTTCAGGGTCTAAAGCAACAGTAACAATTGTAGGATTAATTTGTTTTAGTAAATCCAATATCGGAAGAACATCACGATTCATTTCAGGATTTTCAGTAAAGATGTCACCCTGATAAAAACCCAATCTCATATGAGACACAGAACTTGTGTTGAAACCGAAAAATGCCCAGACTATTTCTTCCTCAAATTCTCTCATCATTCCTTTAAGTTTTTGAACATGCGGAATATCTTTCTTTCCGGGATATTGTGTTTTAAAGTAATTGATTAATTCATCAACACGATCTTCAAGATAATTTATATTATCTTCTTCATAAATCTCAATCATATTTCTCAACAGTCTTCTTGCAACGGCTTCTTTACGAACTGTTCTGCTGTGAGCTGCCAATCCATCAAGATACAAATGAATATCTTTGTCTTTACCTTCTTTGAATTCCGGATCAAAATATCTTTCCTGAAATTTTGATCTGAATTCTGAGTTGTATAAAAAAGATTTTAAATCTTCAAGCAGACCAAGCATATAAGAATTTGTTACAGCAGTAAATCCGCTCGTCATCGTAACGAAATGATGTTTGTTGCTTGGGTCTCTTACAAGATGATTTATGTATGGAAGATAACCAAGAGGAATATCATCGTGATGCGGACCTGTATGAAGAATAACCTGATTCGAAACAGGGGCCATTCCTCGCTGAAGTCTTTCAATGATAGAATTATAAATCTCCTGACCAATTTGTTTAGGAGTTTTACCGGTTTTACTCAGAACAAGTTTGGTAAGTTTATCTGAGTTATAATCTTCTTTTGTTAATTCAAGCAGAGATTTCTTTTTGTCAACAACAAGATTTATCACAGCTCTTTCAACAGAGACCTGAGAGATAGGTTCCTCTTTTGCAACATCAAAATATCTTCGTTCAATTAATCTGAACGCAGCACCATTGGTAAGATAAAATCTTGCATTCTTTAATCTCTGAAGAACTGTAGCGGGGTATTTATTTGTTCGTTCAGTCTGAATAGAATCACGAACAATATTTGCTTTGGCTTCACCTGCAGCAATAATTATCGCAGTTGCATCAGGATTGTGAGTTATTGTGTCAAGACCGATAGTAATTACCAAACGCTTTTTTGCAATTTCAATACCGCCTAAATCTGTAGCAGCAGCTGCCTGAGTTTCATAATTAGTAGGGATTAGTCTTGTTGTTGAATAGTGATCGCTGCCCATCACATTAAAACCAATATGACCATCCGGACCAATTCCACCAAGAAAGAAACCAATTCCGCCCATTTCACGAATCTTCTTTTCATAATCAGTACAGAATTGATCTACAATTTCAATTGTCTGCTTTTGTAATCTTTCAAGAGTTGTACTTGCCCAACGAGTTCTTAATGATAAATCAACAACCTGATCAGGAAAAATTTCATCGAGTGAAAGATTATTTGGTGTTGGAATTTCATTTATGTTCATAAACAGAGCTTTATTTCTGTCAAGTCCCCAGTTGCTGAAATAAAATTTCTGAATGTAGTAATAAAAACTGTTATGCTGATTGGTATCAATCGGGTAGAATTCATCAATCTGAACAAATCTGAAACTAGAAATGTCTGGTTTATTGCCTGGATCAAGGTCAACTTTTTTTAATTCGTTGATCACATTTTCTTTATCCCAGTTTTTAAGAAAATGTGCAACCCACTTGATAAAATGTTCAGGAGTTTTTCCTGTTGGAAGAGAAATTACTCCACCGGGATTATCCTGCATCCATTCTATAAATCTGAGAGCTGTCATTTTTCCTAGTTCAGGAAAATTTGGTACTTGTATAACAGGAATTTTTTCGGTGGGTTTATAAATTAACTCTCGGCCTGATTGGTCAAGATAGTATTGTTCAACTTTTGAAAGCATTTTTATAATTCTTCGATTTGTTAGACAATAAGTTGATATTAACTTTTCAAATATAACTAAGCTTTATAATGAATGAAAAAAATGAGTGAGAACTGTCAAAAAAAGGATTTATTAATTAGCTTAGTCTTATATTTGTTTTGAAATAATTTTCATTCTAAGGAAATATGAATGTCAACTGAAACCAAAAAGATATTCGAGGAAATAAGTAAACTTACAACAGAGCAGAGAAATCCCCGCTCGATGAATATTGATAAACTTCCTACTATTGAAATACTTAAAATCATTAACGAAGAAGATAAACTAGTGCCTCTGGCTGTCGAAAAAGAAATTCCATACATTGCAGAAGCAGTTGAAATTGTAGTTTACGCTATAAAGAATGGTGGGAGATTAATTTATTTTGGTGCAGGAACAAGTGGTCGTTTAGGAATTGTCGATGCTTCAGAATGTCCGCCAACTTTCGGAACTCCATACGGATTAATAGATGGTTACATTGCCGGAGGAAAAGAAGCAATGTTCCGTGCTCAGGAAGGTGCAGAAGACTATGAAGAAAACGGAGCCAAAGATGTAATTGCTGCAGGTGTAACTTCAAAAGATGTAGTTTGTGGAATTGCTGCAAGCCGACGGACTCCTTATGTAGTTGGTGCTGTAAAAAAAGCAAAAGAGTTGGGAGCTAAAACTCTTTTTGTAACTACAAATCCGCGAGATCATTTTAACATCAAAGAAGTTGATGTTGCAATTTGTCCTTATGTTGGACCTGAAGTAATTATGGGCTCAACCCGAATGAAAAGCGGAACAGCTCAGAAACTTGTATTGAATATGATTACTACTACTGCGATGGTCAGGTTAGGAAAAACTTATGAGAATATGATGATTGATTTGCAGATGACTAATAAAAAATTAATTGAAAGAGCAAAAAGAATAGTAATGACTATCACAGGCGTCAGTTATGAAGAAGCAACCGAGTATCTTGAGAAAGCAAATTATCATGTTAAGAGTGCACTTGTAATGATTAAAGCCAATGTTGATTTTGCTGAAGCACAAAGACTGCTTAAAGAGGCAGATGGATTTGTAAGAAAAGCAATTGAACTGAAAACAGGCAAAGTAGTTTAATAACTGTTCTGATTACACTACAAGAATTTTTCTTTACTATTCAAATAGATTAAGTTTTATTTGAAAAGCATTTAAAGAAATATTATTTTCGAGCAGGAATTGTTAAGTAATTAACTACACTAATACACTAAACATATCACAATAATCGAAGGAGGTCGTAATGAAACGACTTTATACAATTCTCCCTGTTCTAGTTTTCTTATTAATTTCCCAAACCTTTGCTCAACTAATGACCAGGACAGCTCTAGTTCGTGACCCATCTCAACTTGAAAGAGGTTTTGGTGGTATAGTCGCTGGAGTTGATTTCGATGGCGATGGCCTACCTGAAATATATGCCTGCAACACAAATATGATTGATGAGCCTTATGAGCTTGTGCCGAGACTTTACAAATTTGAATGGAATCCTGTTACATCAACCTGGGATTCAGTCTGGGGAGTAACCTCTGAGGTTCCACTTCAGAATACCTGGCCTGCTTTAACCTGGGGAGATCTGGATAACGACGGTAAACCTGAAATTTATTGGGGACCAGTAAACAATCTTGATGCTTCAATTAATCCTAATCCAGCTCGTGTTATTGTGTATGAATATCCCGGTGATGGAAGTGATAACATGGGAGTTGATGATGGTTTCGGAGGTTTTTTACCTAATGCTAAAACTACAATTGTTCAGACCCCTATGTTTAATCTTCGTCCAATAAAATTTGTTGT
>CALHAB010000092.1 GCA_937934185.1 uncultured Ignavibacterium sp. | reverse complement strand
CAAAACCTGGTCACCATCATTATAAATATAAGTGTAGTCAAACCTGCTGAAAACATCTTCAAATTTGATGTTTCTTGGTTCAATTCTTATGTTTGGCTGACCAAAGCTGTGATTACAAAGAATCAAAACAATAAAAATTTTCGTCAGATAATAATATTTATTCATGGTCACAAGTTTATTTATTTTAGTACTAATAATATGAAATTAGTGACATAATAAAGAGGACAAAAATCGACTTTTTAAATTTATCGAAAATCGAGCTTGAATCTTTACTCAAAGCTTCAAAAGAGGGAGATTCAAATGCCTTTGTTAAGATTTCGGGCTACATCCGGGAAATCTCATACTCTTACTTTTTATCCAAACATCGTGCACATAAAATTACGAATAAAGATGATGTAGATGATTTAGCCACAAATGTTTATATATCATTTGCCGAGCAATACCATAAAATTGATACAATTGAAAACTGGTTACGAAGAGTCCTGTTCTTAACTTTTGTGAAATGGTATAAACAGAATAATCTTAGAAGGACTACGGAATTGAGTAAAAATACTCCTGCCGAGGATTCCTTCCGAAGAACCGACGAATCTTTTGATGTTAATGTTATATTAAAAGTCCTGGTTACTTTAAGTGAAGAGAAACAGGAGATTATTAAACTTAGATTCTGGGGAGACTTGAAATTTTCTGAAATTGCTAAAATGCTTAATAAGAACGAAGCAGCAATTAAGAAGATGTTTTACAGAACTATTGATGAATTAAAAAACAAACTAAAATAATGTCACTTTTAATAAATTAATATTACTAATGATTAAGAAGCACAAAAAGGTATATGTAAAATGAACGACTTTGAAAAAATAATTGAGCTGCTTGATAAAGAAAATATATCTGAAGATGAAAAACATCTTCTTGATGAAATATTTACAAATAATCCCGAAGCAAAAAAATTGGGCGAATTTTATTTGAATCTTAAAATTTCATTGAAAAGAGATGAGCACATTGATGAAGAATTAATGGCTGAGTATGTTATGTATAAGAACAATCTTTCACCAGAAAGATTAGTTGTTTTGCTTGCAAACAAAATTGAAGATCATTTAAGAAACTGTGTTCAATGCAAAAAGCTTTTTACGGAACTAAACACAGAATATTGTGATGTTGATACTTTTGTCAGCCAATCATTAGTTGAACAGGTTAACAAGACTAAACCAACAAAATCAGCCGGATTTTTCTCTTTAAATAAATTTAATGCCGCAAAATATGCTCTCGCATCGTTAACAGCGATTGTTGCTTTGTATTTTGGACTATTTGCAGTTTCAGAATTTATAACTCCGGACTATAAGAAATCATTTTTAGACGGAGAAGATTTTTATACAACAAGAGGAAGAACCACTGAGCTATTTCAACGCGCTCTGGATGCAATTGATAGAAAAGATTACGACTCGGCGGTGAAATATTTAAATGAAGATATAATCACTAACAATTCAGACGGATCAATTTTTTATTCACATTTTGTACTTGGTATCACCTATGTAAGTAAAGCAGAGAATGATTTTCTTGGGCTCTTTAAGTCTTATAATACTGAAGATGTAAAAAAAGGAATTCAACATTTTGAAAAATCAATCGAACTGAACAACAGTGGAAAGTTCGATAATCTTAAGCTTGATGCGCATTATTTTATTGGTAAATCTTATTTAATGATCGATGACAAAACATCTGCACGAGAGCATTTAAAGTTAGTTGTTGACGGCAAAGGCAGTTACTACAAAAAAGCAGAAGAGATATTAAAAGAATTATAACCCGTTTATGAATTGTAAAAATGAAACGACCGGATATTATATTTTTTGTTTTGATATTCTTTACACTAACAGGGTTGTTTTTTATTTCCACCGGATTTTTATCCAACTATGAAGTAAAAATCGATCAGAAAAAAGGAATTAATTTTCAATCTGATTCCTTCACTCCTTCTCAGGAATTTAAGAACATTGAAAAAGCTTTACTCGGTTTAACAAATCTTTCCGCACTCCCAAATAGTATAAATCAATTAAAGAATGAATTTGAGAAAAAATATTTGTCTGCGCTGCTTTCCAGGAGAAAAGGGGATTATAAAAATTCATTTAATCTTTTATTCTCAATGCTTTCAGATTATCCAAATTATTATCCTTATTATGATGAGTTGATATTTTCCGCAAAAGCTTCTGATGAATTAAAACAGATTCAAAAAATTATAGAATCAGAAAAACCCGGCCACAAATATTATGATTATTTAAGATCATTGTATTTCTATCATACAAATCAGTATTCAAAAGCATTAGAATCATTAAATACTCAGAATGATTTTGAACAAATGTATTTACTTTCATATTCCTATCGCGGGCTAGGTGATTATGAAAATGCTTTAATTGCTTTAAAAAAAGCAAAAGGTTTATTAGAAAAAGGCAGTTACGAATTAAGTAAGATTTTAATTTCAGAGGGCTCGCTTTATCTGCTTTCAGGAAGATATAATGAAGCTGCAAAATTATACAATGCCGGATTAGAATCAGCAAAACAAACCGGCAACAAAAAAGAAGAAGCTAAAGCACTTATTAACCTTGCAATAATTGATGATCACAACGGAAATGTTGACGAAGCTAAAAGTAAACTTGAAAATGCAATTAAAATTTCTGAAGCAATTGGAGATAAGGAACTATTAGCAACAGCTTTATCAGAGCTTGCAGTTTCTTATACTTATTCCGGAAATGTTGTTGAAGCAAAAAACAATTATGAAAAAAGCTATGAGATATTTAGGGTGTTAAATCACAAAGAAAGATTATCAAACCTTTGTGCAAATATTGCTTCGCTTTACGCACAGACGGGTAATTATTCTACAGCTGTTGAGTATTACAATGATGGTCTCAATTATGCAGGTGATAATGTTATTTCAAAAATTTTAAATCTTCGGGGATTAGGCGATGTTTACTCTAATTTATCCAACTATTCTAAATCGATTGAGTATTATGAAGAAGCAAAAAAGTTAGCTAAACAAATTAAGGACATCTCTACAGAGTCTTCTGTTGATGTAAGTATTGGAACGCTTTACTATAATATTAACAAGCCAAAAAAGGCTTTGCAGATTTTTCTGAAAGCAAAAGATAAATTCGCCACAGAATCTGAACCTTATTTGGCTGAAGATCTATATTTTAAAATCGGACTTGCTTATGCTGCTATTGATAGTTTAAACGCTAGTAATTCCGCATTTATTACAGCACTTAATATTTCAAAATCTTTAAATGATGTTTACTACACAACAGTTATTCTTACGGAGCTTGGGAATAATTATCTTTTCCAAAATAATATTTCTATTGCTGAAAGAAACATCAATAAAGCAATGGAACTTTCCAGGCGTAATGGATTTAACCAACTGATTGGCTTGCAAAATCTTTACCTGGGCAAAATTGCGCTAGCCAAAAATGATTTTTCAGGTGCTATAAAATATTTCGAATCTGCTTCTTTGATTGCCGAGCGGGAAATGGATTATAACAATGTTTTTGAAGCTGAATATTTAATTGCTAAAGTGCTATATAAACAAAAGAAATTGTCCGAATCTGAAAAACACTATTTAAAGGCTATTAATCTTTCGGATAAAATTTCAGAATCATTAGTTAATAATGCAGAAATCCAGATTGCACATTTCTCAGGAATTAATGATTGTTATTCTGAGCTTGCCGAGTTGTATCTGCAGCAGAACAGAAATGAAGAAGCTTTCGCCATTATTGAAAAATCACGTTCAAGAAACACTTTTCAGAATCTGTTGGATTTAAGGATTAACTCATCCGGAATTTCAAAAGATAAACTTCAAAGATATTATGACTTAAAATGGATGGTCGAATCAGGTTTGTACTCAGGAAATAGTCTTGCCGAATTAAGCGCTGAGTATGTAATTCTGAAAAATGAAATTGAAAAATCAAGCACGTTGTTACAAAATAAATTGAACGATTTTGACCTGAGAAGTATCCAAAAAGAACTCAGTCAGGATGAAAACTTAATAACATTATTTGTTGGAAATGAAAATCTTTACTGCTTCAAACTTAACAGGGAAAAATTTAGCGTTGTCAAAAGTACCTTATCCGGTAAAGATGTTGTTGATTTATTGAAAAAAATCTCACCTCTTTATTCATCAGACTACCAGAACACTAATTTGTATTATAATCAGGATTTGTTTTCATTCAACACTAAGTATGCGAATGAATTTTACAAAAATGTATTGCAGCCAATATTAAAGGATATTCCTAAAAGTACTAAACTCATCTTTTCATTACCTTCAGAATTAGTTATGGTCCCTTTTGAGTTTCTTGTAACTGAATTTGAAGATGATGATAGTCCGTTTTATTATGATAACAAAAAATATTTAATTGACGACTACGCGATATCCTATTCGCCTTCATCTTCAATTTATGTTTTGCAGAAATCTGTGGAACATAAGAATGAGGAGAAAGTTCTTCTCGTGGGTGACCCTCAAATCAGCAGTCAGGATTTTGCTCTAAGTTATCGGGGAAGTATGATGGCAGATGATTCTTTTAATGCCAGAAATATTGTGTTGTTCCCTTTAAAATACTCAAAAGAAGAAATACAAAAATTAAATTCATTATTTTCAAATGGATTGACATTACTTTCTGATGATGCTACAGAAAAAAAATTCAAGGAAAATGCTGAACAAAGCAGTATCATCCATTTATCAACGCATTCTTTTCTACACAAAAACCAGCCGCTAATAATTTTTTCACAAAACAGAGATGAACCTGAAGACGGATACCTTGAACGAGGAGAAATACTTCAGTTAAAACTTAACTCGGATTTGGTAGTACTTAGTTCTTGTAGATCCGGATTGGGTGAAATTGATGAATCTGAAGGTGTTATCGGAATGCAGAAATCTTTTTTTGAAGCCGGAGCAAAAAGTGTTGTAGTTTCTCTATGGGATGTTAATGATAAATATACCTCTTTGTTCATGCAAAGTTTTTATAAATTTTTAAGCGAGGGTTTTGATAAATCAGAAGCTTTAAGAAGAGCTAAATTATACTTTAAAGAAAATTACTCGGCCAATCCTTACTACTGGGCAGCATTTATTCTGTCTGGCAATACCTCCTCAATAGAATTTGCTAAAAGCGGATTTTTTAGCATATACCTTATTCTGATCTTTATCAGTCTTCTGATCATTTCTTTTTTAGTTTATATTAAGATAAAGAAAAACTGATTCTCGCTTTTTTATCCTTCTTATTTAATTAAATAAAATTAAAATGTCACTTTTACTCATCTTCACTCCACTATATATCTAAATACTAATACTAAAAGAATTATTTCATAACTGATCTATAATAAAAATAAAAGGAGTAATAAAATGACTAAAAATGTTGGATCAATAGACAAAGTTGTAAGGATAATTATAGGAGCAGTTTTAATAATATATGCTATCCTTACTGGTAATTGGTGGGGTTTGGTTGGAATCGTTCCGCTCTTGACTGCGTTTGTGGGTTATTGTCCGGTGTATAGTTTAATAAAAATTTCAACTGTAAAAAAAATCAAAACTGAAAAACTTAATGTGTGACCAAATATTAAAATTATTAAAGACAAGAGGGCAAATGAAATTCAATAACCTTGTTAAATCTTTTGTGGCAGCTTTAGTCTGTCTAATAATATTAAGTTGTTCTGATGATCAAACAACTTCCCCAATAACTCCGCCACCGGGCAACTCAAATGCACCGATGGCTAAATTCAGTGATATACAAGTGAAAGTATTTAACTCCTGCGCAGTAGCAGGCTGTCATTCAGCAGCTTCTAATCAGGGGAATTTAACCTTAACAAGCGGGCAGTCATATTCAAATCTTGTTAATGTACAAAGTGTATTGTTCCCATCCTTTAAAAGAGTGTTACCCGGAGACGATGGTCAAAGTTTGCTTATAAAAATTCTTAAAGGAGATGTAAACCCCAGAATGCCATTAAATTCAACGCCTCTTTCAAATGATGTAATAGACAGCATCAAAGCTTGGATAAACAGAGGCGCACTTAATAATTAGATAATCATTTTATTGGAGATATTGAATATGAATACCAAATACTTATTTCATTCAGCAATTTTATTTATTGTGATTGGATTATTTTCAAGTACATCAGCACTTGATAACCTGGTCGTAAACTTTTCAGGTATGACGCCTCATTTGAATCAAACTCTTTATATCAGGGTAATTGATCTAAGCACAAGAAAAGAAGTTGGGCGCACTTCTTTACAAATAACAGCTTCAGGATTTAGTGTCAGCATGCCGGTTCTGGAAGCTGGTCAAAGTTATTTTGTAGATTTTTTTTCAGATCACAACTCTAATGGTCTTTATGATGTGCCACCGATTGATCATGCCTGGAGATTGCAGTTAAATAACGCTCGTTCCGGAGGTGATACACTTAATTTTTCCCATAACGCATCATTTACAAATATTAATTGGCAGTATATGTTAACCGTAAATTTTAGCAATATGGATCCACATCTCGGCCAGCTGCTTGAATTAAGAGTTGAAAATAATAATACGAATGAAGAGGTTGGAAGAGTTAAAGTGTCAGCAATCCCTTCTTCAAATTTTCAGGTGCAGATTGCCGGTTTACAAATTGGCCCCGAATACAAAATTCAATTCTATGCTGATTTTAATAACAACGGACTTTATGACGCACCACCAGTTGATCATGCTTGGGAAATCAATTTTACCAATAATACCGGAGATGTAAATATTAACTTCTCACATAATGCATCTTTTGTAAATATTAATTGGAAGTATTTATTAACTGTAAATCTTACTTCGATGACTCCGCATCTGGGACAAAAATTTGAGCTTAGAATTGTGCAGCAAGACAATCAACAAGAAATAGGAAGATTTACACTTCCTCAAATTCTTGTTCAAAATTTTTCAGTGTTTATTCCTGAATTTGAGCTGGGGAAAAACTATAATATAGATTTTTATGCCGATCACAATGGTAATGGAGTTTACGATGCACCGCCAATTGATCATGCCTGGAGATTAAGTTTCATTAGTACAACGGGTGATTTTATTCAGAACTTTACTCATAACACAAACTTTACAGACATACAATGGCCCGGCACAACGGATATTTCTGAAATAGATGGTTCGGTTCCGGCAAGATTTGCACTTGAACAGAATTATCCGAATCCATTTAATCCTTCAACAACTATAATCTTTTCTCTTTCTCAGAAAGATTTTGTAACTCTAAAAATATACAATCTTGCTGGAGATGAAATTAAATTGCTGATCAATGAGGAGAAGGAAGCCGGTATATATAAAGTAACATTCGATGCTGTAAATCTTCCAAGCGGTGTGTATTTCTATAAAATAAGATCTGGAAATTTTACTACAACTAAAAAAATGATTTTGATGAGATAATTTTTCAGAGTCTGTTCAAAAAGTATTATTTAATAACCCGAACTTGTTCATGGTTTTACTTTTTTCACTAAGTATAAGGATTTGATTCCGAAACAAGCTTGCTTGCTGCTAGCAGGTTCTGAATGACGCTTTTAGGACGGCTCAGCAATTTTATAAAATAGTATTTTTAACAAAGGGCAAACAATGAAAATAAAAATTAAGATTACTCTTTTTCTGTTAGCTGTACTTGGCAGTAATATTTTTTCTTTCCTGATATTTGCAGTCAAATAAGGTGATCGTTGAATTGAGTGTTATTAAAATCCGACGGGTGGAATTGTACGGTCACTGGATGGCTGGTGTTGGGAAAAAACAATTTGCTTATGATTTCTAAAAAAGATGCTGATTTTTTAATGTCGCCAAAAATCTCTGATTATATCAGGATAGGTATTGATTATCGTACTTAATTCCTGTATTCAGAACAGAAAAACAGAGCAGACTTTCAGAGTATGAGCGGTGCATTTTATACTAATCTTTCACTCTCTAAAAAAATAAACATTGTTGGCAAAAATGATTTTATCACAAGAATATGGGAAGGATACGGCGTTGCACATAAATTACCTGGCAGTGGATATATAAAAGTTGGAGCATTTACACCAATTTATGAAGTTCGCATTGATGATCATACTGCTTTCACAAGGGGTGGTGATCTTGAATTGATATTTTCTGAAGGTGCTTATCAGGGACTGATCTATAATCCATCTAATACTGAAGCAGGTGTGGAGGTTGTTATGTTTGGTGGAAGGTTTCCTTTTGCAATTGCAAGCGATGTATCAAATCTTCTATCAAACAAAACTTTAACAAAAAATCCAACATATACGGCAAGTGTTGAACTTACACCAAGTCTGAATCAATTCCATTTTTTAATTGGCGGCTCATATGCTGCTGCAAAAATTCCTCAAACTTTTAATATCTACGGTGGATTTTTAGGATTTGGTCACGATGAATTTACTTTATTAGCAGAATATGATCTGGGAAGGATATAATTACTTCCGGTCAGAAGTCTAAATTTTTAATGATTGAAGGTGCTTATGGAATATTAACCGGATTAGATATTGTAATCCGCTATAATAGATTAGATGTAAGTGCTGAAATTCAGAATGATGAAATCTCTCAATTGATTTTGGGAGTTGAATTTCAACCATATTCATTTATCGAAAAAAGACCACAATACAGATTTGTAACTGACTACACCAATCGTGATTTAAAGAATGACTCTTTTGTTTTGCAATTTCACTTTTGGTATTAAATCAGATATTTTATTAGAAAAGTTAAATAAAAGAGAATAGGATTATTAGGAAATGAAATTCCACTACAATAAAAAAAGCCGGCTTTCGCCGGCTTGACTACTCACACACTAACTAACCATCATCTATCTGCTCAAAATCATTTTCTTAGTTGATGTGAAATTTGTTCCGTCGATTCCTTTAACATCAATTCTGTAGAAATATACACCACTGGTTATATTATCTGCTCTGAATTCAATCTGCTGAGTTCCGGCTGATAATCTTCCACTGACCAATGTGGCAATTTCCTGACCTAAGAGATTGAATATTTTCAAAGTTACATCTGAATCTGTCTTAAGATTAAATGTAATCTGAGTAGATGGATTAAAAGGATTAGGGAAGTTCTGCTCGAAAGAGAATTCTTTTGGAGCAACAACTGAAACTTCAACAACATTTGAGAATTCAAAGCTTCCGTCAAAATCAATTTGCTTTAATCTGTATGCGTATTTCCCGATTGCAAGATTTTTATCAACGAAAGAATATGATTGAGGCTCAGTTGTACTTCCTTTACCCTTTACAAATCCTGCTAATTCCCAGGAAAGATTTCTCCCTTCGTTCGAAATTACACTTCGCTCAATATAAAATCCCGAATTGTTTATTTCTGTAGAAGTTGTCCATCTCAGTGTTACATTGTTCTGATTTACTAATGAGGTAAAAGAACTCATTTCAACTGGAATAATTGTACCGGTTACAGTAAGAACCGCAACACCGCGGCTTGCACAGCTAATCCAGAGCTCATATCCATTTTGAATATTCTTAACTTCTATATCATAAATCTGAGCGTGCGGTAATCCGCCTGTCTGCTGCTGAGGTAAAATTCCAAAGTTAGTTCCATCAAACCAGCACAAACCATAAGTTGAAGTTGTTGTACTTTGAAAATTTGTAAACCATAATCTTCCATCGGGTGTTACTATCAGCGGGGAAATGTTATCGCCTGGAATTTGTGAGTTTGAGGGTGAATAAAACTGATATGTGCCGGTATTAGCATTCAACTTAAATAACCCACGATTACTTCCAACCCAGGCAATGCCATTTAAATCAGCAGCTACGGTAGTCAGAAGATCGCTTTGTGGATTTAGTTCAGGAAAATTTGTGTTGTATCTTGTAAAACTGTACGAGCCATCCGTACGTAAAACCTGAAATCCGGAGCTTGCCCAAATGGTTCCCGGTCGTGAAGGATCTTTGCAAATCCTGTAACCCCAGCCGTCAAATGGAACAGAAGTCCAGGTATTATTGGAGTAATATTTCAGATTATAGTACTCACCTAAGCTCCACAATCTTCCGTAAGAGTCTTCTACAATACCTTTGGAGCGATCATTAGGATAATTCAGTGAAGTGTAATTACTTCCATTCCAGGCATGTAAATAATAAAACATCGGATTGATAACAACAGTACCATTTGAAGGACGATAGCAAATAGCTTCTGTGTTATCTGTCGGGAAAGGGAAAGGATATCCTAAACCATAGTTCTCATTATTGAAGCCAGTCCATCTGACACCATCGAACTTTTGAAATCCACCAATACCTGGACCTGCATTTCCTGTCATCCAAACATTTCCCTGATCATCAATTGAAATATCTCTCACCCAATAATCAATCTGTGATGAATTTGTAACACGATACCTCTGCCAGGTTCCACTTTGAGCATTACGTTTTGCAGCACCGCCTATACCTGTAACCCAGATATTGCCACTGTTGTCAATATCAATTCCATAAGAAAATCCACCTTGTCTCCAGATACCAAGACTTTGCCAAGAAGTTCCATTAAACTGCCAGACATTGCTGTTCCCATCAACTAAAAGCGCTTTACCATTTCCGTACGCTTTAAAGGCCCAGATGTTATTTTCAGTGTTTGAAGGAGGTTGAGGTGGTGTTACCCAGTTTCCGGAAGGAGTTCTGTAATCAAGTGAATAAAAACTTCCTGTACTTACAAACCTTAAGAGCCATAAATTATTTGCATCATCGGTACAATCATTACCCGGCAATGCTCTAAATTGACCGGGATCGTATGTAAATGGGTGTAATGTGAATAACTGAGTATCACTATCGAAGGTTATAACATTTGCTTCTCCAAGACCGTCTATCCAAACAACATATCCATCAGAGGATGGTTTTTTCTGGATTGAGACTTTTTCAGTATAGCTGATTAAGCTTGGCCAGTTGTTAGCAGTTGAGCCATACCCCCAATAACGCATGATATTTGTATTAGGATTATAATGAACCAATCCTCCATTGCCCCACGAAACAGAGACTACTGCAATCCAGATAGATCCATCAGGAGCGATTGCAATGTCTCGGCTTCTGCCACCGGGATGAGATGAATTGTTCGCTCCCCAAAATTGTATTGAACCGCCTCCAACAGCAGGATTAAATTTCAGCAATCCCCGCCAGGTAGCCATCCATAAAATTCCGTTGGCATCCTCTTCAATATCGCTGATTCGTGATGAACCAACATCATTTATATTCCCAATTATTGGGTATTCAACATTGGAATAATTTATCCATCGGTTTTCGGATTGAATATATTTTGCAAAACCACCTTCTTCCCAACCGGGGGTGTAAGCTGCAATGTACGGGTTACCATCATGATCAATCCAGATCCCTTCAGCGTAGTCGCCTTGTATTCCGGTATTACCAGTTGTGTAATAACGCCAGGAGTAATTTTGAGCATACAAAATCATTGCAGATAAGTACAATGAAAAGATAGTAAGTGTCTTTATTTTCATGATTTTTTCCGTTGATAAAAGCATTCAATAATTTATTAAATGTTGAAGAAACAAGGCGATTCTAATGAATCGCCTAAAAGCAAAATAAATTTTACTTCATTAAAATCATCTTTCTTACCTGAAATTGTTTCCCACTTTCTAACCTGTAAAAATATAATCCTGAGCTTAAGCTATTTGCATTAAAGTTTATTCTGTGCGAACCCTGAGTCAGATTGCCATTTATGAGTGTGCTGATTTCTTCACCGAGTGCATTGTAAACTTTTAATGTAACATACTGATCTGCATTTAATGTAAAAGATATCGTAGTAGAGGGATTAAACGGATTC
>CALHAB010000091.1 GCA_937934185.1 uncultured Ignavibacterium sp. | reverse complement strand
GTTACAGTAAACCAATCTAATCGAACTTTATTTTTTCCAAACACTGTAGCATTAAAAGTTCCAAGTTCAACAGGAATAACAGTTGGAATAAAATTATAAATTTTTCCGTTGAAAGAAACAAGATAGAGTTCATTGTTCTGATCGACGCCAAATGAGGGAATAGATCCTGCAGCTGTGGTTATCTGAGTATTAGTCGGAGGATTAACCCCATCATATGTAAGCGCCCAGACTTTTCTTGAACCATAATCACCGTAAATATATTTGCCAAATAATTCAGGCACATTTTGTCCACGATATACATAACCACCGGTTATTGAAATTCCTTCTGAATGAGAATACTCCCAAACAGGAAATATATAAGTTCCGTTGCAACCACTTGTGTTGTAAGGATGATTTCCTTCATAACATCTCCAGCCATAATTGCCGCCGTTTGTAATGATATCAATTTCTTCCCACTGATTCTGACCTACATCAGCAGCCCAAAGCCAGCCGGTATTTGGGTCAAAGCTCATTCTCCAGGGATTACGCAAGCCATAAGCGTAAATTTCTTTTCTTATAGATGTATTTGTGCTGTCTGCGAAAGGATTGGTTGGTGGAATTCCGTAGTTCAATGGTGCCTGAGGATTGTCCACATCAATTCTTAAAATTTTTCCGAGAA
Organism: uncultured Ignavibacterium sp.; assembly: GCA_937934185.1. GTDB lineage: Bacteria > Bacteroidota > Ignavibacteria > Ignavibacteriales > Ignavibacteriaceae > Ignavibacterium. The sequence continues at coordinate 12,578 of CALHAB010000091.1, read as the reverse complement.
GATTTGTAATGTTCTGAGCATTATTCTGAGGATCACCACCTGAGCCGCCATCACCGGTTGCGATGTATAAATATCCATCCGGACCGAAAGTTATGCATCCGCCGTTGTGATTTGAATATGGTTGATTGAATGTTAATAAAATAAGCTCTGAATTTTTATTTGCTGAATCAGGATTTGAAGTTACCTGAAATCTCGAAACAACTGTTCTAAGCGGACTTGGTGCAGTATAGTTAACATAAAAATACCCGTTACTTTCAAAGTTAGGATGAAATGCTAATCCCAGAAGCCCCGTTTCACCACCGGAAGTTACTCTGTCTGTAATGTCAAGGAAAGTTTTTGTTGTAGTTACAGATGAATTATTCGGAAAAACTTTTATTCTTCCGGCTTGTTCAACTACGAATATTCTGTTGCTTCCATCTCCTGCATGATCAAGATATAATGGATTTGAGAATGTCAGATTAGGAAATGCAACCTGAAAGTTATACTGTGCATTTGTTGAAATGATGCTTAGCAGTAGTAAAGATAAAAAGTATTTCTTCACTTTGCCTCCAATGTTTGTTTATGGATTTTATTTAATTAAAAACTTTTCTTAAGCAGGAAGAGATTTAAACTAAGATATATGCGCAAAAAAGTCAGGTTTGGTAAATTCAAATTGAATTTGGATTATTCAGACCGTCTGACTTTTTCAAAAGATTTTATAAAATTCTCTTTATTGTATCCGCTTGTTTGTGCAGCTTCTCTAAGCAAGTTATAATTTAATATCAACTTTGTCAACCTTGATTGCAGTGACTTATTTAAAGTCAATGGTTTCAGATTGTCTTTTTCAACTTCAAACCAATTAAGTATTGCAAAGAACTGAAGCCAGATAATTGCTTCTTCAAATCTTTCTTTATTGAAATATTCGATACCTTCGTAGGAGTTTATTTTAACAAATTCTCGGAAATTATTATCAATAAATAACTCTTTGAAAAGAGTGCTGATTTTTTTTAATAAGAATTCTTTATCTGAATCTTCAACTACATTATCGGGATTTTTCCTCTTTTTTGGTTTTGATTTATTCTCGCTTTTAAGTTTTTCATCTTCAGTCAAAATTGATTCAAAACATCCTGCCAAGAATGATAATTTCAGAAGGTCATATCTTAGGCCGGTTGAGTCACCGTATCCGACATAACCGAATATCTCAAGCAATGGTTTCCAAAGCAAATAATTATTGAATGCAGAATTATCATCCGCAATTGAAAACAGTTTTTTCATAGTTTGATAAATGTATAGATAAAAAAGATTCTTTTTAACTAAATCATAATTTGGATTATCGGCTGGAGTCTTATTGTCCGATAACAATGGAACTAATTCAAGCAGTGTTTTAATCTCTTTCGGTTTGGTTTTTTTGTTATAAATTTTTCCAACAGCGGATAGCAGATTTTTTACTTCATCGGCTGAAATTAAAAAGTCGTTCTTAATTTCATCTTCAGGTTTATTAGCATTAATTTTTGCGATGAATAGTTGAGCAAAATTGTTAAGCTGTGTCTCAGGTAAAATAAATTCTTTGTCTTTCTCATAAAGCTGATTGAAGAAATCGGTGATGAAAAGATTAACAAAAGACTCGTGGAAGGGGAGAAGCTCAAGTTCTTTGACAGTTTCTTCAATCGAATGGACACCTCTCCCTTGCAGATAATTATAAACACGATTATATCTTCCATCAAAATCAAAAACTTCTCTGAAATCAATGAAGACTTTCCTTTCATAACCCGAAAGATGAAAGTTCATTCCGAATGTCCATACATCGCTTCCTTTAAGAATAAATTCTTCGTTCTTCACAAAATCCTTTAAGATGTAAAAGAAAGAACCTGAATTATTTATGGAAAGAATCTCTGCAATTTTTCTGTTTGAAGTATTTCCATCACTATGTCTGGATTTCTGACAGGAGAAATTAATCAAACCAAATGCTTCGAAGTATGAATTGTTGTAAAGTACAAGTGCTTTTTCAGTTCCGCTTTGATTTGTAAAAGCAAAAACATTTTCATTCACTTCGCCTGAAGGAGAAATGAAATCATACAATTCAAAATTCTCTACCTGACTGAATAAATATCTTTTCTTAATTAAGGGGAAAATTTCTTTTTCATGCTGCCACACGAGATGATGATCAACTGCTTCATTGTAGTAAGCTCTCTTGTATTCCATTCCATACTTTTCAGAGAATCCCTCAACCTGTCCGTGAGCGAACATCGGTAAACCAGGAAGTGTGACTAACATTGTTGCAACACCGAAATATTTATCACCTTTCCCGAACTGATTGATAGCTGTTTCTTCATCAGGGTTACTCATAAAGTTTACATATCGTTTAAGTATTTCAGGATCGTAAGACAAAGTATTCTTCATCAGATCGCGGTATTTGTTGTTCTCTTCTTTCATAAACATATGCATAAAAGCAGAGTTGTAAACACGATGCATACCGAGTGAACGGACGAAATAGCCTTCCATCAGCCAGAAAGCTTCAGCAAGCAATAAAGTATCAGGCATTTCAGAATTAATTCTGTCAACAACTTCACGCCAGAATTCATTCGGCATTGCCTCATCAAATTCTGAACGGGTCATTGCATAATCAGCTCTTGAAGGAATTGCACCGCCTGTCCCGGGAATCGGAAACCACAATCGCTGATAATGTTTTTTGGTTAAAGTCATTGCAGCATCAAAACGAATAATTGGAGTTTTGCGTGCAACATGCATAATTGTTTGAATCAGAGATTCACGTACTTCGGGTAATAAAAGATTTAACTGCGCTGTATCATTCCAGGGCATGTTTGTGCCATCATTACCGTGATAGATATATCTTCTTTCGCCAGTGAATCGGTCAAATCTTTCGAATACCACTGCCGCATCTGTTCTGGTGTAATATTGATCTTCAATTCTTACTTCAACTCTTTCGTCTTCTGATAAATTTGGTCCTGTGAATTTATAAGCCGGGAAAGGTGGTGTCGAAGATTGAATAAAGTAATTTGGTTTTTCTATGACCCACTTTGAATAAATACCTGTATGATTTGGCACCATATCACTTGAAAGTCTGATTCCTCTTTGCCAGCACCTTTGTTTGAGATTTTCGAAGGCCGGTTCGCCTCCAAGTTCTTTTGCAATTACATAATCAAACAAGGAATACGCAGAAGCTGCAGCGTCAGGATTACCCATCATTTGTTTTATTTTCTGTGAAGCAGAGCTTCGCTCCCAGATTCCGATTAACCACACAGCGTTAAAATTCCATCTTGCAAGCTGGTCAAGTTCCTCATCAGGAATCTGATCAAGGTGTTTAATTTCTCTGTGATATTTTTTTGATAACTGATCAAGCCAAACGAATGCATTCTTTGCGATCATCACCACTTTTGGCATCCAGTCAACATCCTGAGTAAACTTTTTTATCTCAAGCTGATAGTACTCATATTCTTCAGGCGAAAGTTTTTTACCAGCTGCAACTTTCTCACGAAGAGACTTTAAATACTCAAAATCATAATCATACTTTGGAACCGGCGGAGTACCTTTTTCACCTCCACCGTGTTTAACAAAAAGTTTGTAATCTTCAGAAATTAAATCTTTGCCTGTCAGAATTTTTTTGATGAAATAATCGCCGATGTAATCTTTCCAGTTTTCTTTAATGAATTCCAGCTGTGATGAAATATCAAAAGGGCTTGCGACAATTGGTTTCCTGAGAAAAAGAATAAGATTTAGGCCACCGATTCCGACAGGTTTTTCTGATTCAAAAAATTTTTCTGTGTGTTCAATTAAGGTTTTATATGAAGTTTCTTTAGCAAGCTTTTCATCAGAGTATAATTCATTCAGCTGCCTGGTAGAAGGATTAATGTTTTCAATATTCAGCAGTATTATTTCCTCAAGAACGATTTCACGATTTAATTTGTTTTCAGTTTTACCATTCAGATATTCTTTTGGAGAAATTTTATTTTGATAAACAGGTAAAGGCGGGAATTCTTCAACGAACTTAAGCAAGGTTTTATCAAGCTCATCTTCAGTCATTGATTGTTTCAGATAATCAATGCTTCTTTGAATTACACCCGGATTTTCATTTTCTTCATATCTTCTGATTAACAGATGAAATATTTCGTGCAATAATCCAAGTGCGTTAATCTGCCCCGCTGTAATAAGTTCGGAATGTCTTCCTTCTTCTTTTCTTACTTTGTTTATTTTTTCAGAAAGCACTCTTGCGGTTTTTAAATCGGCAACAATTAAATCGCCTTGCAGTGAGAACAGATTATCCTCGAATTGATATTTTTTTCTGGATTCTGCGGAAACATGGAAAAAGTAAATAATCATAATATTCTGATTTAATAATGATTTTGTGAACTAATATAATAAAACATAGATTGACTTAAATAATGTGCTTACAACTCTCTTCATTAAATTTTTTATTGGGGTGAAAACATTTGACAATTTCATAATTAAAAATTATTGTTGCTTTGGTAATTCTAATCTCATTTGCAAGCAGGAGCATTTTAATTATTCATAACAAATCAAAGGAGATATATGGCACAGCCCAAAACAGTTGCAGAGCAACCGAAGGTTAAAAAAGCAGTTGTAAAAAAAATCGCTGATTATTTTAAGAGAAACGGTTATTTCCGTTTGCCTGATGAAAAGCCACAGAAGAAAAAAACAACTGCGAAGAAAGGTTATGAAATCAGATTTGTAGCAAAGGACAAAAAAGAATTAAGCGAAATGAAATCTCTGCTTAAAGAGGCAGGTTTAATGCCGGGAAAACCATTTGATAAATTCAATCAGTTTGTTCTTCCGGTTTATGGTAAAGAAAAGTATCTGCGATTTAAGAATTTATTGGCAGAGCATAAAATCAGAATCCGAAAGAGTAAATCTTAAAAATTGGGTAAAATATTTTATTATGTTTTGCAGAGGTTGTGTAACAAATCTTTAGTTACATATTTCTCAGAGTTGAGTATTTAATATATTCAGGTGCGGCAAATTAGTTACTGATGATAAGCCAGGCTTGAACCGACCCAGGTTTTGTTTTTGTTAAAATCCACTCCCATCATTTTACCTTTGCTGGTTCTGATCAGATTAAGAACAAGTTCCGGCTTTGGTGAATTATCTTCCCAAAGATACATCATTCTTATTTCAACTTTTGAGTAATCATCCGGTGTTTTAATAACCGGTGCATATTCAACCTTCTGCTGAAGGATATAATTTTCTCTGTCAGTTATTTTATCAAGCTTATCTTTTGTTATGTCTACATCAACACCAAGTCCTGCAAAAGAAAAAAGTGGTTTAAGCACGAACTGTGATAAATCCTCAGGATATTTGTCAAGTTGATCCAGATAATAACATTCCGGAACATAACTGCCTTTAAGCTGAGGCAGAGAATATTTACTTATTCTGAAAAACCAATTCGGATGACCAACCCAGTGAACATCAACTTCATCAAAAAAACTAAATGATGATTCTATTTGTTTGCGTTCAAGTTCATCAAAAATTACACGATTGTATATTCTTTTTATTTCTGTTTCTCTTCCGTCTTTTTTGTAAAAAAGTTTTTTCCCTTTTTTAATTAAATCTGTTATGCAGACTTCGGGAATACCAATTAACTTCTCCATAGCAGCAAAATCAATTCGTGTTTTTTGTTTATGCGGTTCAATTTCCAGCAGAATGACATTCTCAGGATCTTCATTTCCGAGAATTATCTTTTCAAGCAAATCAACATACTCATCTTCATCAAGTCCACTGTAATAAGGAGTAAATGAATCCGGCACATCAAAATATTTTTTTATAAGTCTGTTCAGAAAATATTGATAACCGTACAATGTAGGAAATCCCTGAAGTTCAATCAGTTTGGGAATAAATTTTTCACCAACTTTTGTAATTGCAAAATCCAGTGAAAGAAAGACAGGGTTATCAGTATCGTTTGGAACAATCAAATGCTTTGGAATTGCATTTACAGAATTCTTCCTGAATTCTTCTGTAATTAACTGAGAAATTATATCATCACACGCTTTCAGTAATTCATTATTAAATTCTTCAGAAAGAAAAAGAGGAGTCTCACAAACACGAAAATCTGTTGGATACTTTAAAATTGAATTCAGATCATCAAGAAATGCCTGATATCTTACTTCTGAAAACTGTGCATTAAATTGTTCTCTTAATTTTATAATCATCTTAAACTTTTATAGTTACTAATTCATTTATAGCATTGTTGAGAAAAGATGGAAGAACTGTTTTTCTGGTTAACTTTATTTTGTCATCATCCCCGAGCCATTCAATCATCTGATTATAAACTTTTTCTCCATATCTGTTTATAATATATTCTTTTCTTTCCTTCTGTCTGAAATGATAGAGCATACTGGCAGGGTCAGCTTCAGGATGAAACTGAGTTCCGACAATCTCGTTTGAAATTCTTAGTGCACCAAGCGCAGGATTATCTTTATTCTCTTCTTCAGGAATTTCCCACGAGAGAATTTTTGCACCGAGTTCTTCAAGATGTTTGTAATCCGGATTTACAACCTGCCATTGTCTTATATCGGCAGCGTAAAGTGGATTAGTAAGTTCTGCTAAAATTAAATCTCTGTTACCATCATCTGTTTTAGAAAATTGTTTTACACCAAATGAGTTCAGAAATCTTTTATTCACTTCGCCAATGTGGAAAAATCTTGCCATCATTTGAAACGAATGGCAGATGAAAAAAATATATTTCTTTTCATCATTGTTTTGATTGTGATTCCAGATTTTATCAAGAAGATTGAAATAATCTTTTTCCCATTGAGTTCCTTCACCTTCGAAAGGACTGCCTGGTCCGCCTGATGAAATAAAAATGTCATAATTCAAATCAGGCGTTAAACCCTTGAATCTGGTTTCAAATACTTCATATTGAATATCGAGATGTGAATTCAAATTTGAAGTTTCATTAACAATATCGCGGATACATCGCAAGCCTTCATTAGGTTCGTTATTGTAAAGGTCAATTGTAGCAATTTTAATTTTTTGTTTCATAGTTTATTTCAAATCCAATCCGATATGAGTTTCTTCAATGATATAATCAACAACATTTTTAAGATCTGATGATTGATTGAATACATCAAGCTGACGATCAGCACCTGTGCCCATTTCAAGTATCTTTTTAAGATAATGTGCTTCTTCACGGCATTTCAAATCATCAACTACATCGTCGATGAATTCTAGAAGCTCATCAGCAAGTTTACTGAATTCAACTTCTTCCTGTTTACCGAAGTCAATCAGTTTACCGTGAATTCCATACCTTGCTGCACGCCATTTGTTTTCAGCAATCAGTGCTCTGCGGTAAAGTCTGAAGCCTAAATTTTGTTTGATTAACTTGTAGAGTTTTGCGGTTATTGCCTGAATTAAAGCCGCCAGACAAATCGTTTCATCAACCCGCATCGGGATATCACAAACGCGATATTCAAGAGTATGAAAATAAGGATGAACCCGAATATCCCACCAGATTTTTTTTGCATCGTCAATGCAATTTGTTTTAATGAGAAGATTAACATAATTGTCATACTCAGAAAGACTCATAAAAAAGTCAGGTATTCCTGTTCTCGGAAATCTGTCGAAAACTTTACTTCTATAAGATTTAAAGCCCGTATTTCTTCCTATCCAGAAAGGTGAATTGGTCGAAAGCGCAAATATGTGCGGCAGAAAATATCTGGCAGCATTCATAATATGAATTGCAGTTTCTCTGCTGTCAACTCCAACATGAACATGAAGACCGAAAATTAAATTTGCTCTGGCAACCTGCTGAAAGTCATCAATTATATTTTTATACCTTGGATGAGAAGTAATTTTCTGATCTTTCCAATGTGAAAACGGATGAGTTCCTGCGGCTGCAATTCTGAGATTTTGCCGGATTGCAAGCTTTGCTAAATCAGTTCTAAGCTTTGTAACCTGACTTCTTGCATCATCAACATTTCTGCAAATGTCAGTTCCAAGTTCAACAACTGACTGATGCATTTCAGGTTTAACTCTTTCGGCAAGAATGATTTTGCCTTCATCCAGAATCTGTTGAATATGGGATTTGAGCTCGCGTGATTGCGGATCAACAATCTGAAATTCCTCTTCAACTCCGAGTGTGAATATTTCAGGATTAAACATAAATCATCTCTTCAGATTTTTATCGGTTTGTTATTTACAAATGCATTTACAAATTCTCCCCAGGTGAGATTATTCTGTCCAGGTTTATGAACTTTGGCTCTTCTTATCGCCATATTTGCAGCAGCTTCTACTATCCATTCAAAATTTTCCTGGCCAACTGAATTTACATCTGCATCAGGTGCAGGATTACAAAAATCAATCGCATAAGGAATTCCATCACGGACTGCAAATTCAACTGTGTTGAAATCGTATCCTAATGCTTTATTAAGAGCAATAACTCCATCGTGTACTTTTTGTAAAACTTTTTGCTCAACAGGTTTAGGGTTTCTGACATATCTTAAGTGATGTGGCTGTTTTGGATCGTATTGCATTATATGAACATCCTGACGATCAAGACAGTAGCATCGGAAATATTCAGTGAAAATTATTTCTTCCTGCAACATCATAACAAGCTGACCTGTTTCGTTATAAGCTTTAAAGAATTCCTCTTCATTATTCAACTTGTAAACATTTTTCCAGCCGCCACCTGCAAATGGTTTGAAGTAAGCAGGAAATCCGACATAATTAAAAATTCCTTTCCAATCCAGAGGATATTCAAGGTTACGGAATGATCTTTCATTTGTATCAGGCGGATGCTGATTTGAGGGTAGAATAACAGTCCTGGGAACAGCAACTCCTATTTTAGTTGCAAGAGCATTGTTAAAGAATTTATCATCTGCAGTCCACCAGAAGGGATTATTGATTACGGCAGTTCCGCATATTGCTTCATTCTTAAGCATTGCACGATAGAAAGGAACATCCTGAGAAATCCGGTCAATGATTACATCATAGCCGATCGGTTCGCCCTGAATCACTTTGTTTACTTTAAGAGATTCAGCAATAATACCTGATTCTTTTTTAGAATTTACTCTTTCAACAAATGCAGGAGGAAATGTAGTTTCCTGTCCGTATAGAATTCCTATTTTTTTCATCTATGCTCCTCTGAAAAGTTTATTTTCTTTATGGTTTGATAAAACTTTTTTAATCAATAAATCCGATTGTATAATCTCTAAGCATTTTATTCCACCAATGCCAGTCGTGTCCGGTAAATGGTCTAACATCAAGCTTATGATTAATATTTTTAGATTTAAGAATTTCTGATAATCTAAGATTTTCAGGTAAACAAAAATCTGCATCACCTGTTCCTAAAATTATTTTCATTTCTCTGATTCTGATCAAATACCAATCGTCATTGAGATTTGGCATATAGTCAGGTGGATTATTGAAATAACAATTGTCGTCATAATAGCCATAGATAAATCTCTTGATGTCATAAGCTCCGCCCATTGTAAACAGTCCCGAAATTTTATCAGGATGTCTGAATGACAAATTAGCTGCATGATAACCGCCAAAACTGCATCCGCAAACGATTACTTTATCAAACCGGGTTTTGTGTAACGCATAGTCAATAACTTCTTTAAGGATAGCATTTTCATACTCAATATGTCTTTGAACTCGTTCAGATGGATGAGCAGAATAATTGTACCAGCTTTCGCTGTTAACGCTGTCAGGACAAAAAACCATTAAAGAACCAGACTTAATCAAATCCGAAACCGAATTTATCAGACCTCTGTCTTTTGCTTCATAATATTTTCCACCCGAAGTTGGAAAAACGATTAAAGGTAAACCCGAATAACCGAATGTAAGCATTTCAAAATCTCTTTGCAGTGGCAAAGAGAACCACTTATGATAATTTTCTTTCATTAAATCAGAATTAACCGGAATGAGTGAATATGAACAATAACTCTTTTTGTGAACAAATATATGGAAAAAAGATTTTTAATCAATAAGGAATTAGTGCGAATTATAACTAATATGAAGAGCTTTGGTTGAATTATTTAACTGTTCTCAACAAAGCACATTTTGTCGTCTCAGATTCTGATTCCTTTTATATGATTATTGTTAAAGTAATTAAAATCTACGGGTTTTTATAAAGATTAATTCAGTTAGAAGATAATTTTTGAAATATATTTTGCAGGAATTTCTTCGAAGTAAAAATTAGTTATCTGAAGTTTAGTGTGCTTGTAATTCCAAACTTCATATCGGGGTTTTTTTTCGGGAGTGAACTTATTCGAATTCATAAATTTATTTTTAGTTGCAATTACTATAAAAGGTTTCTTATTTTCTTTTGCGCAGAGAGCCAATGGGAAACTGCCAACTTTATTTACAACATTTCCGTTTTTCAAAATCTGATCAGCGCCAATTACAACCGCATCGGAATTTTGTACGGCGAAATTCATCGTTGCATCCACAACTAAATGACAATGAAAACCTATTTTAATTAACTCTTTTGCAAAAATTCTTCCTTCGAGCATTGGTCGTGATTCTAAAATAAAAATCTTTATTGCCGGATTTTTTTTGTACCAAAGTTTTAATAATTCAAGTAATGTTTTGCTGTAAGACAGGGTTGTCAGAACTTTAAACTTCATCAGATACTTTTTATTCCTTTCAAATAATAATTCTATTTCTTTTGTTTGAGCAAGAATTGAATATTCAAGAAATAATTTTAGTTGTGTCAAGTCGGATTTTTTTAACTCACTTTTCAGTTCCTTCAAAAAATTTTTTACTGAAGCAAAATGTTGCAAATGATTCTCTGCTTCAGCAATTGTAAGTTTTAAGTATTTCTCATCATTGAGATTTTTCAGAATGTGTTTCTTCAACTTCAATAAAATTTCTGCTGAACCGGATTTATTATCTGAAAGAATCTTATTTAATTTCTGAAACTGTTTTTTCATTCTCTTCAGATATTAAAATCGTAGATGGGTTCATTTCTGGAATTGTCAATAAATTTTTCTTCTGAATCATTATTATTCAATTTATTCAAAAGCTCTTGCTTGCTTGCATAGTCTTTCAGATAAAACACTCTGACACGGTTTCGGTTTTTGATCAACCATTGAAGAACAATTTTAAGCTTTTCAAGATCTTCTTCTGAGGGCAGATTTTCGTAACGAATTGTTCCGGAATAATAATCATCCATAACTTCTTCGAACTTATTCTTATTGTCGTATAAATAACCTTTGATAAAAACCTTTCCTTCGTACAAAATAAGATAATCATTGCCCATCGGAGAAATTATTTCGATCAATACTTTAGCTTTGTTAATTGGTTCAGAAAGCAAAGAGGATTTATGAATTTCCTCCATCAGAAAATCAATAAGATTTTTAATCTCTGCTGCTTTTTCATACATCTGACTTGATGCATAATATTTCATCTTATTGAGCAGCCGATTCATCGCATTTTGATTTTCACCATTCAGAAAATGATAAACTTCCTCAAGTTCCTTATTGTGTTTGGAAATATTCAAATCAATACCCAAACAAGGTGCAGTACATCTTTGAATATCAAAAAGAAAACAAGGTCGTGATTTTAAATATTCTTTATCATCGCATTCTCTTATTGCAAATGTTTTGTTGATGAATTCAACAATTTTCTGTGCATCTCTTTTTGAATGATACAAACCAAAATAATCGCAGCCATCAAAATCAAATCTGTTAGTAATATCCAGATGTGGTGCAGTTTTATTTTTTAATACTCTGATAAAATATTTATTTCCATAACCCTTCAACATTTTGTTGTGTTTCGGATTCTTTACTTTTATTGATTCAGCTTCTGCAAGCAAAGCAGTTAATTCTGAATTTGTAATTATATGACGAAGTCTTTTTGCCTGCCGGATTATTTTTCTAACCCTTGAATCAGCATTAGATGAAAAATAACTCTTAACTCTATCACGAAGCGATTTGGCTTTCCCGATATAAATTATTTCATTTTTACTATTCAGGAAGTAATAAATTCCCGGCGCATTTGGTAACTCATAAAAATCGTTTTGAAGTTCTTTTTTAATCTTCAAGCTCTGAAATGTTTTCATCCCACTCTGATATGCAAGCAATTCATCGAGAGTATTAATATTTTCATTTTCCTTCAGGTGCTTAATCAATTTTATCAGAACTTTAGCTGTTGTTTCAGCATCACCCAAAGCACGATGAGAATTTTTAGCTTTGATATTAAGATGATAGGAAAGTGGACCGAGTGATCTGCTTTTAAGATTCGGAAATAATTTACGCGCTAATTTCAGAGTACATAAAGTATGAGATGGATTAAAATCATCACCGAGTAATTGAACTTCATTGCGAAGAAAAGACAAATCGAATTGAAGATTGTGTCCGCACAAAACAGTATTTTCAGTCAGCTCAAGTATCTTCGGAAAGACCTGATGGAATAAAGGTGCATTCTTCACATCAGAATTAGTAATTCCTGTAAACATCGAAATGAATGAAGGAATAGAACGCTGTGGATTAATAAGAGTAGAAAACTTATCAACAATTTTCAGATTCTCAACTCTTACGAGAGCAATTTCAATTATTCTTTCGTTTCTTGCGGATAGTCCTGTGGTTTCAACATCAACCACAGTGAATGAGCAATTATCAATT
>CALHAB010000090.1 GCA_937934185.1 uncultured Ignavibacterium sp. | reverse complement strand
ATTATACATTTCTGCTAAAATGCTGGGCGATATTAATGCAATTAACAAGAATAAGCTCGGAAAAAGAATTATTACACGAGGAATTGGCAGACTAACAGGCAGGTTTTTAAGAAGCATAATTAATTTTTTATTTAAGAAACTTCTGAAAAATTAGTTGGCATTAATTAATAGCTTAAATATTCTTTGCTGCAAAATAACAAGGAATAAAAATGAGAAGCGACAAATTAAATAATGTCGATCTGTTCATAGTAACACCAGATTATTGGTTAAAATATAACTCCGGTGTTACCGAAATACTAAAGAATTACACGCTGGCAGGGTAGAGAGACCCTTTGCATATATAAAGCAAATACTTAATTACCAGAAGTGTATTTACTATGATTTAAAGCGCAATAGGTTTGAATTCATAATTGCAACACTTGTTTATAACATAAGAAAGTTCATTACCGCAGTAACCCTGCCTTGCAGTCAGGCAGGTTAAAATGCTAAAGTAATAATCTAAAGAAGTTTGATTTGGTTTTTAATATGTCAAAGAACTAAAAAACAAACAAAGTTAAAGTGAAAATTCACACTTATTTTTCTAAAAAATCTATTAATTGAATTCTCTATTAAATATTCTAATTTTTCAGAAGTTTTCTGCAATAATTAAATTCCTACGGGATTTTTGATTCTAGAACCTCGTAAAGGTCAAATTATTGTAGAAATTCTTTATTAAATGAATCAGCAAAGATTCTGATTTTAATTTTTTCCTTATTTCCTCTATTCTGCATTCCGAACAAACAGAGGAATCTTTTCACGCTAAAGATTTCTGATGTATCCGGCAACGAAGTAGCAACCTTAATTGATGAATATAATGAAGCTGGCAGAATTGAAATTGAATTTACAAATTTAGAGACAGGGCATACCCTGTCTCTGTCAAGCTGAAATTAACCTACAGGTTTTCAATATTTCATTATTTAAAAAAACTCTGAGAGTTTTTTGTTTCAGAAAAAATTTTTAGCAAAGTGCTGATTTCCATCCACTCAGTTTGATAATTACTAATTTATGAATTCTTTTCCCAAATCAATTGCTTAACTCCAAATAATACTTCACTTCGCTAAATCAATTTTTATTATAAAAAAAAATGTTGCGCTTTTTCTTGAAACTGAAAAATTTTTTTTGATTTTGTTAAGAAATCTCAATAAAAATTTGGATTTATATGTGGCAATTAAGTTGGTATTTATAAATACCAGATATTTAAATTGAAGAAATGTATTACGAAATTCCAATTGATGAACCTGTTTACCCGATAAGTACTGCGGCAAAGCTACTTAATATCTCAATCCATACATTAAGAATGTATGAGAAAGAAAATCTTATTATTCCTTTCAAGAAGTCAACTAACCATCGATTGTATTCCAGGTCAGACATCGAAAGAATAAGATGCATTCGAAATGCTATCAATGAATCCAAGATTAGTATAAATGGAATAAAAACAATTTACTCTATGATGCCTTGTTGGGAATATATCGGTTGCTCAAATGAAGAAAGATCAAATTGTCCTGCATATCATTCGCATTCAGAACCTTGCTGGGCAATAAAGGGTAAAGGAACTGTTTGTGAAAAAAAAGAATGCAGAAACTGTGATGTATATAACAAATTCACTGATTGTTCAAACATAAAAACTTTTATAAAAAATTTAACGAGGGTTAAATGAACTCCATTTCCCGAAGAAGATTTCTGAAAATTTCAGGTGCAACAATAGCAACTGCTGCCATATTAACCGGTGCAGGTAAAACATTTGTTAAGGGTGCAGAAAAAATAAACAGAGAAAAAGTAAAAGGAATTCAAAAGATTCCAACTTACTGCGATTTATGTTTCTGGAAATGCGGAGCGATCGCTTATCTGAAAGATGGTGAACTGTGGAAAGTTGAAGGTAATCCACTTGATCCGCTAAGCAAGGGAAGACTTTGTCCGAGAGGAACTGGTGGTGTTGGAGCTTATTATGATGAAGATCGATTAAAAACTCCTTTGATACGAAAAAATCTGCGTGGTGAAGAAAAATGGGTTGAGGTAACCTGGGATGAAGCTTTTGAATTTATCGCAGATAAAATGAATAAAATTAAAAATCAATACGGACCCGAATCAGTTGCATTATTTAGTCATGGTATTGGCGGTAACTTTATTAAACATTTGCTGAGAGCTTACGGCAGTCCAAATGAAACAGCACCATCATTTGCACAATGCCGCGGACCAAGAGAGGTCGGATTTGAATTAACATTTGGTGATGTTGTCGGATCACCAGAAAGAACTGATATTGAAAATACAAAATGTCTTGTTCTTATTGGTTCTCATCTTGGTGAAAATATGCACAATACACAGGTTCAGGAGTTTTCTCACGCTATTCAAAAAGGAGCTTCAATTATAGTTGTTGACCCGAGATTTTCTGTTGCAGCAGGCAAAGCAAAATATTATTTACCAATTAAACCCGGAACTGATTTAGCATTACTGCTTGCCTGGATGGGTGTTATAGTAAGAGAAAAACTTTATGATGCAGATTATATATCTAAATATGGTTACGGCTTTGATAAATTTGCTGCAGAAGTATCTCAATACACACCTGAGTGGGCTTACATTGAAACTGGTATTGAACCAGAAATTATAGTCGAAACAGCTCGTGAAATGGCTCGTTATAAACCCGCAACTCTCGTTCATCCAGGAAGACATGCAACCTGGTATGGAGATGATACTCAACGAAGCAGAGCTATTGCACTGCTTAATGCTTTGCTTGGAAGTTGGGGAAGAAAAGGCGGATTTTATGTTCCGTACTCATATTCCATTCCGAAATATCCATATCCACCTTATCCTGAATTAAAAAGAGAACCAGTGGATAATCCTGAAGGTAAATTTCCTTTTGCAACTGGTGAACAAATCTCTACAGGAATCCGAGAAGCAACAATTACAGGTAAACCTTATCCGATTAAAGGTTGGTTTATTTATGGAACTAATCTGATGCAGGCATTACCAAACAGAGATGAAACAATCAAAGCAATTCAAAATCTTGATTTAATGGTTGTTGTTGATGTTGTTCCAAGTGAGATTGCAGGATGGGCTGATGTGGTTCTTCCGGAATCAGTTTATTTAGAACGATATGATGACTTAAATACTTCACCTTTCAGAGAAGGTTTTGTTGGAATTCGTCAACCAGTAATAGATGAACCAAATAATCAGAAACCAAACTGGTGGATTGCAAAAAAACTTGCAGAGAAACTTGGGCTTGAGAATTATTTCCCCTGGAAAGATGCTGAAGAATACCTTGATACAAGATTAAAACTCGCTGGAATATCTCTTGATGAATTAAAGAAAACAGGAATCATCAAAGCACCAGAAAAACCAATTTATTTTGAAGATGGCGCCGAAGCTGAATTTGCAACTCCATCAGGCAAGATTGAATTTTACTCAGACCAACTTGCACAGGCAGGATTTGATCCAATTCCAAGATATACAAAACACGAACAGCCGCCTGAAGGTTATTTCAGATTACTTTATGGAAGATCTCCTGTTCATACATTCAGTAAAACGCAATCAAATCCTTTATTAAGAGATATGATGAGCGAAAATGAGTTGTGGATTAACTCAGATATAGCAGCGAAACTCGGGATTAGAAACGGACAAAAGGTTAAATTAAAAAATCAGGATGGGGTTATCAGTGATCCGATAAAAGTTAAAGCAACAGAGAGAATCAGAAAAGATTGTGTTTATATGGTTCACGGATTTGGTCAGAAGTCCAGACAGCTTCGCTCGACCTATAAGAAAGGTGCAAGTGATGCTGAACTAATTACGAAATACAATACAGATCCTTTAATGGGAGGAACAGCAATGAATGTAAATTTTGTAACTATTGAGTCGGAGGTGTAGTATGCCAAGATACGGAATGGTAATAGATACAAAGAAATGTGTTGGTTGTCAGGATTGTGTAGTTGCCTGCAAAACTGAAAACAACATTCCTGAAGGATACAACAGAGATTGGATCGTGACCGAAGTGAAAGGAAAGTTCCCGACTGTTCAGATGGAAATCAGAACTGAAAGATGTAATCATTGCAGCAATACACCATGCGTTTCCTGTTGTCCGACTGGTGCAAGCCATATTCACGAATTTGGCGGAATTGTTTTAGTCGATCATGAAATGTGCATTGGTTGTAAAGCATGCGTTGAAGCTTGTCCATATGATGCAAGATATATTCATCCTGATGGATATGCTGACAAATGCACATTCTGTATTCATCGTGTTGAAAAAGGACAAAATCCTGCCTGCGTTGAAGTATGTCCAACACATTGCATGTATTTCGGTGATCTTGATGATCCGAATAGTGAAGTAAGTAAACTTCTTCAATCAAGGAAATGGCATGTTAATTTGCCTGATGCCGGAACCGAACCAAATATTTTTTATTTAATCTGAGGTAGTGAAAAATGATTCTTGCAGAACAAATAATTGAATTAACTACTACAAGACATAACCCGCATGTTGATCCTTTTATGGCAATGTGGGAATGGCAGATTCCTGTATATCTTTTCCTTGGAGGTATGGTAGCAGGAATGATGATAATTTCTGGTTACTTTATTTTCTCAAACAGATATAAAGTAGCTGATTGTTCGTGCTTTTCAATTCCGTTTACAGCTTTGGTTTTGATAAGTATCGGAATGTTTGCTTTGTTTCTTGACCTTGCACATAAACCTTATGTGTGGAGACTTTATACAACATTTCAGGTGAAATCTCCAATGTCGTGGGGTGCGTGGATTCTTCTTTTGATTTATCCAGCACTGATTGCTAATATATTAATGAAACCTTCACCATGGATGTTAAGATTTATTCCAAGGCTATCTGATATATCTGTCAAAATAAATCAACATCCTTTTCTGATTAAGAATATCGGAGTTTTGAATATGCTTTTGGGTTTGATGCTTGGCGCTTATACAGGAGTTCTTTTAAGCAGTATGGGTTCAAGACCATTATGGAATACATCTTTGCTTTGGGTTTTGTTTTTGACATCCGGTTTATCTACAGCAGCTGCTTATGTTCATCTGATTGCAAAGAATAAAGAAGAAAGCGAATTACTTGCAAAAGCTGATAATGGTTTTATAGTAATTGAGTTGTTCATTTTTGTAATGATGTTTCTTGGTTTACTATCTTCAGCACGACCACATATTGAAGCTGCAGAACTCTTATTAACAGGAGCTTATGCACCGGCATTTTGGGTTTTTGTCATCGGACTTGGATTGGTAATTCCACTAATCATTCAGCTTCTTGCAGTAAATCATAAAATAAAACACACACCGATTGCACCAATAATGGTGATAATAGGTGGGTTAATATTAAGATTTATAATAGTTGAAGCTGGTCAGTATAGTCATTGGTTTAATGCTCATCTTAAATAACGGAGAATATTTTTATGACAACAATAGTTCAGAAAATATCCAGTGTTTTTGCAAAGGATAAAGAATTGGTCGAAGTAAAGACCAAACCATATTCTAATCCTTATTTAACCGGAATCGGATTGGGACTTGTACTTCTTGCCGCATTTGTAATTATGGGCAGAGGACTTGGCGCTTCAGGTGCGATGTCAACATTAGTTGCTGTTGGAGTAAATACCGTTGCGCCGGAGCATACTCAATCTAACCCTTTCTACAGTGAATATCTTGGTGATGGAACAACAAGTCCTCTGAAGGACTGGTTAGTATTTGAAGTCCTTGGTGTTCTTGCAGGTGGATTTATTTCAGGTTCTCTTGCTGGAAGAGTTAAAAAAGGAATTGAAAAAGGTCCCAACATTACTTCCAAGAAAAGACTTCTTTATGCTTTTGTTGGTGGTAGTTTAATGGGAATCGGAGCTAAACTTGCACGCGGCTGTACAAGCGGTCAGGCACTTACCGGCGGTGCTTTACTGAATCTTGGCAGTTGGGCTTTTATGATGATGATTTTTGCCGGCGGTTATGCAGCAGCTTACTTTTTAAGGAGACAGTGGTTATGAACGCACCATTTTATAAATTCGGTTTATTCAATTCTGATGTAAGTTTAATTATAGCTTTCATCATTGGTATTGCTTTCGGATTCGCTCTCGAAAGAGGCGGCTTCGGAAGTGCTAGAATTCTTGCAGCACAATTTTATTTTTCTAATATGCGTGTGCTTAAGGTGATGTTTACAGCAATCGTAACCGCAATGCTGGGATTGTACTATTTATCTGTTATCGGATTTGTTGATTTATCTCTAATCTACATAAGTGAAACTTACATCCTGCCTCAGGTAGTTGGCGGTTTAATTCTCGGAGTCGGATTTGTTATAGGTGGTTATTGTCCAGGAACTTCAGTGGTTTCTTTTGCAACCGGAAAACTTGATGGTCTTATGTATATACTTGGATTAATGTTTGGGATATTCATCTTCGGAGAAGTTTTCCCATACATCACTGATTTTTACTATTCAACAAATATGGGAAGTGTTACGCTTCCTCAGTATTTCCATCTTTCATATGGTTTGGTTGTATTTCTGGTTGTTATAATGGCTGTTGGTGCATTCGCATTAGCTGAATGGAGTGAAAAGAAATTTGCTCACAGAAATCCGGAGAATCAGTTATGAAAAAATTATTCTCAGAACTTGATTTGAAATATAAGCTTGCAATAATAGCTGTTTTGCTTGGCGTGGTGGCTTTATTTGCTGGTGATCCTTATTCTGGTACTTCAGTTAAAGTTAATGTTAAAGATTTAGCATTAAGCACTGTTAAAAGCTCAGATAAAATTAATCCAACTGATTTGGCTGACTGGATAATTCAGGGAAAAGCGGATTACATACTCGTTGATTTAAGATCACCTGATAAGTATGCTGAGTACACTCTGCCTGAAGCAGAAAATATTCCTCTTGTCGAATTGCCAAATTCTGATTTGCTCAGAAATCAGAAAATAATTTTATTCTCGGATGATGAAGTTGCAGCTGCACAAGGTTGGTTTATTCTTAAAGCTAAAAAATATAATTCAGTTTATATTCTTGAAGGTGGATTAAATGGCTGGAAGGAAAAAGTAGTATTCCCTAAAGTTCCTGCTAATCCTTCAAAGGATGATTTGGCAAAATTGGAAAAGAAAAAAGCAGTAGCTCAGTATTTTGGTGGTGACCTTGTAACTGAAACAACTTCGACTGAAGTAAGAACAGAAATAAAATTACCTACATCCTCCGTTGTTCCTCAGACAACACAACCAAATACAGGGGGAAAAGTTACTGCTCCTAAAAAGAAAAAAAGAGAAGGGTGCTAGTTCTATTAAAAACATAAATTAAATTCAGGAGAGACAAATGAAAAAATCTATTCTTGTTCTGTTATTGTTGTTTGGATTAACATTTCAATCAACTTTTGCAACTGATGGTTATTTCCGGCACGGCTATGGAATTAAATATTCAGCTCTAGCCGGTTCAGGAGTTGCTGTGTCTTTAAGTTCCTTGGGTGCTGTTACGAATCCTGCATCTATAATCAGAACAAACAATTCAATTGAAATAAATCTATCAGTATTTAGCCCGAACCGTGATTATTCAATAACAGGTAATCCAAGCGGATTTCCGCAGACATTTGGATTAACACCGGGCAAAGTAGAAAGTGATAAAACTATTTTCTTTTTCCCAACTATCGGATTGAAAAGAGGAATTGCAGACAATATGGCAATTGCACTTTCTATTTATGGCAATGGGGGAATGAATACCGATTATCCTGCTCAAACATTTTATGAACCCTCTTCACCAAATACCGGAGTAAATATAGAGCAGTTGTTTACTAATCTTACTTATGCAATTGAATTTACAAAAGGACATTCGTTAGGAATTGCCGGAATTTTTGGCTGGCAGAGATTTGCCGCAAAAGGTTTAATTGCATTCAGCCCTTTTTCAAGTGATCCTGCAAATCTTTCTGGTAATTCCTGGTCAACTTCAACAGGCTTTGGATTCAAAGTTGGTTATCAGGGAATGCTTACTGAATGGTTAAGCATTGGAGCTGCATACCAATCAAAAATTAATATGAGCGAATTTGAAAGATATGCCGGCTTATTTGCCGAAAAAGGTGATTTTGATATTCCTGCAAACTGGACAGCAGGTATAGCAGTTATGCCAAATAAAGATTGGACTTTTCTGCTCGATGTTAAACAGATTCTTTACAGTGGAGTTAAATCGGTAAGCAATCCAATGCTGCCAAATCTTCAGACCAGTCAGCTTGGTAAAGATGATGGTGCCGGATTCGGGTGGGAAGACATTACAGCAATTAAATTTGGTGTAATGTATAAAGCGATTGAAAATTATACTTTAATGGCTGGTTATTCTTACAATGAAAATCCGATTAAAGAATCTGAGGTGATGTTTAATATTCTTGCACCGGCAGTAATACAAAATCATCTGACAGCAGGCGTAACCAGAAAAATAAGTGAAGATAGTGATTTAACTATAGCATTTATGTATGCATTGAATAACAGCGTTAAAGGTGCAAATCCTCTGGAAGCACCAGGTCAGCAGTCAATTGAATTATCAATGAGACAATGGCAAATTGAATTAGGTTATTCATTCTGCCTTATTAAATAACCATAAATTTTTTCCGATCACAAAGGGCATCGAAAAAAGATGTCCTTTTATTTTTTCTCAAGTACATCTTCAACCCAACTGATTGCAGCCATAGTTGAAGGCAATCCGATAGTTGGTAATGCAAGCATAACCGTTTGCAGAATTTCTTCCTTTGAGCATCCTGCTTCGAGTGCTTTTCTTGTGTGTGAATGAACTGCACCTTCGAGTCTGGCTCCGGTAGAAATAGCTAATTTAATTAATGATCGTGTTTTATCATTAAGAGGACCTGCTTTATGTACGGCTTTTCCAAGCTCTTCATAAGCATTTGCTACTTCAGGAAAATCCTCCTTAAATTTTTCGAATCTTTTTGGTAATTCACTCATAAATTTTCTCCTTTAATTTTTTTAATTACTTAATAGCAGATAATAAAAAGATCTTGATAAGAAATGCTCCAATCTCCTTAAACCTTTTTTTGATTGTGCATCTTTCCAACTGAAGGATACAATTTTCTTAAACTTTGGGAAAAGATTCATCATCTCGTTTACTTCTTTTGCGTGGCTAGATTGATTTCTGTTAAGAAATTTCTGGAATAATTTCCTGAACAAGTTTGACAGAAAAACATACCATATAAAAGTAAGTAATAATGAACGAACTATCATTATAACAATATCATATTTTACATCAGAATATTCAGGTATAATAAAAGTTAAAAACAATACTGTTGCGGATATAATTATAATTGCTATTCCTGTTGGTCTGAATATCCACAATTTTTTCTTTTTCTTTTTATCTTTCTTCGGAACTGACTCTGTATTTTCATTAAAGTCAATTGCAGGTAAAGATTCAGAGTATATTTTAATTTTTTGAGGTAGTTTACCTGCATAAATTCCAACAAGAACTCCAACCAAGAAATGAATTCCAACATAGCTTAGAACAATTATCGCACTGTAATTTGTATCAGGATGAATTCCTATCTTTAAAAATTCATCATTTACACTTTTCACAAAAATATTAATTGATTTCCACAGAGTATTTCCAAATAAGACAGTTAACACAATTATTTTTTGAATTCCTGAATAAGAAAGCGTCAGTATGCCAAGTGCTAATGCAGAAAGTTTGAAAAACTTTTTATTATAAAAAACTAAAAATCCTAATACACCTTGAATCGAAACAGCTAAGTAAGCTGTTAAAGGTGAATGAGGACTTACAGCAGCTTTAATTAATATCACTATAATAGTTGCTTTTAATATTTCCTTACTTTTTTGAGAAAAAAGTGCTAATAAAGTTATAAACAAAACTGCTGCGGCATTAATTAAAGCGCCCCGAAAAGGCAGTGAAAGAGCGTGTAATATTCCTCCGAAAGCCGATTCGCTGAATGCCCATAGTGCAGTTATTCTGAAAACAGATAAATGTTTTGTTGATAAAGTTTCGATAGTAGTATTTGTAAAAATATCAGTCATAAAAATTTTATTTGATATAACTAATCTATGAAAAAGGTATAATTAACCAACATTTTACAGTTTGAGCCAATCAATAATTAAAAGAAAAGTTTTTATGAACCAGAAAGTCATTAAAATGGTTTCAAAGTTTTATTTATTTAATTCTGTGTTTTTATATTTGTTTACAAATTATTAACTAATCAGGAAATTTTTTAATGGCTAATCATTATCAGATTGCCGTTCTTGGTGGCGGACCAGGCGGCTATGTTGCTGCTATCCGCGCTGGCCAGCTTGGATTCAAAACGGTAGTAATTGATAAAGACAATTTAGGTGGAATTTGCTTGAATTGGGGCTGTATTCCAACAAAATCATTACTAAAAAATGCCGAAATATATGATACAGTTAAAAATCATGGTAAAGATTTCGGAATAACTGCGAAAGAGCTGACATTTTCATTCAGTGATATCATAAAGCGAAGCAGAGATATCGCAGATCGTATTTCAAAAAATGTTGAACTTCTGATCAAAAAAAATAAGGTTGACAGAATAAGAGGATTTGGTAAACTCATCAGTCAGAATCAGATAGATATTTTTGATAAAGATGGTAAACTGCTTGAATCTGTTACTGCTGATAAAATAATTATTGCAACAGGTGCAAGGCCCAGAACGATTCCTCAGATTCCTGTTGATAGAAAAAATATTATTACAAGCACCGAGGCAATGATTCTTGAAGAGCTGCCCAAAGATTTAATCGTAATCGGCGCCGGTGCAATAGGAATTGAATTCGCATACTTTTATAGTGTGCTTGGAACAAAAGTTACAGTAATAGAAATGCTTGAGAATATTCTTCCGATTGAGGATAAAGAAGTATCACAAACTCTTGAAAAGAATTTTAAGAAAAGGGGAATAGAAATTTATACGAGCACCGTTGTTGAGAAAGCTGAAGTTAAAGGTAAAAATGTTAATGTAGTAATAAATCAAAACGGAAAGAAGAAAGAACTCTCTGCTGAAAAAGTTCTTAATGCAATAGGTGTTGTTGGAAATGTGGAAGGATTCGGACTTGAAGAACTTGGAGTTGAAATTTTTAAGAATCACATAAAAGTGGATAAGAACACATATCAAACAAACATTCCTAACATTTATGCAATTGGTGATGTAATTGGTCCACCTTGGTTAGCACATGTAGCTTCGGCAGAGGGAATTCATTGTGTTGAAGGTATTAAAGGAATCAAAAATCCTCCGATAAATTATGATAACATTCCTGGATGTACTTATTGTCAGCCGCAGGTTGCAAGTGTAGGACTAACAGAGCAAAAAGCCAAAGAGCTTGGTTACGAAATTAAAATAGGTAAATTCCCATTTATGGCTAGTGGAAAAGCTTTTGCAGTTGGTGAAAGAGAAGGATTTGTTAAATTAATTTTTGACGCAAAGTATGGTGAAATTTTAGGCGGACATATAATCGGGAGTGAAGCAACAGAACTTATTGCAGAAGTTGCTCTTGCAAGAGCACTAGAAGCAACAGGTCATTCAATTATAAAAACTGTTCACGCACATCCGACATTATCTGAATCAATTATGGAAGCCGCTGCAAATGCTTATGGTGAAGCTATACATATTTAATGTTTAAGAATCAGGTTGAAAGTATCAATCTAATGCGACTTTATAAAAAGGAAATTGAAATATTAAGAGAATCTCTGAATAGTTTAGATCCTGAAGCAAAATTGTATCTCTTTGGTTCCAGATTGTATGATGACAGGAGAGGTGGGGATATTCATTTACTAATAGTTTCAAAAAAAATGACAAAAAAGGATTTAAGAATAATAAAAAGAGCTTTCTAAAATGAGTTCGGTGAACAAAAGATTGATATTATTCTTGATAACGGAGAATATGATGATCCATTTGTTAGAAGAATCAAATTGGAAGCAGTTCAATTATGAATACAAAAATAAATTATTCCAGTCGATATCTCTCGAATGATTAGAAAATTAACATATTGCGACCTTGATTTTATTGATTACAAAGAAGCCTGGGATCTTCAATACTATCTGCACCAGCAAAGAGTTGAAAATCAGATTTCAGATATACTTCTTTTATTGGAACATCCGAATACTTATACTTTGGGTAAGACAGCTCATGCAGAAAACTTAATCGGCGGAAAAGAATTTTTAGAACAAAATAATATTTCTGTTTATAACATTGATCGCGGCGGAGATATTACTTATCACGGTCCGGGACAACTTGTTGGCTATCCGATAATCAATTTAACTGATTGGCATCAGGACTCACACAAGTATCTTCGCACTCTTGAAGAAGTGATAATCAAAGTTTGTAATGAATACGGACTCAAAGCTGAAAGAGTTGAAGGTTATACTGGTGTCTGGATAGAAGACAGAAAGATTGCTGCTATTGGAATTAAGATTAGTCGCTGGGTTACAATGCACGGATTTGCATTCAATATTAATACTAATCTTGATTTGTTTAACGGAATTATTCCTTGTGGAATTTCTGATAAAAGTGTTACCTCGCTACAAAAAGAGCTTGGTAAAGAAATCTTCATAAATGAAGTTAAGGAAAAAATTATTCATCATTTCCTGAATGAATTTGATTATAGTACACTAGAATTTTTACCGAAAGAAAGTTTATTAAATCCAACATTAAAGAACTGAAAGGTTTATTGATGTCAAAAAAAACAAACACAAATACAGCTAAAGTAAAATCATCTATTAAACCAACTAATGGTAAATCAGCAGGTTTGAAAATAAAAGCTGGTAATAAAGAATTCAGTAAAGATGAATTGCTGCATGTTTTAAGAATGATGTTACTTACCAGAGCGTTTGACAATAAAGCAATGAATTTGTTAAGACAAGGCAAAACTTTTTTTCATATTGCTGCATCGGGACACGAGGCAGTTCAGGTTGCAATCGGATTATCATTAGACCCTAAGAAAGACTGGTTATTTCCTTATTACAGAGATTTGGGCACTGTTCTTACATCAGGAATTACTGCCGAAGAAATTTTTCTTCAGACATTTGCCAAAGCTACAGATCCTGCAAGCGGCGGAAGACAGCTTCCGGTTCACTGGGGTTCAAAAAAGATCAATCTTCCAACTCAATCATCGCCAACAGGAACTCAATTCCTGCAAGCAGTTGGAACTGCACTCGCATCGATTAAAAGAGGTGAAAGAAATATTTCTTATGTAAGCAGCGGTGAAGGTACTACAAGTCAGGGTGAATTTCATGAAGCAGTCAACTGGGCGAGCCGCGAAAAATTACCGGTGCTTTTTGTAATTCAGAATAACAAATATGCTATTTCTGTTCCTGTCAGTGCTCAAAGCGGTGGAAGAGGGCATTCAATAGCTGAAATGATGGCTGGTTTCGGAAATTTGCTCAGATTGAAAATTGATGGAACTGATTTTTTTGAATCGTATGAAAAAATTCAGGAAGCAATCGATTATATTAAAAGCGGAAAAGGTCCTGCACTAATTGAAGCTGAGGTAGTCAGACTTCAATCTCATTCATCTTCAGATGATCAGAAAAAATATCGTGACGAAAAAGAAATTGAAGAGGATATGAAAAAATGTCCAATTGAAAAGTTTGCTAAAGTTTTAATTGCTAAAGGAATTCTGACCGATGAAGAATATTCTGATATAAAAAAGGAAATTGCAGAAGAAATCAATGATGCATCTGACAGAGCTTTTAAAGCTCCTGATCCGAAGCCTGAGGATGCTGTAAGATTTGTTTATGATGAAAGTGGCTTCAAAGAATCTCTGGAATATGAAAAAACTGAACCATCAGGAAATAAAATTGTAATGGTTGATGCAATCAATCACGCTTTGCACGAAGAAATGGAACGCAATCCTGATATGTATATTTTCGGTGAAGATATTGAAGATGGTAAAGGCGGAGTTTTTACTGCAACAAAAGGATTATCTACAAGATTTACCCGCAAAAGAGTCTTCAATTCACCACTTGCAGAAGCAAGTATTATGGGTGTTGCAATTGGAATGGCTTTTACAGGATTAAAACCCGTTGTTGAAATTCAGTTTGGTGATTACATCTGGCCTGCATTTATGCAGATGAAAGATGAACTTGCTACAATCCGATATCGTTCAAATAATGCCTGGGAAACACCTGTTGTTACAAGAGTTGCAGTCGGTGGTTATATTCACGGCGGTTTATATCACAGTCAGAACATCGAATCAATTTTTGCACATGTTCCCGGAATTTTTATAGCTTATCCTTCAAATGCAGCTGACGCAAAAGGACTTCTTAAAACTGCCTGCAGAATCAAAGACCCTGTTTTATTCTGCGAACACAAAGGATTATACAGACAAAGTTTTGCAATGACTCCCGAACCTGATGAAGATTACTTAATTCCTTTCGGTAAAGCTAAAGTTGCTAAAGAAGGAACTGATGTAACAGTAGTATCCTGGGGATTAAGTTTCTGGGATGCTATGATGGCAGCAAAAAAACTTGAGGATGAAGAAGGTTATTCTGTTGAGGTTATTGATATAAGAACAATCATTCCTTTGGATGAAGAAACTATTTTCAATTCTGTAAAGAAAACAAATAAAGTTATAATCATTCACGAAGATACTTTTACTGCAGGATTCGGAGCAGAAATCGCTGCAAGAATTTCGGATAACTGTTTCAGATTTCTTGATGCACCTGTAAAACGAATTGCCGCTAAAGATGCACACATACCTTATTCTCCGATTCTGGAGAATGCTGTGCTTCCGAGTCGTGAAGTAGTTTATAAAGGAATCAGAGAACTGATTCGTTATTAATGTTAATTACTTATGTAATGTACATTTAAAAAACCTTCGTGGTTTTATGAAATTCTTGAAATGATTTTAAGTATCTGATTTAAAGTATCTCAGGTATTTCAACTGAATCTATAACCAAACCTCGAAGGTTTCGTTAATTTGAATCGGGTTACTAAATAAGTAAAGTTATAATAGTTCGAAATAATTTTAATAGGAGTCATAAAATGGATATAATAATGCCGAAGATGGGTGAAAGCGTTAATGAAGGCACTATCATCAAATGGCATAAAAAAGTCGGAGATAAAGTTAAACGCGATGAAATAATTTTTGAAATAAGCACTGATAAAGTTGATACTGAAATTCCCGCTCCTGAAGATGGAATTTTAACTGAGATCCTTGTTAATGAAGGTGAAACTGTTGAAGTTGGAACTGTTGTCGCACGACTGCAACCTGAAAGCGGAGAAGTTCAATCAAATATTGAAATCAAATCTCAAGAAACTCAGCAGGTTGAAAAGGCAGAAGAACCAGTTGAAAAACATATTGAAGCGAAAACCAATTCCTCAAATGAAACTTCTGCCGGAAATATTATTGAAATTGCAATGCCCAAAATGGGTGAATCAGTAATGGAAGGAACAATTATCAAATGGCATAAAAAAGTCGGCGATAAAGTAAAGAAAGATGAAACTATATTTGAAATCAGCACAGATAAAGTTGATACTGAAATTCCATCACCTGAAGAGGGAACTTTGATTGAAATTCTTGTCGGTGAACAGGAAACCGTTGAAGTAGGAACAATTGTAGCAAAACTTGCCATTGGAAGTGATGTTGTTATTTCAAAACCTGTTATAGAATCAGCGCCTAAAGCAGAAATTAAAGTTGAAGAACCTGCTTCAATGCACGAAAATTTTTCTGCAACGAGAGAAACTCGAGAAGAATTATCTGTTGAATCAGACAGATTTTATTCTCCTTTGGTTCTCAGCATAGCAGAAAAAGAAAATGTAAGTTTTGAGGAGCTAGGAAAAATATCAGGCAGTGGAATAGATGGAAGAGTAACAAAGAAAGATATACTTGCTTACATTGAACAAAGAAAATCAAAAAAAGAAAAGGTTCAGGAAGTAATAGAAAAAACACCGCCGCAGCAGGTTACAAAAACTGCAGCTCCGGCTCCTGCATTTGTGCCTGAAAGTACCTCATCATATTCCTCAACTGATGTTATAAAGATTCCGATGGATAATATCAGAATGAAAATTATGGAACATATGGTTCACAGCCGCGATACTTCTGTTCATGTTACAAGTATGATCGAAGCTGATATTACTCTTATACATAATTTTATCAATCAGAAAAAAGATGAATATCTGCAGAAAGAAAATGTCAAGCTGACTTATATGGCATTTATAGCAGATGCAGTTGTTAAGTCATTAAAAAAATATCCGCTGCTTAATTCCACTATTGATGGAAATACAATTCTGCAGAAGAAATTTATCAATCTGGGGATTGCAGTTGCAATTGAACCAACAGGATTGATTGTTCCGAATATCAAAGGTGCTGGTGAAAGAAACATAATCGGTTTAGCCAAGGCGATAGCAGACTTAGCAAACAGAGCAAGAACAAAGAAACTTACGCCTGATGATATTTCGAACGGTACATTCACAATTACAAATTACGGAGTCTTCGGAACTATTTTCGGAACACCAATCATCAATCAACCTGAAGTTGCAATACTTGGTGTGGGAACAGTACAGAAAAAACCGGTTGTAGTAGAAGTAAACGGATCGGATTCAATTGCTGTCAGACACATCGTAGCACTTACTTTGTCTCACGATCACAGATTGATTGATGGAATGTTAGGAGGTTTGTTCCTGAAATCACTCAAAGATATTCTTGAAGGTTTTGATCCCGAAAATTTTAATTAAGTTATAATATAAAATTAAATTGATTATTCGATGAAAGATTATCCTTTATGCAAAAAATAAATCAACATCAGAAAGCATTTAAAGAACAGATAGAAAAATCCCGTCAGGATTTGGGAAAAAGACCTGAATGGTTGAAAGTAAAACTTCCAACAGGAGACAATTATACCGATGTTAAAAATCTGATGAGAAGACAGAAACTCAACACAGTTTGTGAAGAAGCCAGATGTCCGAACATTGCTGAATGCTGGAATCATCGATCGGCAACATTTATGATCCTTGGCGATACTTGCACAAGAAGCTGTGGATTTTGTAATGTAAAGCTCGGAATTCCTAACGAACTTGATTTGAACGAACCTTATCGCGTTGTTGAATCAGTTATTGAGTTAGATTTAAGACATGTTGTAATTACTTCAGTAAATCGTGACGAATTGAAAGATGGCGGAGCAACCATCTTCAAAGAGTGTGTAAGATTAATT
>CALHAB010000089.1 GCA_937934185.1 uncultured Ignavibacterium sp. | reverse complement strand
AACCCGAGGTGCTTTTGCCGAACTTATTTACAGACCTGATGGCGATGCAAGTAAGTGGTATGGAGTAGCTCTGTTCAACTGGATTGAATCAGATTTAACTCCCCTTAACCTTAAACAATTAGGGGTTCATTTCGGCTATGTGTTAAGAAGAAATATCAGATTAGTCGCTGAATATTCGCACAACTTTACTAATGAATATGGTAAAATGAGCATTGGATTTGTTTCAGCATTTTAATCTTTGGCTGAATTTTTTTGAGCAGACTCTATCTAAAGGGTCTGCTTTTATTTTTTAAAGATATTTAGTTGTAATTTAGAAGTGTCGAGGAGAGAAATTATTTAAGGACATACCACAATGACTTCCACAAAAAAAGATTTTGAATATTCTAATCAACCTGAACCACATAAAATCAGAACAAGAGAGATTCTCAAAGTTCATCCCGAAGTAAGAAATTTAATCGGCAGAAATCCTTATAGCTTTCCGTTAATTCTTTTTGTTACCGGACTTCAATTGGTTATTGCATATTTATTAAAAGACCAGGCGTGGTGGTTAGCATTGATTGTAGCTTTCTTCATTGGTGCATTTGCAAATCATGCCTGCTATGTTCTTATTCACGAAGCAGCACACAATCTTATTTTCAAAAACAGAGCTTTGAATAATATTGCAGGCATACTTGCTGACATACCGAATGTTGTCCCCAGTGCAATTTCATTTAAGAGTTATCATCTGAAACATCACTCTTATCAGGGTGATTATTATCTGGATGCAGACCTTCCAAGCAAATGGGAGGCAAAACTGATTGGCAACTCAATTATAGGAAAAGCTTTTTGGGAAATGATGTTTCCGGTTTTTCAGGCATTGCGGACACCACGATTAAAAGATATTCCATTTATGAATTTCTGGACAATAATAAACTGGATAGTTGTATTCGGAGTAGATGCTTTGGTTATAATATTTTTTGGCTGGACTTCTTTTCTTTATCTGGTTTTTTCATTTTTCTTTTCGATTGGATTTCATCCTCTTGGTGCAAGGTGGATTCAGGAACATTTTCTTATTGCACCTCCTCAGGAAACTTATAGTTATTATGGTCCGGCAAACATTGTTGCTTTGAATGTTGGTTATCATAATGAACATCATGATTTTCCTTCAATCCCCTGGAACAATCTTCCGAAATTAAAAGCGACTGCACCTGAGTTTTATGATACTCTCGTTTATCATAAATCATGGACAAAGCTTTGGATAAAATTTTTGACCGACTCTAATCTTTCTTTGTTTTCGAGAATGTTGAGAGAAGGAAGAGAAAATTGAGAGAAGAAATAATAATTAAATCCTTGAGAGGAATAAGTTACACTGAGAACCTCAGAGAAGTTACGGAGTAACACAGAGAGAAAATGATTTATAGAGAGTTGGGTAATACTGGATTAAAAGTTTCTGCAATTGGATTTGGTGCGGGCGAAATAGGTGATTATAGGATTTCTGATTCTGAAGTAGATAAATTATTAAATTCTGCACTTGACCTTGGAATTAATCTGATTGATACCGCCCGGGGATATTTTGCAAGTGAAGAAAGAATCGGCAAATTCATTTCACACAGAAGGAATGAATTTATTCTTTCAACAAAAGTTGGTTATGGTATTGAAGGTTATAGTGACTGGACTTATGATATTATTCTTGCCGGAATTGATGAAGCTCTTCGAATAATGAAGACTGATTATATTGATATAGCTCATCTTCATTCATGCGATATTAATGTTTTAATCAAAGGAGAAGTAATCGAAGCATTACAAAAAGCAAAGCGGGTTGGAAAAATCAGGGTTGCTGCATACTCCGGAGAAAACGATGCACTTGAATACGCAATCAATTCAGATAAATTCGATACCATTATGACTTCAGTAAATATCTGCGATCAGTATTCTCTTAATTATCTGACTCCTGCTGCTAAACAGAAAAATCTTGGCGTAATTGCTAAAAGACCTATTGCAAATGCACCATGGAGATTTAGTGAAAGACCAACAGGAAATTATACTGAAGAGTATTGGTTAAGATGGAAAGAGATGAAATTACCTGAACAGAAAAACTGGCTCGATACATTTTTAAGATTTTCTGTTTTTGCTGAAGGAGTTGATTCTGCAATAATTGGAACTACTAATTTTAAACATCTGAAAACGAATATTGAAATAATTGAAAAAGGTCCGCTCAATCCATCTTTAACTAATTATATTAAAACATCCTTCAATGGAAATTGGATGGGTTTAATCTGATATTAGCTTGGCAGGTTGATAATTGCCAACAGTAAAATACCTTCTCAAACTTAGGAAATGATGATGAATATCACTTCCTAAAACTGAAAAATCCTGTCTTTAATCAACCATTTTAACTGTCTAATCTTATACGATATATGGCATTAAGGTTGGTTTCATCTCTTATCTAAGAATAAATCAAGAGTATTGAAATGATAAAGGGAACAGTAAAAATTGATGCAAAGATTTGCAAGGGCTGCGAGCTTTGCATTATTGCTTGTCCTCAAAATGCACTTGGCCTGTCATCAAATTTTAATGAAAAAGGTTATCGTTATGTCCAACTGATATACGATGCCTGCACAGGTTGTACAAATTGTGCATTGGTTTGCCCTGAAGCTGCTATAACAGTTTACAGACAAGCTAAGCCGGCAAAGAAATCTCAGGTTAAATCAGAGTAAAGGATTTTAATTATGGAAAAAGAATTAAGAGCTGAAGAACCCCGTTTAATGAAAGGCAATGAAGCACTTGCTGAAGCAGCAATCCGTGCTGATATAGATGCTTACTTTGGATATCCCATAACCCCTCAATCAGAAATTATTGAATATCTTATGCGAGAAGTTCCGAACAGAAAAGATAAAAAAACTGTTGTGCTTCAGGCAGAAAGCGAAGTTGCTTCGATAAATATGGTTTACGGTGCTGCAGGTGCCGGTGCAAGAGTAATGACTTCATCATCTTCACCGGGAATAAGCTTAATGCAGGAAGGTCTCTCATATATTGCTTCAGCACAACTTCCGTGCTTGGTAGTAAATGTTGTTCGCGGTGGTCCCGGATTAGGAACAATTCAACCATCACAAGGTGATTATTTCCAGGCTACAAAGGGAGGTGGTCATGGAGATTATCACCTTATTGTTTTAGCTCCGGCATCGGTTCAGGAGATGGCAGACTTTGTGTTCGATGCTTTTCGCCTGGCTGAAAAATATCGTAATCCTGCTATGATTCTTGCCGACGGCGCTCTCGGCCAGATGATGGAAAAAGTTGTTCTTCCTCCCGATGGAGGATTGCCTAAAACTCCTAAGCCCTGGGCAACTACAGGAAAAACCAAAGACAGAGAGCATAATGTTATCACTTCTCTTTTCATTCAGCCCGAAGAAATGGAAAAAGTAAATCTTCATCTTCAGAAAAAATATGAAGAGATGCAGAGTGAAGTTCGTTGGGAAGAATTTCAAACTGATGATGCTGAAATTCTTCTTGTTGCATTCGGACTTTCTGCAAGAATTTGCCAGAAGGTTGTTGACCTTGGAAGAGAGAAAGGAATTAAAATAGGCTTGCTAAGACCAATTACTCTTTATCCGTTTCCTTACAAACGAATTGCTGAACTTGCTGATAAAGTTGAATTCATTCTTGATGTTGAAATGAATGCCGGACAGATGGTCGAAGATGTTCGTCTTGCTGTTGAAGGAAAAGTTCCTGTTTATTTCAAAGGAAGAATGGGTGGAATGATCTCAACTCCTGAAGAAATACTTCAGGAAGTTGAAGCAATTCATGAAAAACAAAATGTTCTTCACGATTAGGAGAAATTAAAATGAACGAGAAATTATTATTAGAAGACGGAACTGAACTCGAACAGGTTTTTTGCCGGCCAGATACTTTAACAGATGTACCCTACCATTACTGTCCTGGATGCGGCCACAGCGTTGTTCATAATGTTTTGATGGAAGTTGTCGATGAACTTGATATTCAGGATAAAACTATCGGTGTTGCACCTGTCGGCTGCTCTGTTTTTGCTTATCACTATATGAATATTGATATGCAGGAAGCTGCTCACGGAAGAGCAAGTGCAGTTGCAACAGGAATAAAAAGAGTATTGCCCGATAAACTTGTCTTTTCGTATCAGGGTGATGGTGATCTTGCTGCAATCGGTACTGCCGAAACAATTCATACGGTTAACCGTGGTGAAAATATTCTCATTGTATTTATTAACAATGGAATTTATGGAATGACCGGTGGACAGATGGCTCCAACAACATTGCCCGGAATGGTAACATCAACTTCTCCTTATGGCAGAGATGTCCATATGTCTGGCTATCCTCTTAAGATAACTGATTTGGTTGCACAATTACCGGGGGCTTATTTTGTAACAAGGCAATCAGTTCATAATCCGAATGCCGTTAGAAAACTTAAGAAGGCAGTCACTAAAGCTTTTGAATATCAGATGCAGAATAAAGGGACTTGCTTTATTGAGGTTGTTTCGAACTGTCCCTCCGGTTGGAAAATGACTCCTGTTGAAACTATAAAATATCTGGAAGAAGTAATGTTTCCATACTATCCACTCGGCGACTTGAAAGTTCCAAAAGAATAATTAACTCAAAGGAAAATAAAATGATTAAAGAACAAGAAATAATTATTGCCGGATTTGGTGGACAAGGTGTGCTCTCGATGGGAAGGTTAATTGCTTACGCTGGTATGATTGAAGGAAAAGAAGTAAGCTGGATGCCTTCATACGGACCTGAAATGCGAGGCGGTACTGCTAATTGTATCGTGATAGTTTCTGATTCACGGATAAGTTCACCAATCATTACAAAGTTTGATACAGCAATTCTTCTTAATCAACCTTCTGTTGATAAATTTGAAAAAGCTGTCAAACCAGGCGGATTGTTGATTTATGAACAATCAACTGTCATTCATCCACCTACAAGAAACGATATTGAAATAATTCCTATTCCTGCAATCGAAGAAGCAGATAAACTTAATGCAAAGCAGATTGCGAATATGATAATGGCCGGAGCATTTCTTGAAAAGAGACCAATATTAAAAATTGAAACTTTAATTGAAGCATTAAAGAAAGCTCTTCCGCCAAGGAGACATAATCTCATTCCATTGAATGAGAAGGCACTTAATCGCGGTAGGGAATTAGTTAAACAAGCTGAACTGGCTTAATAGTTCTGTAAAACTTTTTACAATGAAAACAACAGAGGTTAGCTATGGCAGATAATGACATCAAATGCCAGCACGCATGTAAAAATACCTGTGCAACACTTAATGAAGCTTTGCGTAGAGAAACTGCAATGGTGAGATTTTATGAAAGTGTATTGGATGAATGTAATATTCCCGAAGTAAGTTCTTTTATGAATGAACTCGTAGATGAAAAGCGCAAAGTAATTCTCCGGCTGATTCAAAAACTAAATGAAATTCATGTTCGCTCACAGGCATTAGACGGCATTGCTTCGAGCTTCAATAATGTAGATGGTTAGAGAACAAAAACTGATTTGCTCAGCCGATCAGTTTTAATTATATTTGCTCACGATTTTTGAAAGAGTTTATAAAGCTGGGTGGAGTCCCGATAAAATCGGGAGTAGCTTGTCGGGCTCATATTCCGAGAAAGTCGGAATGTAGGTTCAAGTAAAAAAATAAAAAAAGTTTTATATCGCTGGGTGGAGTCCCGATAAAATCGGGAGTAGCTCGTCGGGCTCATATTCCGACAAAGTCGGAATGTAGGTTCAAGTGAAAAAATAGAAAAAAGTTTTATATCGCGGGGTGGAGCAATTGGTAGCTCGTCGGGCTCATAACCCGAAGGTTGTAGGTTCAAGTCCTGCCCCCGCTACAAAAGGGAAAGACCGGCTTCAAGCCGGTTTTTTTATTTTAATAATTTCATCAGTTGTACTTCCAATCTCAATTTTTAAATTATCATAACTAGTATCCGAAATATCTGAAAGGATAATAGAGAAATATCATATCTGCGGTTGGAGTCCGGATAAAATCGGAAGTAGCTCGTCGGGCTCATATTCCGACAAAGTCGGGACTGTCCCCGCTAATTAAAAAGGTACATTACGCCAAGCGTGGGGTCTTTCTTTTTGTTTGTACAGAAGTATTAAATCAACTAAATCAGCATTTACAACTACATTTCTTTCGAATTTTTATAACAATTCTTTAACAAGAAGGATTTTTTATTTTAAGTCTATGAAATATTATGTTTATGTAATCAAAAGTTCAGAAGGCTATTACTATACCGGAATGACCGAAGAT
Organism: uncultured Ignavibacterium sp.; assembly: GCA_937934185.1. Taxonomy (GTDB): domain Bacteria; phylum Bacteroidota; class Ignavibacteria; order Ignavibacteriales; family Ignavibacteriaceae; genus Ignavibacterium. The sequence goes on along the minus strand of CALHAB010000089.1, from coordinate 1,979 downwards.
TTAGATAGAAGGTTATCTGAGCATAATAATAAAACTAAATCCTTCTGGACAAAACGGGGGGAAAATTGGGAAGTTATATACTTTGAGGAGTTCGATAGTAAAACAGAAGCTTCTAAGAGGGAACGGTGGATGAAGAGTGGACACGGTAAAAAGTTCTTAAGAGAAAAAGGACTTAAATAAAGGTTGTAGGTTCAATCCCGACAAAGTCGGGACTGCCCCCGCTACAAAGTAAGAGACCTCACGCTAATCGTGGGGTTTTTCTTTTGCAGAAAACTCAAAGTATTTGCTTCTAATTACGAAACAAAATGGCAAATCACCAAGGAAATCTTATTCAATTTCTCGCTGCTCAAGAAAAAGACCAGATTGACGCTAGCTTTTTCGTTTTATTTTAGTTAAGCGATTAATATTTAATTAAACGATAAATAAAATTAAAGAGACTAATCGTCAATATGTCTTTAAAACAACAGATGATTAGAACCTCTGATTTATTTATAGTTTTTCAGAAATTTTGAACTTTAAATAAAAAATTTGTATTTATAGTTTAGGTTCAATTTTGTTGGATTATTATAAATAATTAAGATTAACAGAACAGAAAAAAATGGACAATCAAATGATTTTTTTCCCTAAATATTTTGCAAATCAGAAGTAGTAAGTAAATAATATCTTTGAGCAATTTTATTTCAATTCTGTTAAATTAGATCTTGAAATTTTTCATAGTTAAGTTCTTGAAGAAATATTGATAGAAATTTTTCTAAGCCACGGGATAGTAAAATCTTAATTGAGTTATTGATCATCTCTTCATTTCCATATCTTATCGATATACATTCTAAAAGACGACGAGTATTATTAAGTTGTTCCGCCAGATATTTTTTTCTGTCTAATTCATTAGCAGCTTGAATTATTTTTCCTTCAGTTTCATTTATCAAATCATACAAATATACAGTATCACAATCAATATCAAATCTTTGACTTAATCTCAGAAAAGTATCTAAGCTCTCGTTATCGCTTTTATTGAAAGGTTCAAAGTTCTTAGATAAAATACTTTTGCTTAATCGAATGAAATATCTATTAAATGGTTGTGGGATAGTGGGATGATTGATATTTATTTCTCTAGTTTCAATTTTTTCCAGCATTCTAGTTATAACTTTTTTAAATTCAAAATTGTTATCTTTAACCCAATTTTGGGCTATCTCAGTATGATTAGTGTCAATGTAAAAACTTGTCATTACTAAAAGCGACAACTCACTTTGAAATCTAAATGCTAATTGGTAAAACAGCATCTCATCGGATTCTTTGATTTTTTTTGATAAACTTTTAATGTTCTGTTCAAGATTCAAGGATTTGTTTTTCAGACTGTCATTTATGATTAAATATTTAGATATATTTTTTTTTATTGACGACAAACTATCTGATTTTAGTAATAGTTCATTGTTCAGCCTTTTAATATTAGTTTCTTTCAATGCAATTTCTTCAGAAAGGACTTGATTTTGATGAATAGGTCTAATAGTATAAAAGTATCCAAAAATTGCCCCTGCAACTAATAAAATTTGAGAAGATTTGCTTAACCTATCAAGGGTTAGATCAAATTTATTTTTAGTTTTATTTACAATAAATTGCCTTTTGTGTCTTTGCATACTGCCTAACTGGTAGATTTTAATACTTTGTTTAAAATAATAAAAAATTTAAGTAATAATGAATAATGCGAATTAAATATTCTATAATTTTGTTTGAAAATTAAGTTTTTTAACCCTTAAATAAGATTTTCCTCTTGTTTCTATTAAAATACTTTTTATAACAATTCTTTAACAATCCCTTAATATTAACTTAATAATAAGACCATAGGTTTGGATTAACAAAAAAGGTGATTTATGAATCCTAAATTCTACACAAACCTTATCATAGTTTCACAGTCTTTTATAATATTTTTTGCTGTTCAGGCACTGCATTTTTTATTCGGAAGGATTAATCCAATGCTGTTG
>CALHAB010000088.1 GCA_937934185.1 uncultured Ignavibacterium sp. | reverse complement strand
CACTCATTTGATTTATTATTTTTAGAGAGACTGTACAAATAGTATTATTCTGTCAACCTTTTATTGCAAAAGTGTGAACTTAATTTTTCTTCCTGATTTATTGACTTCTTTAATCATTTGATTTTAATGTATTAAAAATCTTTATTTATCCTCTACGAGGATACTGTATTTGTTGGTTGTATTTGTTTTTCTACAATAATTAAATCCCTACGGGATTTTTGATTCTACAACCTCTTAGAGGTCAGATTAGTGTAGAAATTCTCTATTAAATGAATCAGTAGCAATCCTGATTTTAATTTTTCCCTTATACCTTATTTCCTTATTCATCTCTCCTTACCTGTCTATGTCATTCCGAACGCAGTGAGGAATCTTTAGCATTGAAAGAAAAGTAGAGACACGCCGCGGCGTGTCTCTACTAAATGCAGGACAGGTATTGTATCAAGTAAGAAGATGATGGTGATAAAGTAACAGCCTCACCCCAACCTCTCTCCAAAGGAGAGGGGCTTTTAAATAATTCAAAAGTCAAAAGAGCGGATAAATTGTCCGCTCTTTTTTGAACAATTATTAATTAAACCTTATGGTTTTCAGAACTCCAGAAATTTATCTGCGATTTTTCACTTGTTTATATGGTACATCATTCAAAAATTGAAATAAAAATTTTTGAAGTTATGAAAAACTTAATCCTGCTTATTTTTATATTAAACAATTTATTTGCACAGACCAACGACTTTGAAAACCGGGTTGAATCGGGAATAAAGCAAATCTATAATATCAAATTTGAAGATGCAGAAAAAACTTTTCGCTCACTGATTGCTGATTATCCGAATCATCCAGCCGGAAGATTTTTTCTTGCAATGATTGACTGGTGGAAAATTCTTCTCGATATTGAAAACGAATCCCACGATGAAATATTCTTTCAGAAACTTGAAGATGTTATCTATCAATGTGATAAGATTCTGGAAAAAGATCCTCAGAATGTAGACGCTCTTTTTTTCAAAGGTGGCTCAATAGGATTTCGCGGCAGATTAAGATCGCTTCGTGAAAGCTGGCTTAAAGCCGCTGATGACGGAAGAGAAGCTTTACCTATTGTTGAAAGAGCTTCTAAACTTGATCCTGAAAATCTTGATGTTCAGCTTGGATTTGGTATTTATAATTATTATGCAGCCGTAATTCCCGAAGAGTATCCGCTTATAAAACCACTTATGATTTTTTTTCCAAGCGGAAATAAAGAAGAAGGATTAAGACAATTAAGAAATACCGCATTCAATGGTAAGTATGCAAAGTATGAAGCGAGATATTTTTTGATGACGATATACTACCGTTACGAATCAAATCCGTGGCAGGCAGAAGAATTTGCAAAAATGTTAGTTGAGGATTTTCCTGACAATCCGACATTTCAAAGATGGCTTGGAAGAATTTATGTAAGACAAGGTAAAATGCAGTTAGCTGATTCTTTATTCAAAGATGTTCTCAGAAAAGCTGATGAAAATTTTTATGGCTACAACTTTCCTGTTTCACTTCGTGAAGCTAATTATTATGTCGGATATAATTACAAGTTGAACAACGAACTTGATTCAGCAAAAATTTATCTGACAAGATGCGCTGAAATTTCCCAACAGATAGATAAAGAAGAAGAGTCTGGATTTCTGATTAACTCAATGCTTTATCTTGCTCAGATAAGCGAAGCAAAAAGTCTTTTCGAAGAAGCAATTAATTATTATGAACGACTGTTGAGGATGAGAGATTGGGGAAATTCCCACACATTAGCAAAGAATAGTTTAAAGAGACTAAAAGGATAAATTCCCGCAAGCTGTAATAACCTGCGGGAAAGGATATCTAAAATGAAGTCGAAATACCAACTCTGTGAAGTGCGCCAACTAAACCCAATGAAGAGTAACCATAGTTAAAGTTGTATTCAGAAATTTTTGCTCCAAGTCCGATATTAAAACCTGCGATGCCGGCAGTAGTTCCTATCTTCAAATCTGATCTTCTTTCATTATCATATCCAAGTCTTAATGTTAAAACTTTACTCAGATTTATTTCGGTGCCAATTGTGAATGCTTTAAATCTTTGTGTGAAATTTTCTCTGTCCTGATTAAGTCTGTGAAAATCAAGTGATAATCTGACCGGAATTCTTTCCAGTCTTTTCGATACTCCGATAGTTATATCCAGAGGCAACTCTTCTTTAAGATTGTAATAACTTGAAACTTGTGTTCCGAGGTTAAGTATTGAAAAACCAAAATTCAGAAACTGTTCGGGAATTGTGTAGTGCAATCCGATATCAGCAGCAATCGCATTAGAAGACCGATCAGCAATTCTTGAATAAATGAATTTAACATTTGCACCGTAGTAAAAATTTGCATCAAGTAGGTTTGCATAACCAACAATCAAAGCAAGTTCACCTGCACCAAATTCGCCGGTTCTGTTTCCAAATTCATCTGCTTCGTCAAAAGTACCATAGTTAATGTACTTAATTGCACCACCAAATCTTCCGAGGTCATTGAATTCGGTTGAGAAAGAGACGCTTGCAAGATTTATATCCATCAAATGTTTTACAAAAGAAAACGAAACAGGATTATTCTCAAGCATACTCAATCCGGCAGGATTATAAAAAATCACATCGGGATCATCATTGTTTGCAACAAAACTTCCTCCCATTGCTGCAGCTCTCGGGCTCATATCAAGTTTAAGAAATTCATAAGTGTTTTGAGAGTAACTTAGAGATGAAATTGCTGAGATAAATATTACAAGGATTAAAAAGATTCTTTTCATTATTTCTCCAAATTTTCTGGCACTATTTAACAATATACAATAATAAAGGCAAGGGAATTCTTTGGTAAAAAGAATTGATTTTTTTCTTAAAGTTATCTCTAAATTATATTTAGAAAGAAAATTAACAGGAATATTTATGAAGAAAAATAATTTAGTCAGAAGACTCACATTATTATTAACTGCAATCGTAGTTGTTATTTCATTCGCCTTCATTCCTCCGAAACCAGATGAAGGAATGTATCCACTGAGTGATATCAGAAAACTTAATCTTAGTGAAAAAGGTCTTAAAATTCCGATTGATGAATTATACAATCCTAATGGAACAAGTCTGGTTGATGCTCTTGTACTTTTAGGTGGCTGCACAGGTTCTTTTGTATCAGAGGAAGGATTGATAATTACAAATCATCATTGTGTATTTGGTTCAGTTCAGAGAGCAAGCACATTGGAAAATAATTATCTGGAAAATGGGTTTGTTGCAAACGACCGTGAACAGGAAATTCCTGCGGAAGGATTAACAGCAAGAATAACAGTTTCTTATGAAGATGTGAGCCGGGAAGTTCTATCTGCAGCAGAAAGCGTAGATGATATTTCAAAAAGGTCAAAAGCAATTGCTGATAAAATTTCTGAAATTGTTAAAAGGGAAGAGGAAAAAGACAGCACGATAAAAGCTGAAGTATCTGAAATGTTTGTCGGTGAGCAGTATGTTTTATTCAGATATAAAATTATAAATGATATACGGCTTGTTTATGTTCCGCCGAGAACAATCGGTGAGTTTGGCGGAGAATCCGATAATTGGGTTTGGCCAAGACATACGGGTGATTTTTCTTTCGTTCGTGCTTATGTAGCACCTGATGGTTCTCCTGCAAAGTATTCAAAAGAAAATATTCCTTTCAAACCGAAAAAGTTTTTGAAAGTCAATGCAAACGGAATTGATGAAGAAGATTTTGTTTTTATTCTTGGTTATCCCGGCAGAACTTTCAAAAATATGCCTGCAAGGTTTGTTGAATATCATTACAAATATCAATTGCCTTATGTGCAAAATTTATTTTCGTGGCTGATTGATCTTTATACAAAACGCGGTGAGAATGATCCTGAGTTTGCTTTAAATATTTCTTCGACTATAAAAGGATTAGCTAACACAGAAAAAAATTATCGCGGTAAAATTCAGGGAATCAGAAATCTGGATTTGATTAACAGAAAATTTGAAGAAGAAAAAAAGTTACTTGAATTCATAAATTCAGATCCGGAGCTGAAACAGAAGTACGGAAATATTATTGATGAAATAAATAATCTTTATGATGATGTATTTGAAAGCGGAAGAAGAATGTTCGTTCTTAATTCCCTTCGTAATTATGTGACTTATTACCGGCTTGCAGATTTGTTTGTTGATTACAAAACAGAGATGATGAAAGAAGAATCAGAAAGAAAATCCAGATTCAGAAAAGAAAATCGTGATAAGCTTATTTCTGAAATTGAAAGTGTAAGTAAGGAATACAAATCTGACCTTGAACCACAAATCTTTATGAAAATTTACGGCGATGCTTCTGAATTTGATGAATTGAAAAACATTGAACCATTTTCCTCATTCAGAAAACTTGCGAATAAAAATGAATTTGTTCAGAATCTTTTTTCAAAAACAATCATTTCTGATAAAGACAAATTCATTGAAAAGTTATTTGATGATGAATTTACTCTTGATAAGTGTAAGGATGAATTTATTTCTATCGCGTCAAAACTTTATGAGTTAAGAAACAAAGAGCAGGAAAAACAACAGATTCGTGACAGCAAATCAAACATAGTCATTGCAAAATTTAATGAAGCTAAAAGACTTTGGCTTAAGAAAGATTTTATTCCCGATGCAAACAGAACTTTACGATTGACATTCGGTTATGTGCGTGGTTATTCGCCGCGGGATGCTGTTTATTATTCTCCGTTAAGTTCTTTGAAAGGAATGATTGAAAAATCTTTCGAAGGTGGTGATTATAAAATTTATGAAAAGATAAAAGAACTTCATTCCAAAAAAGATTTTGGAAAATTTGTTCATCCGAAATTAAATGATGTACCTGTAGCATTTATCTACAACACTGATACAAGCGGAGGGAATTCAGGAAGTCCGATTATGGATGCTTACGGTAGATTAGTCGGAGTAAACTTTGACAGATGTTTTGAAGCAACAATAAATGATTATGCCTGGAGTGAATCTTACAGCCGTTCAATCGGAGTTGATATAAGATTTGTACTTTGGGTAGTTCAGAAAATCGGTGGTGCTGATTTTCTGTTAAAAGAAATGAATGTAAATCTTTAATAATTGTTTCTGATGTCAGGTGCTTTACTGAGTACCTGACATTTTCTTAATAATATTTACTTCGCTGCCTTTCTTAACCAGCATAACTCCTGCAATAATCAAAACTGCTGCAAGAATCATATAAAGATTCAGCTTTTCATCAAGAACCAGCCAGCCAAGAAATACAGCGATGATAGGGTTGATGTATGCATAAGTAGAAACCAATGAAAGCGGTAAATGTTCAATTGCATAAATGTATGAGCCATAACCCAATATCGAACCAAAAACAATCAGATAAGCCAAAGAATAAATTCCTTCCTGATTAAAACTAACCTTTGAAATTTCTCCGAGTATAATTCCGAGTAAGGTTTGTGCAAATCCTGCAACCAGCATTTGAACTGCGGCGCTCATTAATGGATGAGCATTTATCCTTTTGTGTTTTGAATATACTGAACCAAGTGACCAGGCAATAACAGCTCCGAGAATACTAAGAACTCCAATTAAATATTCGGTGTTAAATAAATCTCTCCAGTTATCTCCGAAGATTGCACTTACTCCAATTAAACCAAGAAACAAGCCCAACAAGATGTATTTATTGAATACTGATTTTCTCACTGCTATTGAATCAAATCCAACAATCCAGAATGGAACTGTAGTAATTAATAAAGCTGCCAGGCCACTGCTGATGTATTGCTCTCCCGTAACAACCAAACCGTTGCCGAATCCTAACATCAATAAACCCATAATTGCAATATGCTTTAAGTCTTTAAGAGGTGGTAGTTTTTTGCCAGAAAGTTTTAATGTGCTGACGAAAATAATACCGGCAATAATCCATCTGATTCCTGCAAATAACATTGGTGGAATGTGCGCAACACCAATCCTGATTGCCAGATAAGTTGTTCCCCAGACGATGCAAACAGAAATCCAGGCGAGATATCCTTTATAGTTAGAATCAGACATTCGTTAATTATTAAATTTGTGTGTTAAAAATTTAATATCATTATGCATTGTAAGTTTTAAGATAAAGACCGATTTTTCAACAGCACTTATCATCAAATTAAATTATGCCCGAAAACCTAAAACAAAAAATATTAAGTTTCGTTAGAGCATTTAAGATTCCACTCATCTATTTGATATTGAGCACAATCTGGATATTTACATCAGATGCATTTGTTGAGGATCTCACTTCCAATCCAACTGAATTAACAAGAATTCAGACAATAAAAGGTTGGATATTTGTTTTCGCATCAACGCTGTTACTTTATTTCCTGATAAAATATGATCGTAAGAAAATTGAAGATGCTTTGATGATTGAAAAATCAGCCAGGGAACAATCTGAGTTGATGAAAAAGCAAATTGCAGAGGAACAGGAAAAAACCAGAATGATAATTGAATATGCTTCTGAGGGAATATTCATTGCTGATGAAAAAGGTAAATACATTGATGTGAATCCTGTTGGATGCAGGATGCTTGGTTATACAAAGGAAGAATTACTTGAAATGAATCTTCGTGATTTGATTTATTATGATAGCTCTGCTCCTCCGCTCGCATTGGATAAACTTAGAGCAGGTGAAACAGTTACAGTTGAAAGAAAATTAAAAAAGAAAGACGGAAGTATTCTGCACGCTGAAATTGTTGCAAAGATGCTTCCCGACAAAAGATTTCAGGGATTGGTCAGAGATATTTCAGAAAGAAAGCACGCAGAAGACATTTTGAAGCAGAGTGAGGAAAGATTCAGAGCTTTCTTCAATTCTGATGTTATAGGAACATTCTACAGTGATATTTATGGAAATGTTTACTCAGCCAATGATGAGTTTCTCAGAATACTTGGTCTGACAAAAGATGATATACAAAATGAAAAAATCAGGATTCAGAATTTTACTCCACCAGAATATCTTAAACTTGATGAAGAAAACATCAGAAATGCAATTGTAATTGGTTCCTGTCATCCTTACGAAAAGCAATTTATAAGGAAAAGTGGTGAAAGAATTTGGGTACTTGTTGGATTTGTGATCGTTGGTAACAAACGCGATGAAATTCTTGCGTATGTTTTGGACCTTACTAAGCTGAAAGAAACAGAAGAGAATTATAAAAAACTCTATATTGAGAACGAGGAATTATTACAACGACTACAGCTTCATCTGGAAAGAATTCCGCTTGCTTATATAATTATTGACAAGAACTTTAAAGTTAAATTTTTTAATCCAGAAGCTGAAAAGATTTTTGGTTATAAGAACAAAGAAGTTAAAGGCAAAGACCCTTATGAATTTCTTATTCCCGAATCATCAAAAGCTTTAGTCGAAGAGAAAAGAAAAAGATGGATGCTCGGAGATATGAACGCAAACGGTATAAACGAAAACATCACAAAGGACGGAAGAATAATTCTCTGTGAATGGTATAACACACCAATACTTGATGAGAACGGAAACCTCATCGAAGTTATATCAATGGGAATTGATGTTACTGAAAGAGAAAAATCAAAAGAAGAACTGATTAAATCAGAGCAAAAGCTAAGAGCACTTGCATCTCATCTTCAATCGGTAAGAGAAGAAGAAAGAGCCGCTATTGCTAGAGAACTACATGATGAATTAGGTCAGATTCTTACATCCGTTAAGATGAATTTAATGATGATGTCAAAACAGGTAATTCAGGAAGATGAATCTTTCGATAAAAAAATATTTGAAAATGAAATTCAATCTATGAATGAAATGATAGAACACTCGGTAAGAAGACTGAAAAAACTGATATCTGAATTAAGACCCGAAGTTCTTGATAATCTTGGTTTGATTCCTGCAATTGAATGGCTTGTTGAACAGTTTATAACTCGATCAGGAATAAGAGTAAATTTTTCCTCACGAATAAAGAATATAGATTTGCCAAAAGATAAACAGCTTAATATTTATAGGATTGTTCAGGAGTCCTTGACTAATATTTTACGTCATTCTAATGCAAGTGAAATTATTTTGGATATATCTGAATCAGATAATAATATTTGTATTGAGATTAAGGATAACGGTAAAGGGTTTAGTCCTGATAAATTAGACCCTCTTCATTCGATTGGAATTACAGGAATGAAAGAAAGGGCGTTAGCTTTTGGAGCAAAATTAAAATTAGAATCACTTCCCGGTTCTGGCACAACAGTATTGCTAAGTGTTCCTAAGAATAATAATTAAACACAGGAACTGCCGTGAAACCATTAAAAGTCTTTTTGGCTGATGATCATCTTCTTATCCGCGAAGGATTAAAAAAAATTCTTGCGCCAGAAAAACATTTTACTGTTATAGGTGAATCAGGTGACCCTGACGAAGTCCTCGATTTTATAAATAATAATGAAATTGACATACTTATTCTCGATCTAAATATGCCCGGCAGAAATGGTCTTGATGTTCTGAAGCAGGTAAAAAATATTAAACCGGAAGTGAAGGTTTTAATTTTGAGTATGTATTCTGAGGAACAGTTTGGTGAAAGAACAATTAAAGCCGGCGCGTCTGGATATATTACAAAAGAATCAGCTTCTGAAGAATTATTGAATGCATTACACAAAATTGCTAAAGGGGGAAATTATGTCAGTCCGGCGTTTGCAGAAAAACTACTTTTCAAAAAGAAAAACTTTCCTGAAAAAAAACCACACGAAATTCTTTCTGATCGTGAGTTTCAGATAATGATTTTATTGGCAAAAGGTAAAACTCAGGTTGAAATCTCAAATGAACTTGCTTTGAGTACAAGTACTGTAAACACATATCGCTCTCGTATTTTGGAAAAGCTTAATCTTAAGTCGAATGCTGAAATAATTAGATATGCTATTCAAAATAACCTGATCTGAAATTTCCTGTCGTAAAAATACTACAAGCAAATCAGACTTTGTCCAGAGGAATTCCGTTAAAAAATTCCTTAAATACGGTTCAAGAATAAAGATGATATGCGAAAACTTAAATTATATATTGTTGATGATTCACCTTATGTAAGAAAAAGTTTAGTGCGAGTGTTTAAGGAGATTGATAATGTTGAAATTATTGGTGATAGTGCTAATGTTAAATCTGCAATAAAATTTCTTTCCGATAATCAACCCGATGTCTGTCTTTTTGATTATAACCTACCAGATGGTACTGCAATGGATTTGATGAAGTTTTCAAAACAAACGAATAAGAGAGCAATTCATATAATTATCTCAAACTTTGCTGATGAAAAGATGAAAAAGGTGACTTTAAATGCAGGCGCCGACTATTTTTTCGACAAGTCAGACGAAATTGATGAATTAACTGAACTAATTGAAAGACTTGCCCTGGAAATAAAATAATCTTGTCACAAATCTGAAATTCAGCTTGACAAAGAAGGGGTGCAACATTATTTTTGAACGCATTTTTAAAGAAATTCCGCGATAGCTCAATGGTGGAGCATCCGGCTGTTATCCCGACAAGTCGGGATGCAGGTTCGTTCTTCAGATGCTGAAAAAAGATTTAGAAACAGGTAATAAAATTCCGCGATAGCTCAATGGTGGAGCATCCGGCTGTTAACCGGAGGGTTGCAGGTTCGAGTCCTGCTCGCGGAGCTAAAATAAGCCCCAACATACAGTTGGGGTTTTTTGTTTGCGGACAATGAATTATAAAGAGTTATGAAATACTATCTATACATATTAAAATCAAAGACAGCTGATAAGTATTACACAGGAATTACAGAAGATGTAGAAAGAAGACTTGAGTTTCATAACACAAAAGAGAAAGGATTTACCAGCAGATACAGACCTTGGGAATTAGTATTCAGGAAAGAATATGATAATAAAGCTGAAGCAATACGAGCCGAAAGAAATGTGAAGAGATGGAAATCAAGATTGATGATAGAAAAAGTGATTAGACAAGAGATAGAAATTCCGCGATAGTTTAATTGTGGAGCATCCGGCTGTTATCCCGACAAGTCGGGATGCAGGTTCGAGTGCCTTTAGTCCCGATGAAATCGGGATCGCGGAGCTAAAATAATTTTCAACTCGAAATAGTTTTTTTATTGAATATAAAAACTAAAATTCGGTAATCAAAAATTATGATACTAAAATTCATCTTTATAATAATTCTTAAATAAAATATAAGTGAAGATTGTTATCCGACGAGTTGTAGGTCTGAGTAAAATTAATTTTTGAAAATAAAATTGCAACTTATATAAAAAACAATCCTACGATAAATTTCCGAATGCTTATTTGAGATAGAGCATTTTCTTTGAGATGATTGTACTGCCCAAGTTTAATTGATAGTAGTAAACACCAGTTGGTAATAGTCTATCAATTGAGAATAGTTCAGAATGAAATCCGGCATTATAATAACCCTCTGCAATCGTCTGTAATTCTCTGCCAAGCGAATCAAAGAGTTTTACTTTTTGCCAACCACTTTGTGGTGAATACCAGTTAATTCTTGTTGAAGAGTTGAAAGGATTCGGAAAGTTTTGTTCGAGGTAGAATCCTTGTGGTGAAATTTCCTTCTCTTCTTCAACCGAAGTTGCTGAAAGATTATTAAAATATCCCGAAACAAATACGAGAGGAGCATTCCAATTAATTGCAATCTCATTCGATGCATAACTTCCGACATCATCAATATAACATAAAGCTGGTGGTGTATTTTGATTAAAATGCTGCTGCAATACAGGATCATTCAGATACTGATTTGGACCACCAACAATTAGTCCCGGAATCGGCTCTGTAATTCCGTCGGCTTCAGATGGACGATGATGCGGATGTAAAGGGTATTTCTTTCCAATACCTGTAATAAAAGATAAATTATGTGCATTAGAACCCAACACATAATTTAATTGCTGAATAGCCGCAGTTAAAAAATTTATGTTATTACTTTTGTTAAAGCCAAGTATCAGAAGGACTGCATTATTAAGTACTTGTGAATTTGAACCCCAGTTATATTCTCCGGGATTTAAAGTTATACCAAATCCGTTTGCGTTCAATCGTGTAAGTAAAGAATTACAATATGAGTCTAATGAGGCTGATAGCTGAGCTTTAATAACCGCATCAGAACTAAGTTGGTTGGAATATAAATAAGTAATGTGAGCGAGTGATCTAACATTTTGCCAGTTCATTGTTGAATTAAATAAACCGGAAATGTTGTAATTAAATTCGTAATATTCTTTAAAACTCTGATCTCCGGTAGCTTCGAATAGTTCAGCAGCTGCCCACAATCTTTCATCGCTGTCATTATTATCTCCGTATTCACCCGTAGAAGTTCCTGGTGGATTATGAAATCCTCCGGGCGGTACAATTGTTAGCTGATTTGATAACCAGTTCCATGCATTTATTGCCGCAGACAAGCAAATATTTGCAAATGTAGTGTCATAATTTTTATAAACACGATAAAATCTTGCAAGCACAGCAATAAAATCAGCAGTTGCTGTCGATGATTTTTGATAGATGTACCTCATTCCTGAATCCTGGGAAGGCATTACAAAAGGTTCGAATTGCTCTTTAGTTACTTTAAAGTAAACAGCACCACTACTATCCTGCATACTTAGAAACCATTGAACTTCATATTTCACTTCGTCAAGTATATCCGGAATTCCATTCCCACTTTCAAGTATGTTAAGATTATCTTCGCTGAAATATGAAGGAAAGTATTCATAAGCCATTAATAAAGTTGCAGCACTAATACCAGCGTTAACAATGTATTTCCCGTAATCACCTGCATCGTGCCAGCCGCCGCGTGAAAATTTAAAGCCGTTTTGTCCGGTAGATGAATGAAAAAATGCATCACCAGTATGACAGATATTTCTTTGATATTGTCCGGCGTGAGTGAAGAGTAATTGCATCCCACATCTCTGAAAATAAAATGCCTTTAATGATTTATAATAAAGTTCATCAAATACATTTTGATTAATCGGAAAATGATAAGAAGTATCATTTGTGTTCAGTCTTATAAAATAATTTCCGTTTCGGTTAAGTGAAGTGAAATCACCTTTTCTTACAGCCATTCCTGTTGCAGGATCATTTGAACTGACAAGCTGCAGATTTCCATTATAAAAAGTGTTTCCTGTTTCTTCATCAACAACTTCAAAATTTGTTGCTGTAATGTTTGTATAGAAAAATTTTGATAAATCAGTTTTATATCCTGTTTGATTAACGAAGACCTGGGAATTTATTTTTACGCAAAAGAATAAGACAGTTGCTATTGAACTTAAAAATGTCAGGGGCTTCATAAATGCCTCAAAGAAAAATTCTTAAAATAAAAATTATGGAAGCAATACATCTTTTAATTCTTTTGTGTCTATCCAATCAGCCCAGTTATCAAGTAACGGAACACCTGCAATTCTTCCGCCGAAGCCCATCAACCTATGAACAAACATCTGGATTCCGGTTGATTTAGTCTGAAGTGCCACATCCTCGTAAACTTTTGCATTATACTTCTGAGCGAGCTGAATAGTTTTTCGTGAAATACTTTCATTCAGTTTCTTTTGAAACAAATAATTTCTGAGTTTTTCTCTCGTTGTGTCATTATCAATTTTAATTGAATCAGCCACAGTTTTCTTCTCAGTAATCATAACTAAAGAATAACCATCGTTTCTTTTTATCGGTCCATAAATCTGATTAACTTTCAACTGACCGGCAATTATTCCGATATCTCCCATAGCAAAAGCTGGCTGCAAACCAGTCTCGCCATTTTCATCAACTAGCATATCAGTTTTACCAAATTTTTTAATTATTTCATCGAAAGAAATTCCTTCGGTTAATTGTTTCAAAACATTTTCCATCTCCTGAAGCGAACTCAGAGTAAGCAGTTTAAGATTAACATAAACTAATGCATTTCCTGTTTTTGAACTTTCCTCCAGAAATTGATTAAGCTCATTGTCATCAACTCGTGCTGAGTCAAGAAAGGTTAATTTATTGAGTTGAGCCAGATAATTTTGCTTCCACATTTCAAGTTCATCATAAATATTTTTTTGTTTATCCAACCCTGATTTTTTTGCTTCAAAGGTTAGCACCTGCTGCTGAACAAAATCTTTGGCGATTCTGTTCAGCTTTTGAAAGACAGAATTCTTTTCTATTGATTGAAAACGATGTTCTTCAAAAGCAAGATTAGAAAGAAAATCCCAAATGGTAATCTTTTTGTCAAAAACTTTAAAGAATTCTTTTGTAAGGTTTTCTTCACCAAGTTGAGATTTGATAATTCGATAGTCATTATCATATAAAATGAAACCGGAAGAATCTTTTTTAAATTGTGATAATGAACTTAATCTTTCATAAATTTTCTCCGCAACAAGTTTGAAAGAAGTCTCATCTATGTTTATTGTAATGTTGCCCAATATATTCTGCAGGTATTCATTCATTCTTAACATTATTCGTCGATTTCTGACAATGCTTTTGATTTTATTCACTATCGTTTCATCAGAAATATCTATCGGAGTGAATAACTTTTCTTTAATTAGAAAAATTACCCAACCGACTTCACTCTTAATCGGTTCGGTAAATTCTTTAGGTGAAAGAGTAAAAAGAAAATCTTCAGTCTCCTCATCTCTCAGTGAGCCAAGTGTAATTTCAAATTGATTTGATGTAACTGAATTAAAATTTAGTAGTAATAATAATGAGTCGTGATTTTCAGTTGTCTGAAGTTTAGAATATAATTCAAAGATTAGAACAGAATCAGTAGATGTCAGTATTTTTGAAATAATTTTGTACTGAGCTTTATTCAGGGCATTCGAAATATCTTCAGCAGATAATTTAACCTTTTCTTCAACTTCTCTTTTGAAGAGAGCATCTCGTAAAAAAATATCTTCAAGTGGTTTGAAATAGAATCGGAATTCTT
Source organism: uncultured Ignavibacterium sp. (assembly GCA_937934185.1). GTDB lineage: Bacteria > Bacteroidota > Ignavibacteria > Ignavibacteriales > Ignavibacteriaceae > Ignavibacterium. The sequence continues at coordinate 321 of CALHAB010000088.1, read as the reverse complement.
CAGATTCTGCTAATCCATTTTCAATCGCATCCAGATACCATAATCTTTCTGCAACAAGTGAGTAAAGAAAATCAGATTTAAGTGAATCCTGATTCCACGCAGATTTATGAGTAATGAATGGAGATAATTCAAGACGATATAAAAATTCTTTGGCGGTAATTTTTGTATCAGCTATTTCGGCAACAACACTTACATCAGTTTGACAATAGCCTTTGAAAACAAAGCTAAACAAAGTTAAAATTAAAATCAGATGATTTCTTATTAAGTTATTCATCAAACAACAAATTTGTAAAATAATTTCTGTAAAAAATAATAATTTGT
>CALHAB010000087.1 GCA_937934185.1 uncultured Ignavibacterium sp. | reverse complement strand
TTTCTGATTGGCTAACGCTTGCCTTCATAAAAGGAAACGGAACAACAACTGTTCCCCAGAGTTATTCTTATATAGATAATACTGTCAGAGCAAACACAAAGTATTACTACCGCCTAAGGCAAAATGATTTTGACGGAAAGTTCAGTTTCTCGAATGTAATTGAAATAGACATTAGTTCATTGAAGGATTTTACGCTTGAACAGAATTATCCTAATCCATTTAATCCTTCAACTCATATTTCATTTACATTACCTAAACAATCTAATGTAACACTTACAATTTACAATCAAATAGGTGAGGTAGTAGATCAATTAGTTAATCAAAAGCTTGAAGCTGGAACATACATTTACAATTGGAATGCAAAAGGAAGGTCTTCTGGAATTTATTTGTACGAACTTCAGGCCGATGGTTTTAAACAAACAAAGAAAATGAGTCTCCTGAAATAGTATCTTAAGGAAGGGCATTAAAAGATGTTATAGAAACTTTACAAAGATTTAACCTTTTCTTGCTCTTCCTTTTTAATTGAAATTTAAATGTTTGGGAAGCACATTGATAAGACTAATGACCTCGGCTTGAGGTCATTAGTTTTATTAATGATTCCTTTGGGAATTTGAGATATGATAAAAAAATTTTCCTTATTAATCATTTTTTATTCTTTTTTAGGGTTTTCTCAAAACTTATGGATTGATTTATCTGAAAGCAAAATTTTCAACATTGGAGAAAGAGTAATTATTCCTGAATCTTACAGAGTCCTGAAATTAAATACCGAACTGATTAAAGATTATCTAAAATCAGCTCCGATGGAATTCACTTCTGAAGCTTATAACAATCCTTCAATTATAGAACTCCCCTTACCTGATGGTTCATTTCAGAAATTTAAATTCTGGGAATCACCAACAATGGAACCTGAGCTGCAACATAAATTTCCTGAAATCAGAACATATACGGGTCAAGGAATAGATGATCCTTATGCAACACTGAAAATGGATTTTACATCTCACGGTTTTCACGCAATGATTCTTTCGCCATACGGAAGAGTATTTATTGACCCGTATGCAAAAGGCGATATCAATTATTATTTATCTTATTACTCAAAAGACTTTTCGAAGAAAGATGCTTTATTTGATTGTGAAGTTCTTTATCACGATGAATATATTGAACCTGTTCCTAATTTTTATGAATCAGTACTCACTCCAACCGGACCGCAGTTAAGAACTTATCGTCTTGCTAATGCAGCAACAGGCGAATATACTCAGTATCACGGCGGCACAGTTGCATCAGGATTAGCCGCTGTTACAACTAGCGTTAACCGTGTTAACGGAGTTTATGAAAGAGAAGCTGCAATAAGAATGGTTCTGGTTGCAAATAATAATTTAATAATTTACACCGACCCAAATACTGATCCTTATACTAATAATAATGGTTCTTTAATGTTATCGCAAAACATTTCCAATCTGAATACAGTCATTGGAAGTGCAAATTATGATATCGGACATGTATTCAGCACCGGTAGTGGTGGAATAGCGTATCTCGGATGTGTATGCACAAGCAATAAAGCTGGAGGTGTAACCGGTTCACCAAATCCAATCGGTGATCCGTTTGATATTGATTATGTCGCTCACGAAATGGGACATCAGTTTGGAGCCAATCATACCTTTAACGGAACCGCTGGTTCTTGTTCAGGAAACAGAAATGCATCAACTGCTTATGAACCAGGCAGCGGCTCAACAATTATGGCATACGCAGGAATTTGTGCACCTCAAAATCTTCAAAGTAACAGCGATGCTTATTTTCATACAATTAGTTTTGATGAAATAGTTGCTTACACTAATTCAGGTTCAGGGAATTCCTGTGCACAAATAACAAATACAGGAAATAATGCTCCGAATATTACTGTTCCTGCGGGAGGATTTTATATCCCGAAAAGTACTCCTTTTGCTTTATATGGAAGTGCAACTGATCCAAATGGTGATGCGTTAACATATTGTTGGGAAGAATTTGATTTAGGTCCTGCCGGAGATCCTAACTCCCCTTCAGGTGATGCACCAATTATAAGAAGTTTTAATCCGGAAACTTCACAAATAAGATATGTTCCAAAACTTTCAGATTTAATTAACAATACTTCAACTTATGGAGTTTTGCTTCCCACATACAGCAGAAATTTAAAGTTCAGATTAACCGTAAGAGATAATCGCGCTGGCGGAGGTGGAGTAGATCGTAAACAAGTTAATTTTGCAGTTGATGGAAATTCAGGACCTTTTGTAGTTACTTATCCCAACACTGCAATTACCTGGGCAGGAAATTCAGAACAGACAGTTACCTGGAATGTTGCAAATACAAACCTCTCTCCTGTTAATTGTAATTCGGTAAGAATTTTACTTTCAACAAATGGCGGTTGGACATTCAATGATACTCTTTTAGCAAATACACCCAATGATGGTTCGGAAAACATTACTGTCCCGAACATTGCAACTAATCAGGCAAGGATAAAAGTCGAAGCAGTAAATAATATTTTCTTCGACATTTCAAATCAGAATTTTACAATAACTTATACACCGCCAACAACATTTCAGTTAACAGTTACTGTTGAAAACGGATGGAATCTTGTTTCAATTCCCGGATTGCATCCGGTAAATCAGAATCCTGAAACATGGTGGCAGTACAAAGATCCAACCGCTTCTGTTTATTCCTTCAATAACGGTTATATACAGGTTGATTCTGTTGAGCCTGGAAAAGGTTACTGGATGAAACATTCAGGAGGAAGAGTCTATAATACCGGCGATGAATGGCCTGCATCAGGAATTCTCCTGGTACCGCACAATCCAATCCCTGTAAATGCGGGATGGAATATAGTTGGCGGTTATGAAAATCAGACACCCGTTCTCGGAATTACTACAAATCCACCCGGAATAATTCAAACATCTTTTTACGGTTATAATTCAGTAACTGGTTATCAGACGGTTAATTCATTAGTCCCCGGTTATGGCTATTGGATAAAATTCAGCTCTTCAGGAAGTGTGATTTTGCCATCTTTAACAGACCACACTGTTTATAAAGATTTAAACATTATCAAACCAGAGTGGACAAGCATAACAATCACTGATTCAGAAAATAAATCGGCTAAGTTGTATTTAGCTGATAGTGAAAATAATCTCGACTTTTTTGAACTGCCGCCACTTCCCTTTTCTGATTTGTTTGATATAAGATTTACATCAAACAGATTTGTTGAGAAAATATCTGACGAACCTGAAATCATAATGCAAGGAATCAGTTATCCGGTTAAAATTACTTTCGAAAGCGAAAATTTATCAGTGTTCGATGAGAATGGATTGCATTTGAAAAATCATAATGAGAAAAACTCTTTTATAATCGACAATCCTGAAGTAAAAAAAATTATTATCAAAAAGCATAATACTCCTGATGAGTTTGTATTAGAACAAAACTATCCGAATCCATTTAATCCAACAACGAAGATAAGATTTACAATCCCAAATGTGGGGTCTGAGCTTGCTCAGACCGTATTAAAGGTTTACGATATACTTGGAAATGAAGTAGCAACATTGGTTAATAAAGAGATATCATCCGGCTTTTATGAATATGAATTTGATGCTTCATCATTACCGAGTGGAATTTATTTCTACAAATTAACTGTTGGCGAGTTTAATTCAGTTAAGAAAATGATTTTAATAAGATGACCAGAACAATAATATATTTAATTATTTTATTCTTACTGGATAACACGGTTGCACAAGTAAGATTAAATGAAAGTTTTACTGATCCTGAGAGTATCTTCGACTGGACTATAATCAACAGAGATAACGGAATTCAAACCTGGCAGCGGACAACATTAAAATTCAGAACTAGTCCTGCATCTATCACATGCAGATTTGAATCTTCTACTTTACAAAATGATGATTGGCTTATAACAAAAAAATTACTTGTAACTGCTAATGATAGTTTAACATTCTGGCACAGCATTCAAAGTCCTGCATTCCCTGAAAGTTTGTATGTTAAAATTGGACCGACAAATAATCCTAACAATTCTGGTTGGACAAATCTTGCTGTAATTTATGATCAGTCGACTTCCTGGAAATATAGAAAAATCAGTTTATCAGCTTATGCCGGGCAGCAAGTTTATATTGCTTTTGTAAATCGCAGTCGCGATGCTTTCAATATTTATCTTGATGATATATCCGGTCCTCAAATTATAAGACCTTATTATGATTTAGCACTTGTAAATTTTTATCAGTACACAGGTTTACCAATTCAAAATTTTACTGAGAGTATTCAGAAAAATGAAACTAAATATGAAAAGTTATATGAAACGGGAGAATATTTCAGACAAAGTGAAATAAACAACACAAAATTTTTATATGATTATCAGCCAGAAAACATCGAGCTTAATAATATTTATCTGAGAGCAGTTGCAAAAAATTTAGGGGTTTTTACTACAAACTATAGTGTGAACTGGAGTGTAAGCGGAGCAAATCAGAATACAGTTAATGGAAATTATATTCAACCTTTACAGAAAGACAGCGTAAATTTTGTTTATTCACCTCCGGCAAGAGGAACTTATTTAGTAAACGGCAATTTGAAATTGGGTGGAGATGAATATCCATTGAATAATACAAACAGTTTCAGATTGCTCGTATATCCAAACTCATTCAGCAGAACTGTTTATGATCGGGGTGATAATTTAGCAGATACCTGGATGGGATTCGGAAATCCTTTTGTTCGATTCAAAGCTGGTATGCGCTACACAGCAGAGACAAACATTAAACTTCAGGGCGTGGATTTCCTTTATCAGACAGAATTTGCAAACGTTGGCGAAGTTGAAGTTCAGATAAGAGGCGCAGGACCTAACAATAACATGCCTGGTCCGGTGATTTATAATAAGATTTACAACAGCAGTGTATATCTTACGAAAAGTGGAGACTATGTTCATTTTCCATTCGATGATAATGCACCAATAATTTCAGGCGGTTCAGATTATTGGATTACGATTAAACTGCCTTTGGGAATCCAATATCCTTGTGCAGTTCACAATGATGATTTTATTTCAGGAAGATGTTACTATCAGGGAATATCAGATACTACAATGTGGTTTCCTCTGATTATTCAATCTGCTGAGCGATGCTGGATTATGCGTGCTGTTCATACAGTTTATCCTACTTCATTTCCATTCACATCGAATGTTTATAACGGATGGAATCTTGTATCAATTCCAGGTTCACATCCGAACAATCAACATGTAAATAGCTGGTGGCCTTACAGAGATCAAGCTGCAAATGTCTATACTTTTACCGGACAGTATCTGGTTGTAAACGATTTACAAAATGGTAAAGGTTATTGGATGAAGCATCAAAATGACAGAATATATAATACTGGTGATGAATGGCCATCGGGTGGAATTCTTTATGTTCCGAACATTCCGATTCAATGCACAGCAGGTTGGAATTTGATTGGTCCTTATCAAAGCTCTACACCTGTTTCATCAATTTCAACAACACCATCAAATATTATTTCAAGTTACTTTTATGGATACACGCCCGGAAGTGGTTTCCAGAATGTTTCTGTATTAAATCCAGGTCAGGGTTACTGGGTTAAGCTAAACAATTCGGGGAAAATTAATCTTACATCCTCAAACTTAAATTCAGTTGTTTCAAAAGATTTTAATACCGATGAGGATTGGATAAAAATCACTTTAACTGATGCTGCAAATAAAACAAACACTTTATATCTGATTAATAATAATGAATCTACAGAGTTTTATGAATTACCTCCGGTACCTTTCCCAGAAATTTTTGATTTGAGATTTTCTTCTGGAAGATTTGTTGAAAGTGGATTTGATGAGAAGTCAATTCAGTTTCAGGGAATCACTTATCCTCTGACAATTAAAATTCAAAATGGTAAACTAAGAGTTAGACTTGATAATGGATATGAAAATATTTTAAGTGAAGATAATCAGCTAATAATTGAAAATGCGTTGATAAATAAAATATTTATCCAACAAGAATTACTTGTAAATGAATTTAAGTTAAATCAGAACTATCCAAACCCATTTAATCCTAGTACAAAAATCAGTTGGCAGTCGCCGGTAACCAGTTGGCAAACATTGAGGGTTTATGATGTGCTCGGTAATGAAGTTGCTACATTAGTTAATGACGAAAAACCCGCTGGCGTTTATGAAGTTATTTTTGATGCAAGCGGATTATCATCAGGAATTTATTTCTACAGATTAAGTACCGGCTCGTTTACAGAAACAAAGAAAATGATATTAACAAAATAAAGTTTAATGAAAATGAAATTTAGTATAAATCTTCTGTCGTTAACACTTCTTCTGATTTTTTCAACTACCACCAAAGTTTTTTCACAAAATACCTTTGAAGAAGATAAAAGATGGACAAGAGTAGAAGTTAATCCTGATTATTTTACTCCCGTTGATGAAAACTATAAATATGTTGAATATCATTTTCATCAGTTTTATCAGTTTGGAAATACTGAAGCAGTTGTTAATCCTAATTTCAGATTACTTCCCTCTTCAAATTCAACGCAGTCAGAAATTAGTGTTGATATTCATCCAACAAACCCGAACATTTTATTTGCAAGTGCGAACACAACAAACTGGCCTGTGACAACTCTGTATGGAACAGGATTATACTGGTCAACAAACGGAGGAATAAACTGGACAGGTTATGATAATCCTCCAATTGGTTCAAACAGCGGTGATCCTGCTGCGGTTATCGGACCAAATGGAAATTTTTATATCGGGTATATAAGGAATGGTGGTGGGCAGGGAGTTTCAGTATCTACAAATAATGGTGCGAGCTGGAATAATTATGTTGCAGCTTCTGATCCAGGCAGTGGAAATCTTCTCGACAAAAATCATTTATGGGTTGATAAGCATTTAACAAGTCCCTATGTAAACAGAGTTTATGATGCGTGGACACATTTTGTTACCGGAAGTCCAAGTGATAATCAGGTTGTTCTTAATTACTCAACAAACAACGGAGTTAGCTGGAGTTCATTTGTTGATTTGTCTGCTTCTCTATCTCCGGGAAGTCATGCTCAGGGAGTAAATATTTCAACCGGTCCAAATGGTGAAGTTTACGCTACATTCGCTATATATGATAATTGGGGAACTGGAGTTTATGGTGAAGATGCAATTGGATTTGCTAAATCAACGAATGGTGGTGTTTCATTTACAAAAGCAAGAATCTATTCAGCACCAAATTTTGGAATAAGAGGAACTTTAAAATCAACCAACATCAGAGTATCATCCTTTCCATCTATGGCAGTTGATCGTTCCGGAGGTCCGAGAAATGGTTACATTTACATTGTCTGGCCTCAGAGAGGTGTTGCACCTGCAGGAAGTGATCCTGATATTGTTTTAATCCGTTCTACAAATGGCGGAGTTACCTGGAGCTCTCCTGTAAGAGTGAACAACGATGCATTAAATAACGGAAAAGATCAATATTATCCCTGGTGTACAGTTGATCAATCGAATGGAGCTTTGCATATTGTATTTTATGATAACAGGAACACAACATCCGACAGCTCGGGTGTATGGATGGCAACTTCTTTTGATGGTGGAATTACTTTTGAAAATTATCAGGTTAGCGATGCAAACTTCAAACCGAAACCAATTTCAGGTTTGGCATCAGGATATCAGGGTGATTATATTGGAATAACTGCCAGCAATGGTAAAGCATATCCTGTTTGGGCTGAAGACAGAACAGGAAATTATCAGGCGTGGTCAACCATTGTAAGTTTCGGTCCTTCAATAAGTCATACACCACTGACCAGTACAGAAAATTTAAATGGTCCTTATGTAGTGAATGCAACAATCACATCAGTTAATCCATTGGTCGCTTCTTCAATTAAGGTTTACTGGGGACGAGGAATTGGAGCTATTACTGACAGCATTGTTATGACAAATGTTGGCGGAAATAATTATACAGCAAGCATTCCCGGTAATGGAACTGCAACAACTTATAACTATTACATTTCTGCTACTGATAATCAGGGATTGAAAGCAACTTCACCATTTAATGCTCCGACAAATTATTATTCCTTTCAAACGATTATTGACAACATTCCACCAGCAATTTCTCATACTCCCCTTCAAAATATGACACCATCGAGATTTCCACCAACAGTTGACGCTGATGTTACTGATAATCTGGGAGTAGCAAGTGTTATTTGTGAATTCAGAAAAAATGGTGGAGCTGTTTCAACTTTTAATTTAAACTTGCAATCCGGGAATACATATTCGGGTACATTTCCTTCAATAAGTGTTTTGCCGGGAGATTTAATTGAGTACAGAATAAAAGCAACAGATATCTCTCAGCAACAAAATGTCAGTTTTAATCCTTCATCAGGTTTTCATTCATTTACAATTATACCATCACTTGGAAATATTTTAGTTGTTGATGATGATGTTTCTACCGAAGGAAGATATTCAAAAGACAAAGCTTCGTTTGGTGAATACAATATTCCGTTAGGTGCTTCAGCTAATCTGTTTGCAACTGCATTAACAGAAAGAGGTTACATTGTTGATCAAGTCAGCTTTGCTTCACTCAATACATCAACCCTATCAAATTACGATGTTGTAATTTTATCTGCAGGTGTGAAAGAGTCATCGATTTTCAATGATGTAGCAAAAAGATCTGCGTTAGTAAATTTCACACTCAATGGTGGGAAAGTACTAGTAGAGGGTGGTGAAGTTGGATACATATACAGAAAGCAAACAACCGAACTTGATGTCAGCTTCAGAAGAAATTTATTACTTGATAGTAATTGGGTAAGTGATCGTTCAGGTGCAAGTCTTCAGATTGCTGTGACAAATCATCCTGTATTTACAACTCCGAATTCAATACCCTCTCCGATCGCTGTTAATAATGGTGGTACAATTGGTTATGGAGCGAGAGATGAAATGACTGTTTTACCCGGCGTTGCTGGAATCAGTCGAATAGCCAAGTGGTCTGGCGGAACAGCAGCTAACGGCGGTATATTTATTTATAATCCGAACGGCGATACATCAAAGTGCAGAAACATTTTTTATTCATTTGCTGTCTCTCAATTTGCTGATCAGAATGTTGCAAAAAATCTTATTGAAAATAGTGTCAGATATCTTATGCGAGATTTAGTCCCTCAGACAAAAACTTTAAATCTCACTGTTATGTTTGAGGGATTCTTAAATCCTTCTACAACTAATATGGATACAATTACTGTTGAAATAAGAAATTCTTCAGCACCGTATTCACTTGTAGAATCAATTAAGACCTTACCTGATATAAATGGAAACGCATTGCCTTTATTTCAAACTGCATCGGAAAACACACCATATTATATTGTAATTAAACATCGGAATTCAATTGAAACCTGGTCATCAACAACAATTCAGTTTACATCAGGTTTTGGAAGTTATGATTTTACAACAGCACAAAACAAAGCTTATGGTAATAATCTGAAATTCATCAATGGTAAGTGGTGCATTTACAGCGGTGATGTTAATCAGGATGGAATTATAAATACTTCTGATTTGAATTTAGTATTTAACAACAATATTTCAGGCGTAATTGGTTATAACTTAACTGATTTAAACAATGATTATCTAACTGAAATTACTGATTTAATGATTGCATTTTCAAATAGTGTATCAGGTGTTCAGGTTAAAAAACCTGGTCAACCAATATCATCAACTAATTTGGGTGAACAATGAGAGTAAAAATTTTATTACTTGTTCTACTTTCTAATTTGATTTTACTATCACAACCTAATTATCAATGGACGCTTAAACAAAGTGGAAGCAGTTTAGGCGGACCGATTGACTACAATAAATTTAATCCGAACATAGTTTACTATGGTTCGAACAATACGATATTCAAAAGTACAAATCGGGGAGAAAGTTTTTTTGTCACCGGAACACCAGTGCCTAATTCGTCAAAGATTAAATGTATAATTCTGGATGATTATAATCCCGGAACATTTGTAGTAGCTATTGAATCATCGCCAAATGATAAAATCTATAAAACCACCGATGACGGCAATACCTGGATTTTAACTAATGATGAAGGACAGATGTCTTATTTCGGAATTCCAATCACACAAGATCCTTCAAACCCAAACACACTTTTTACAATGATTAATACTAATTTTAAGAAATCGACTGACTTTGGAAGCACCTGGTCAACAATATCAAGCAATTTTGGTCCTGTAAATGCTCCCTGTGATATTGAGGTCTTCCCTGATACAAATATTATTCTCATCGGTGATAATGGAACCGGAATATTCAAAAGCACTGATTATGGTTTAACCTGGACACAGACATTTTCAACAAGCGGTGAAATACCAACCATCGCTGTTGACTTTACTAATCCGGGAATTGCCTGGGCAACAAAATGGGGCGGAGGTGGCGGATTACTCAAATCAACTGATTATGGTTCAAGCTGGACACCTGTTACTCTATTCAATGGAGTTAATATGTGGGGAGTTCATTCACAGCCAGATAATGGTAATCATGTTATTGCAGGATGTTATTCCTGTGGATATACCTGGCGAACTAAAGATGGTGGAATGAACTGGACTCAAATTCCAATAAGCTCTTCAAATTACCAGATTTCTATTGTTGACACGGTTACTCAATTTGCCGCACAAGGTAATGGTTTTTATAAACTGGAATCACCATACTTTAATTTTGTTGAATTATCACCTTTAAAAGTTTTCATTGAAGGTTTATTCGATGGTCAATCACTTAATCCTGATACTATTCTGGTTGAATTAAGAAATTCAGCTTCGCCGTATTCAATAATTGAACAAAAGAAAGTTTTGTTAAATTCATCAGGTGAAAGTTCAATACAATTTTCAAATGCATTAAATGGAACACCTTACTACTTAGTTATAAAGCACAGAAATTCGATTGAAACTTGGTCATCAACAACAATTCAGTTTACATCAGGTTTTGCTAGTTATGATTTTACAACAGCACAAAACAAAGCTTATGGAAATAACCTTAAATTCATTAATGGTAAATGGTGTATTTACAGCGGAGATGTTAATCAGGATGGATTTGTAAATTCAATTGATATGAATCTTATATTCAATGATAATGTGAACGGAACATCCGGATATGTTAACACAGATTTAAATAATGATTATTTAACGGAAATCTATGACCTGTATTTAGTCTTTATTAATAATTTAGCTGGTGTACAAAAAATAACTCCTCAATCTCCTATTTCAGAAAGATAACATTTTAAAGATGATTAAAACTTTTAAAAAAATATTTTTCTACTTATTAGTTCTGAATCTGATTGTATTCGCTCAGAATCAGCATACGATAATGACTTATAACATTCTTAATTATCCGATAACAGATACGACTTCACGGAATCCTTACTTCAGAACTATTTTTGCAAACATTCAACCAGATATAATTGTTGTTCAGGAAATGATTTCGCAACAAGGTGTCAATGCATTCCTGAATAAAATTTTACTTCCTAATAATCCTCTTTATCAGGCAGGAACTTTTATTGATGGGTTTGATACGGATAATGCAATATTCTTCAAATCGAATTTATTTACTTTCATTAGCAACACTCCGATCAGAACTGCCTTGCGTGATATCAATGAATTTAAACTTGTATATAACCTCACCGGTGATACTCTGATTATCTACTCAGTACATCTTAAAGCAAGTGATTCATTACAGAATGAATTACTCAGAGCAGCAGAAGTTGATAGTCTGAGACAAAGAACAAACTCATTACCGCCAAATACAAATTTTATTGTTCTTGGTGATTTTAATATTTACAGGTCTGGTGAACTTGCATATCAGAAGCTACTCGATCAAAGTTCAAGCGGTTATGTACTGGATCCATTAACATTAACAGGAACCTGGAATAATCCTGCGTATGCTATCTATCATACACAATCAACCAGAACAAGACAATTTGGTGATGGAACTCCGGGAGGATTGGATGACAGATTTGATATGATTCTTATGTCACAGGCAGTTATGGACTCCGGTGGAATTACTTTTATACCAGGCAGCTACTTTGCTTATGGAAATGATGGAAATCATTATAATGATTCAATTAACAGACCACCAAACACTGCCGTTGGTCAGCTTATTGCAGATGCTCTTCATTATGCAAGTGATCATTTACCTGTTGTTGCATCATTCTCATTTCCAACGAATGTTAAAACTCTTTCATTGAAAGCTTTAATTGAAGGAAGATACAATGGTTTGAGCATGGTACCTGATTCTATAACTGTTGAATTAAGAAGTCAGAATAGTCCATTCAATCTTGTCGAGCAAAAAAAGGTTTTAATCAATGCGGATGGAAATATAACAATTCCATTTAATCAGGCAGTGAATAATACACCATATTATCTGGTAATTAAACATCGCAATTCACTCGAAACCTGGAGTGCAAATCCTGTATCGTTTCTTAATGACATTGCCACTTATGACTTTACAACATCATCCAATAAAGCATTTGGTAATAATCTCAAACTTGTTGGAAGTAATTGGTGCCTGATAACCGGAGATGTAAATCAGGATGGAAGTATTGAAATTAGTGACTTGGTAAATGTATTTACAAACAGAGTGTTGAATGTCGGAGGATATGTTAATACTGATTTGAATGGTGACTTAGTTACAGATATAAATGATGTCAATATTGTTTATCAAAATAATATATCAGGATATTCAGTTAAACGACCATAAAACAATTAAAACATAATAGAGGTGAATCTATGCATAAAAGAAAAAAACAGTTCTTATTGTTCCTCATTTTTTTAGCAATCAGTTTTTCTACAACATTTCCGCAACAATTACGACTGATTGTTTCTAACATAACATTTGAGTCAGCGAACTCACTTACATTTGATGTTTATCTGCAGAATTCAGGGTCCTCAAGCATTACATACAGTAATGCTGCATTTGTCTGGAATTATGATCCAGCATTTCTTAATGGAGGGAATGCGATATTCTCACTTGTCACAGACTATTCAGATTTCCCTTCTTCCGCTTTACCACCATCAGCATTGCTGACAGGAAGTAATATTATCAGAACTTCCTCAAATCTTCCGGGTTCGAATGGAAATATTTTGCCCGGAGAAGGAAAAAGAATTTCACGTTTCAGATTTCAGACAACAGCAAGTTCATTCAATGGTACCTATTTCAAACTCACCTGGAAAAATTCAGTTACTCCATACACAAGAGTTTATAGTTGGAATAGTATAACAGGTTTGCCTGAAGAGGTATTAAATCTAAGTTTTAATGTTCAGCAACCACTCTTAGTAGAAAATTTTGAATTCAGCGGCTTATTAATAAATAATGGTTGGACTGCTCATAGCGGTGCAGGAACTAATTCAATTTCGACAACTACAGGATTGACTTATACTGGCTACCCAGGAAGTGGTATCGGAAACGCTGCTTTAATCAATAATGCAGGCGGTGAGGATGTTAACAGAGGTTTTGATTCAGTATACACTGATGGAGCATCTGTGTATTATTCCTTTTTAGTAAATGTAAATGAACCGGCAGCAAGTAAAACAGGTGATTATTTTATTCATCTTGGCGACAGAGTAAGTCCAACAAGTTTTACTTCTTTTAGTGCAAGAGTTTTTGCAAGAGTTGTATCAGATCAGGTTAATTTTGGTTTATCAAATACAACCACTGCTACTTACGGCTCAACCAATTTTTCTAAAAATCAAACCTATTTAATTGTAGTAAAATACACTATTAATGCTGCCGGAAATGATACAACAAAATTCTGGGTATTCAGTTCCGGAGTTCCCCAATCTGAAGATCAGGCAGGTTCACCAGAATTAGTTAACGCAGCAACAGCAGGTCAAAATATTATTGATGCTGTTGCATTAAGACAAGGATCGTCAACAACTTCAGTCTCAGTAATAGTTGATGGGATAAGAATTGGTTTGGCTTGGGAGGATATAGTCAGCATTCCAACAGGTCCGCAACTTGCAGTTAATCCTTCAACTCTATCAGGATTTAGCTATTTTGTCGGCGGCGGTCCGTCTGCATCACAAAGTTATAATTTAAGCGGAAGTGATTTAAATCCACCATCAGGAAATATTACAATCACTGCTCCAGCTAATTATGAAATATCTCTGAATAATTCATCATTCACTAATTCACTGATTGTTCCCTACAGTGGCGGTTCACTAACATCAACTCCTGTATATGTAAGATTGAAAGCTGGACTTACCGGTGGTTTGTATAATGGTGAAGTCATTACCAACTCTGGTGGTGGTGCAAATGATGCTATTGTTACCTGCAATGGATTTGTAGTAAAACCTGAACCGACAAATCATGTATCAAACTTTGGCGGTACATTAGGTAATCCATCTTATTATTACATAAATCTTAATTGGAATGATGCAGTTGGAGGAATTGAGCCGGATGGTTATCTGATCAGAGCGAGTTCATTAGCATTCGATTCAATTCCCAATCCTGTTGACGGAGTTCCTGTAACTAATTCCACATTCAATCAGAATGTAGCTCAGGGAATTCAATCGGCCACATTTGGTTTTAACGCAGGGACGACATATTATTTTAAAATATTCCCTTACACAAATTCAGGAACTTTAATTGACTATAAAACTGATGGGACTATTCCACAATTCAGTATTGCGACTGATAATCTGCCAGCACTACCCATTACTGAAAACTTTAATTATTCCGTTGGTTCTTTGTTAACGCAAAATGGTTGGGTACCTCATAGCGGAGTAGGTACTAATCCTGTAACTGTTGTTGACACAAATCTAAGCTATACAGGTTATCTGAATTCAAACATTGGAAAAGCAGTCTATCTCAAAAACACTGGTGAAGATGTTAATCGTGCGTTCGCAACTACAACTTCCGGAAATTTGTATGCATCATTTTTGGTAAGCATTGACAGTGCACAAAATTCTGGAGATTATTTCTTTCATTTTGGTCCTGAAAACACTACGACAACTTTCTTAGGAAAGGTTTTTGCAAAGAGAGATAGTTTGAGTGGTAATCTCGCATTCGGTGTAGCTAAAAGAAATAATTCTGATGTTGTTTATACATCACCAGTCTTTTCATTTAATACAACTTATCTTCTTGTAGTTAAATATGAATTTGTTGATGGTGGAACATCAAATGACTCAGTAAGGTTATGGATCAATCCTGTTCTGGATGGTAATGAGCCTGCCCCAGACCTTTCAGTTGGTGATTCAGGAACAGATGCTGTTTCATTAGCGATGATCGCTTTAAGACAAGGATCAACTGCGTCCTCTCCAAAATTATATTTGGATGGAATCAGAGTCTCTGATTCCTGGATTCCCTCTTCATCTCAAACAACTTTCCAGCTTACTGTAAATGTAAACAATGGTTGGAATATGGTATCTGTTCCAGGTGAACATCCAGTTGATCAGAATGTTCTTACCTGGTGGCCCGGTAAAGATCCTGCCGCTAATGTTTTCAAGTATCAAGGTGGTTATCAGGCTGTTACTTCTGTTCAAACTGGAATTGGTTACTGGATGAAACACCTCGGTGCTAATACCTATAACACCGGTGATGAATGGCCTGCTGGCGGTATAAATATAGTTCCTCACAATCCTCTTAATGCTGCCGCAGGATGGAATCTTATCGGTGGTTATGAGTTCCTGGCACCTACTGCTGCTCTTACTACTAATCCTTCAGGTCTTATTTCAGGTTTCGTTTATGGATATTCTTCTGCTGGCGGC
>CALHAB010000086.1 GCA_937934185.1 uncultured Ignavibacterium sp. | reverse complement strand
GATGCAATCAATGTTCCTCTTTCTCTTCTGGCATTGTTAAGTTTTTCATCCTTACTTCTTGTAGAAACAAAATGAGCAATCAATCCGCCGACAAGTAAAGGCGTATTTAGTTCAAGTGGAATGTACATACCAAGAGCAAAGGCGAGTGCGGGAACTTTAATCATCGTTAGCGTTGCAGCTAAAATTGCACCGACAATATAAAGAGTCCACGGTGCCGGTTGCTGATCCATCAATGGTTGAATTACTGCCGCCATTGCATTTGCCTGTGGTGCAACCAATGCGCCTTCGCCTACAAAACCGTATGTTTCATTTAAAATCATTATAACAAATCCAACGGTTATTGCTGAAACGAGAACGCCAAGAAATTTCCATTGTTCCTGTTTACGCGGTGTTGAACCAAGCCAGTAACCGATTTTTAAATCAGTTATAAATCCGCCAGCCATTGAAAGTGCTGTGCAAACAACTCCACCAATAATAAGTGCCGCAATCATTCCTTGCTGACCTTTTAATCCAACTGATGTAAGAATTATTGAAGAAAGAATCAATGTCATCAGAGTCATTCCGCTTACCGGATTTGTTCCTACTATTGCAATGGCATTCGCAGCAACCGTTGTAAATAAAAAGGAAATTATCAATACAATCAGTAAGCCGGTTACAGCCCAACCAAGATTATTTAATACACCGAAGTGAAAGAATGCAAGAAGTAGAATTGCAGTGGCAATTATTCCAATTACAATTGTTTTCATTGGAAGGTCAAGCTGAGTTCTGATTGTATTGTTCGAACCATCTTTCTTTTCAAAAATTTCTTTTACTCCGAGTGAAATTGCATCGCGGATAATTTTAGATGAACGGATGATTCCGATTATTCCAGCCATTGCAATTCCACCAATACCAATATGACGAACATATTGTCTGAAGATTTCCTCTGCAGTCATAGCAGAGATTAATTTCGAAGCACCTGTTCCAAATGGCTCAGTTAATCCCGCACCAATGTATGAAATCACAGGAACGAGTAAATACCACGATACAAAAGAGCCAGCAACAATTATTGCTGCGTATTTTAATCCGACGATATATCCAAGTCCCATTACAGCAGCACCGACATTAAGTCTGAAGACAAGTTTGAATTTATCAGCAAGCATTTCACCGAATCCAAAAACTCTTGTAGTAAATGTTTCGCTCCACCATCCGAATGTTGCAATTATAAAATCATAAACTCCACCAATCAAGCCGCTTACAACGAGTACAAGTGCTTGCTTTCCTCCTTTTTCTCCGGCAACAAGAACCTCGGTAGTTGCCGTTGCTTCAGGAAATGGAAATTTGCCGTGCATCTCAGCTACAAAATATTTTCTGAATGGAATAAGGAAAAGTATTCCAAGAATTCCTCCGAATGCTGATGAAAGAAATATCTGATAGAAATGTGCTTCGAGATTTAAAATATACAGAGCGGGAATTGTGAAAATAGCACCGGCAACAATCAATCCCGAGTTTTGCCCGATGGATTGAATAATCACATTTTCACCAAGAGCGCCTTTTCTTTTAAGTGCAGCGGAAAGCCCAACAGCAATGATTGCAATTGGAATTGCTGCTTCAAAAACCTGTCCGATCTTTAAACCGAGGTATGCAGCAGCGGCTGAAAAAAGTACAGCCATTATTAAACCCCATATTACCGAGTAAGGTGTGATTTCTCTCGGAGTTGATTCAGGAGGCATAATAGGTCGATACACTTCACCCGGTTTAAGTTCAGTGTAAGCATTTTCCGGAAGACCCTTTATTGGTCCGCTTGTGTGTTCACTCATACTTCACCTTTTAATAATTGAAGTTAATAGGTAGTTCATATTCTGTTTTATTTGTTGAAGGAGATTTGAAATATACTTTACCAAATCCGATATAATCTTGTGAATAGTTTATTTCAGGTTTTGAATATTTTATATCTAATCTTTTGAGATTATTTGGATAAAGAGTTACGGAAGTATTTCCAGCGCATTTTACTTCAAGTGGTATTATTGACTTTAAATAAATTTTCTCTTCTACCATTACTTTAGCTGACATATCTTTGCTTACAAATGCCGGAATAAGTTCTAAAACATATTCAATGCTGTCTTTACCTTCAGGAATTTCAACGCTTACTTCTCCGCCGGTTCTGTAAGAAAGAGCATTTTTACTTATTGCTTTGCCGGTTGAATCAAGTATCTGAAAAGAAAAATCTGTTACTTTGTTAAAATCTTCTTTGGTTAACTCGAAAGAAAACTCTTTAGACTTCTGACCTTTAACAAGAGTAAAGGGAATTTTTAGTGTTCCGCTTCCATCAACATTAACATGATAATTTTTCTTTAACCCAATAATCTCACCACTAAGGTTATATGATTTGGACTCATTAAAATAATTCACCACTTCAATTGAAGAATTATCTGCAGTAGGCGGTTCGCTTCTTAACCGGTTAATCGAATTGAATTCAACTTCCAGATTATAAGCAGATGGTTCAGAAGCTAAGAAAAATCCATCAACAATTATCTCATAAATTCCGGGAGTCAAATCAAAATAATATTTTTCAATTTTCTCATCGTTATTAACAGAATATAAAACCGGAGAAATATCAACCTGAATTCCGTCATTGTTATGAAGGAAATATCTGCAGCGAGAATATTTCTTCGACATTTTATCTCTGCTTAAGGTAATCTTCATTGAATTCTGTCCGGCGGGAATTTTTATAAAATATCTTTTAATCATTCCCTGCTGGACGACTTCATCTTTCCACATAATTTTGTAATTATTTGATGAATTGAATTCGTAAGGAATTACGACTGTTGCAAGCATTTCAAATTCAGGGAATGATGATGCATCATCTCTTGTCGCAATAATTTTAGCTGTGTATAGTCCCTGGTTCTTAAGTTTTGATTTATCTGTTTTTACATTGACAATTGCGGGTTGGTCATTCCGGATATAAGTATTCTTCTGAATCAGTTTTAACCAATCAGCATCTGTTTTCAGATTATATTTTCTGTAAAACTTATCAGAGTTAATTGAGTTTTCTCTTCTGATATTGAAAGCGAATACTTCATCTCCTGTTAAGTACGAGCCATCTCTTATGTAAAGGTTATTTGCTTTATTATCGGGCTGGTTCGGAGCGAAAGAACTTATTGAATAAGTCTCAAACTTTTTATGCTCACCATTTTTTATAAACTTCTTCATCAACTCAAAGGCATTAAGAACATTAATAAATCCACTACCCTGATCCAGAACCGTGTATTCATTCCACTTAGTTGCTGATTCTTTGATTATTTTGTATAAAAGTCGGGCTGGAATTTTAATATCAGGAAATTCTTTTAGTGCAGCGCTTAACAATAGCGACATAACTCCTGCGGAATATGGACACGCCATGCTTGTGCCCCAGAATTTATCACCTGCTGTAAAATTCGGAACGGTTGAAGTTGCTGCACCGGGAGAAACAACATCTGGTTTATTTACTTCACCACCTCTGGAACTGAAGTGAAGAATCACATCGTTTGGTAAATCATTTCCGTAATTATCGCGTGCTACTTCTTTAGCGAGTACAGCTCCCGAAGAAAAGACATAATTGCTGGAAGCCGGCAATCCGGAAGAAGAGATTCCAGGACCTTCATTTCCATTGCTTACGCTTACATATAAATAAGGATTATCCTTAAGAAGTTTTGCAAGAAAATTTTCCATCTCTGAACGGTTTTCAATTTCGCTTCCAATTCCATAGCTCATGCTGATAATGCAAGGTTCTTTTCTCTCGCGGGAAATTTTATCAGCATACAGATAAGCTTTTTTCATGCTTTCATTAACAGTTGCTCCGCCGGGAAAATTATTGTGTCCAATTTTCAAAGCGATGATGTTAGCACCGGGCGCAACTCCGTTTATTCCTACCTCTCCAATATTATATCCGGCAGCAATTCCCGCACAATGAGTTCCGTGTGAACCATCATCAAAGAAAAAGACAACTTTATTTTCTTCCGGGAAAATGTTTAATGCCATTGTGAACGGAGCTAACCCTTTTGTCCTTTCAATTGTAAATGCATCAAATTTTTCTTTATAGTTTCTTAAAGGTTTTTCATCCGACAAGTCGCCGTTTCCGTTCAAATCAAAGTAAACAACCCAATAATTATTTGCAGTTTTATAGACGATGAAATAATAAACATCATCAGTTGAACCATTTCCATTTAAGTCTGAAGAATTACTGTTTGAATTGATTAAATGTTTTTCGGGAAATGCACCGATAAAATAATTATTATCTGATGATGGAATTAATTTATCTAAATCAACTTTGACAGCAATGTTCTTGTCTGGGTTTTCAAGATAAGTTTTACCATCTTTTTTGTTTACTTCAGCAGAATAGTAAAGCATATCGCCTTCACCAGTAAAATCCTGAACATCAATTACTTTTACATCTCCGGTTGATGTTTTTGTTAATCCATCAATTCCCATATCCACACCAGTATCAAGAACAATAATTATTGTTCCTCTGCCGTCATATTCGGGGTGTTGTTTTAAAAAATCTTCTACTCCTGTGCTTTTAAGTGCAAGGAAGGACTGGCTTTCCTGAGCAAATGAAAGAGAGCTGATAATGAGCAAAGCAAACAGTAAGTTCACAGCTTTCATTTTAAGTTCCTTCTGAATAATTATTTTTGATTTGAGAATCAGTATGAAAATATGCTTCGATATTTGAATTAAATTCTGAAAGGTATATCGAATTGTTGTATTTTTTCATTAAGCAAAATTAAGTTTAATCTGAGGCGAAATTTAAGAACAAATAACCAGAGTTTTAAAATAATATATTTATTTAGTGTGCTTTTGTGTTTTGGGGATTTTGTGGCAGAGTATTTTGCCACTAAGACACGAAAGCACTAAAATCCACAAAGAATATGAAACCCAGACTGTATATCGTATCTACTCCGATTGGTAATTATGAAGATATAACTTTGCGCGCTTTGCGGGTGTTAAAGGAATGCGACTTTATTATCTGTGAAGAATACAAAGAAGCAAGAAGATTGCTTTCACATTATCAGATTCAAAAAGAATTAGTTGCTCTCAATGAACACAATGAAAAAGAAATTTCATCAGAGATAATCACAAAACTTAAAGATGGTCAATCTGCAGCATTGATTTCAGATTGCGGAACACCATTATTCTCTGATCCCGGACATTATCTTGTTAGTCTTGCAATTCAAAATAAAATAGATATTGTTCCTGTGCCGGGTGCAAGTTCACTGCTTTCTGCGTTGGTTGGGAGCGGATTGGAATTCGAAAAGTTTTATTACTACGGCTGGCTATCTCCAAAAAAGGAAATACGAAAAAAACAATTATTTGATTTAAAACGAATAAGGGAAACAATAATTATTCTGGATACACCATATCGTTTGCAGACATTATTAGAGGATGTTGTGAAAGTGCTTGGAGAAAATATTCAGACTGTTCTAGCGTTTGAGTTAACAAAAGAAAAAGAAAAATTTTATCGCGGCAATGCTTTGCAGGTTTACAATTCAGCAAAGAAGGAAAATCTGAAAGGGGAGTTTGTGCTGATTGTTAAAAACCAATAGTATGATTGAAAATAAAACACCAGCTTTTTAGCAGAACTTTAATTGAACTGCTGAGAAAGTCCCGCCGAGACTTTAAAGATATTCTAAAGTATTTCTTTGACAAAAAATTTTTAATTCAGTTTCTTCTCAATTTCAAAAACGGGTTTAATATCAACCGGAAGCGACTTAAGTTTTTTTGTTAAAGCTTCAATCGATTGCGATTTTACGGCATACTTTGCTATCAGATCTTTTGCTGCCTGATAATTTCCTTCCGCCTGAATTGTGAGGACTAAATTACAAAGTTCTCTTAATGCAGGATAAATTTTTTCAAAATCTACTTTTACTTTATGAGTCTTATCATCATAAACATAAGCACCCTTTTCAAGGAGATAATTATAAATTATCGCATTGCCGCCGCCGTGTGCTTCGCCAATTCCAAATCTCATACTCCGGAAAGCTCCCGCAAGAAAAGTTATCCAGACCTGTTTTTCCATTTCTTTTGGATAAACACCTTTCTCAATCATAAATATATTATTATACATTCCAAGAATATCTGCTTTGCATTCTTCGATTGTTGAATATGTTTCCTTTAATTCTTTTTTAACCTCTGTTTGTTTTCCGTTAATTGTTATAACTCCGGGACCAACGCCGTGAGACATTTCGTGCATAAGAGTATGATTGAAGAAAGCATCAAAAGTAACATACTGAAGAAGTTCAGGTTCAAGTACAAGCTCTGCAATGGGTTTTAGCAACTTCTCAAACTTTGCTTCGTGAACATTTTTCAACATAACTTTCTTTGAACCTTTTGCTTTGCGGACTCTCTCATCATTGGGAAGATTGAATGCAAGCGTCTGAACTCCTGCTTTTGTATCACCTGCAGTAAAAACTTCATTCGCAACAACGATGGGAGATTCACTTCCACGCTGATAATTTTTATGCTTATCATCAAGCGGAAGATTTTTTTCAATATCATTAAGATACTTTGCAAATATCTCCAGCTTTTTAGTTTCGACAGGATCTTTTATTGTGACGAAGCTTTCGAACGAAGCTTTATAATTAAATAAACCATCTTCATAAACTTCATAAGGACCGATAACAACTTCAATGTTGTGATCTTTCAAATCCATCCAGTCCATATCGCTTTGATAATAGTCGTTTGTAAGAAATGCATCAGCACGGGAAAGTAAATATTTTTTCAGAGATGGATTATCAGCATACTCAGCGGCTTCTTTAAGAAGATTGGAAATCTTCGTTAATGTTTCCTTGTAATATTCACTATAAGGAATCGCAACAAGTTGATCATTTTGCCTTCTTATCAAAGTAAATTCAGAAGTAAAAGATTTTTCATCAGCAGGATTTTGTTTTATCCGGTTTTCAAATTCCTCTTTGGTCATATCTTCAGGATAGAAATTTGCACCAAGCGGTTTTCTTTCAGTTCCGATAAACGGTTCATCATCTTCAAGCCGATCAAAAGGACCGAACATTATATTGAAGAGTTCAAGTTGAAGTTCGAGTTTAAGTTTTTCATCCGGATTATTTACGATAGATTTATCGGAAAGCTTTGATAACAACTCAGATTTGATCTGATGATTTTTAGAATAGACCTGATCAAGAAACAGTGTATCAATCAGCTTTGAAGCACGATAAAGTTTTTCGAGCACAATTTTTTCTCTGTCACTTAAAAGATTTTCATCGTATTGAATTTCAACAGGAATAAATTTGTCTATTTTTTGTCTGAGAATTTCCACCTGACTTTCCTCTTTGATTTGATTTTGTTTTTCACCACAAGATAAAATGATTACCGATAATAATAGAATTAAAATCTTTTTCATAAAAACTCCTTTTTATTATTCGTTAGGAAGTTTAAATCTGACTCGTAAAACTCCGTTTTCATAACCGGTTGAGATTATCTGAAACTTTCCAATTTCCTTTGTTGATTTTACATGAACACCGCTGCAAGGACAGGCATCGTAATCGCCGATTCTAATAATCCGTATCGTATCGCCCGCTTCTTCAGGTAATCTGGAAAGCTGAAAATATTTTTCAGCTTCTGCACGATTCATAAATTCTTCATAAACCGGCAAATCTTTTTGAATGATTTTATTGACTTTTTCATTAATCACTTTTATTTCTTCTTCGGTCAGATTACGATCAAAGTGATAATCACATTTTGATTTTTTCTTTTCAATATGATTGCTGAATGAGCGCCCGCATTTAAACATTCTTACCATTGTCTGATTAAGAATGTGTTCAGCCGAATGCATTCTCGGATCGTAATCTTTATTTGACTTAATTTCGTTCATATTCATTCAGGTTTTTATTGTTTAGTGTTTTGGTGCTTTTGTGGCGAGATTTTTCTCCTGCGGTAGGCAGGAACACAAAAGCACAAAAATACACGAATGATTATTACCAATTATTGTAATGAATTTTTTCTTCTTTAAATCTTTCTTCCGTTTTCACTTCTTCATCTGGATATCCAATTGCAATTAAAGCAACAGGAATAATTTCCTCGGGCAATTTAAATTGCGCTTTAAGATTTTTCATCACATCACTCATCCCGTGAACTGCGATCCAGCAGGTGCCAAGTCCCAAATCGTAAGCAGCAAGCAGAATATTCTGAGTTGCAGCAGAGCAGTTCTGTATAAGCCAGCTTTCGTTTTTCTCCAAAGAAGCATCTCCACAAACAAGAATAGCATTGCCTGATTGTTTAATCATCTCTGCGTGCGGAACTGATTTAATTGTTTCCTGAATAACTTCTTCAGAGTTAATAACAATAAAATGCCATGGCTGAAGATTCATTGCACTCGGGGCGTACATTGCTGCTTTGAGAAGTAAATTAATTTTTTCTTCTTCAATTTTTGATGATTTATATTTTCTTATACTTCTTCTGTTTATAATTGTCTGGAAAGTTTCCATATCTTTTTACGGATAAAATTATTATTTGTTGACTTAAAAATAATCACATTTATTTTGAGAATTTGTTCCGGAGCTCATAAATGAGTGAAGATGAAAAGAAAAAAAATGAAGAGAGAATAATTCTGAAGGAAATTCATCATCGGGTAAAGAATAATCTTAATATCATAATAGGTTTGCTCGAATTACAAAGCCAGAATATTGAAGACTTTGTTGTAAAAGAAATGTTCAGAGAGAGTATTAACAGAATTCGTTCGATGGCAATTATCCACGAATATCTTTACAGGAACGAAAATCAATCTCTTATTGATCTTTCAGTGTATATTGAGTCACTCGCAGATAATTTATTATCAGTTTATGCTGACAATAAAAAAATTTTGATGATAAATTATAATATGGAGAGTGTTTTTGCTGATATTGATATTGCAATTCCATTTGGATTATTTGTAAATGAAATTGTTACTAATTCAATTAAGCATGCTTTTATGGAAAGACAAAAAGGTAAAATTGATATTTTTCTTGAGAGGAATGAATTCAAAATTATTCTGATAATCAGGGATGATGGAGTTGGAATTCCTGTTAATCTTGATCTTGAAAATGGTAAGACTCTCGGATTACAATTAGTAAAACTTCTCGTAAATCAGTTGAATGGGAGTTACAAGATTTTTCGTGAAGAGGGGACTACAGTGCAAGTCGAAATTCCTTTTAAGGAACAGAAATCAAACTGAAATTAGTATTTAAAAATCAGAATGTGTTATGAGAAAACTTAATCTATTAAAATTAAAGCCCGCTTACTTTTTCGCATTTGGTATAATTGTTACTGCTTTGCTGTTTGCATTGATATTCGGCTTCCAAAGTAATAATCAGATTAGTAATGGTGAAAAACAAATCTCATCACAGTTCATTATAACTCAACCGGAAATTCCTGACGAAGTTTACTTATTTGGTGAAAAAGTTCCTCTTGAAAATTTTGAAGTGTATGAGAGACTTGACCGTGAGATAATAGTCAATGCTTACTGGCATTCTGCAACAATACTCGCCTTAAAAAGAGCCAACAGATGGTTCCCGGTAATAGAACCGATTCTTAAAAGAAATAACATTCCGGATGACTTTAAATATCTTGCAGTAGCTGAAAGTAATCTTGAAAATGTTGTCTCACCGGCTGGCGCAACAGGTTTCTGGCAATTCATTAAATCAGCTGCAACAGAATATGGACTTGAAGTAAACAATGAAGTTGATGAAAGATATGATGTTGAAAAATCAACCGAAGCAGCTTGTAAATATCTTAAAGATGCTTACAGGAAGTTCGGGAGCTGGACTATGGCAGCAGCCGCTTATAACGCCGGTATGAATGGAATTGATAAATGGAGTGGATTACAAAAAGCAAAAAACTATTATAATCTTGTGCTGGGAATTGAAACTTCTCGTTACATTGCAAGGGTCGCTGCAATAAAAATCATAATGGAAAATCCGCAAAAGTATGGTTTTCATCTGACAGAACAAGATTTGTATAAGCCACTTAAGTATAAAGAAGTTGTTCTTGATTCATCAGTTACAGATTTTGCCGATTATGCAGCTTCACTCGGAATTAATTATAAAACATTGAAATATTTTAATCCCTGGCTCCGGGATACTTCACTTAAAAACAAAAACGGGAAAAAATATATTATCAGGATTCCGGAAGAAGGAAGCATAAAACTGATTGATGAGAATTAATTCATTCAAACATCAGTTTGTAATATCTTTCTATCTGTTCGGAGAGTTGTTCAATAGAAATGTTTCGAGATGCTCTTAGTGCTTCTCTCCTGTCAAAATAGATTACAATAGTTGGAACGGCAAAAACAGAAAGCTGTCCGGCTATTTCTTTAGCATCATTCAAATCAACATAAATAAATTTTATCTGAGGAAATTTTGATTTGAGAAGATCAATGACTTTAGGTTTAAGAACTTTACAGACATTGCATTGTGGAGTACTGAGATAAAAACAAACAGCGGGATTTTCTTCAATCATTTTCTGAAATTCCGAAAAGCTACTAATCGGGATGTTATTCATACATAACAAAAAGAGGACTGATAAAATCAATCCTCAATTTTTAATTGTTCATTTTTAATTGTTAATCAGTGATGATGATGTCCATCCGGACCGTGAACATGTCCGTGTGCTAATTCTTCTGGCGAAGCATCACGAACATCAAGAAGTTCCACATCAAACTCGAGGTCCTTTCCGGCAAGCGGATGATTGAAATCAATTGTTATATCATCACCTTCAACATTTGTAATTGTGAAAGGCATTTTTGTTCCGTCCGGTGCAGAAGCTATGTACTGCATCCCGACTTCGAGCAAAAAATCCTGCGGAAAATTTTCTCTTCCAACAACCTGAACAACCTCTTCATTATATTCACCGTAAGCTTCTGAAGCCGGAATTGAGATGTGTTTCTTTCCGCCGATAATCATAGTATCAACTTCAGCTTCTAATTTAGGCAGAATCTGATCCTGACCACTTATATAGGAAAATGGTTGTGAATTCTCGGTGGTATCGAGAATATTTCCCTGTTCGTCTTTTAATGTAAAGTTGAGTGTTACAACTTTGTTAGCGCCAATTGGCATAGTTTCTCCTATTTATTAAATAATTGCTGTCCAAGTTTAAACAATAATCAGGCAAAAAGAAATATAGAATCCCGCACAATTAGTCTTGCATTTGTAAAAAAGAAGTGGAAATAAATTAAAAAACCTTCAGGGTCATCTGAGTAATGTTGAGCTCAATGCCCTGAAGGTTAATCTCTGTAAGGACGCAACCTTAGGTTGCAGCTACTTTATTACCATCATTTTCTTTACATCATTAAACTGACCGGCAGAGAGTTTATAGTAATAGATTCCGCTTGGTAAGTCAGAAGCGTTGAATTCAATACTATATTCCCCGGCTTCTCTGTATTCATTTACCAATGTTTTTACTTCATTGCCAAGCATATCATAAATCTTAAGTGTTTGCCAACCGCTTACCGGCGACTGCCAACTGATCTTGGTGCCTGGATTAAACGGATTGGGGTAGTTCTGTTTAAGTGAAAATTCAACAGGAGGATTAAAGTTCACGGCAACGGAATTAAAAATTTTATAACTTCCGTCAAAGTCAATTTGTTTTAGTCTGTAAAGATTATTTCCTCTTACCGGACTCAGATCAACAAATGAGTAGTTATTTATTTCA
>CALHAB010000085.1 GCA_937934185.1 uncultured Ignavibacterium sp. | reverse complement strand
AAGCAATTCTTTTTTATCCAGAGCCAAAGATGATTTAACCAATGCAGAAATCATCAATGAATTCCAGTCTGTTAAAATTTTATCATCTTTGTGCGGATGAATTCTTTTTTCTCTCCATTCAAACATTTTCTTTCTGATTGTCTCAAGTTTATTATGGAATTCATCTTCAGTAAGAGAAAATTCTTCGGCTAGTTGTTTATGAGATTTCTTTAAATGAAGGATGTTATTGCCAGTTCTAACTCCTCTTGCTTCGTCGTACCAATTTCCGTTTTTCTCTACATTAAAAACTTTAATTATAAAATCCGCTTCATCCAAGGGCAGAAGCTGTCTTATTTCAACTTCAGTCCACAGATAAAATTTTCCTTCCTCACCTTCACTGTCTGCATCTTCGGCTGAATAAAATCCGCCTTCAGGATGAGTCATATCTCTGAGAATATATTCAACAATTTCCTCAGCTGTTGATTTGTAAAATTCGTTTTTAGTTAACTGATAACATTCTGAGTATGCCATCAGAAGCAAAGCATTGTCGTATAACATTTTTTCAAAATGAGGAACAAGCCAGTATTTATCTGTAGAGTATCTTGCGAAACCAAAACCAATGTGATCGTAAATTCCTCCCTTCCTCATTTCCGTTAAAGTTTTTTCGACCATCTCCAAAGCAAAAGGATTCTTTGTTCTGTGAAAATATCTAAGCAGGAAAAGTAAATTGTGTGGGGTTGGAAACTTAGGTGCATTTCCAAAACCACCAAATTCTTTGTCAAATCTTCTTGAATATTCACTGAAAGCTTTATCAAAAATCTTTTCATCAATTTCTTCATCTGATTTTTTAACTGAGGTTTGAATTAATCCTTTAGTAATTTCTTCAGCAGAATTTATAACTTCTTCTCTTCTGTTTTTCCAGATATCATTCAATTTAGCTATCAGCTCAAGCATTCCGATTCTTCCGAAACGATTATACTTTGGGAAATATGTGCCGGTAAAGAAAGGTTTTTTATCAGGAGTCATTACAATAGTCAAAGGCCAGCCGCCGCCACCTGTTATCATCTGACAGACAGACATATAAACTCCATCAATATCAGGTCGTTCTTCACGGTCAACTTTGATTGAAACAAAAGTATCATTCATCAGTTTTGCGACTTCTTCATCTTCGAACGATTCTTTTTCCATAACATGACACCAATGACAGGTTGAATAACCAATTGATAGAAAAATCGGTTTATCTTCAAGCTTTGCCTTTTCAAAAGCTTCTTCACACCACGGATACCAATCAACCGGATTATAAGCGTGTTGAAGCAGATAAGGACTTTTTTCATGTATCAGTTTATTTGGTTTTCTTTCCATAAAATTGACCCGATTAGTTTGATTTATGTTGTTAAAATTTGCCTTTTTTGATATGTTTCAACACAAATAATAAACGAATAATTCATTAAAAACTATGGAAAATAAAAATAAATTTTCGATTGATTTTGGTATACTCGGCATAAGTTTTATCATCGGAGTAATAATATTTACAACCGCATGGAAGTCAAACCAAAAATCAAATCAGACTATAACCGTTACAGGTTCTGCAAAGAAGGAAATTGTTTCTGATTTAGGAATTCTTCGCGGAACAATATTCGTTCAGTCGCTTTCAGCTTCAGGTGCTTACAGCGAATTGAACAGTCAGAAGCCAATTATAATTTCATATCTCGAAAAGAAGGGCTTCCCGAAAGATAAAATTGAGTTTTCTACAATCAGCAGTTATCCTATTTATGAAATCGGACCAAGTGGTTATCAGACAAGCAGAGTTCTTGGATATGTTTATAATCAGAGAATTGAATTGAAATCTGAAGATGTTTATAAAATAAAAGATTTATCACTTGATATAGCATCATTGATTGAAAAAGGAATTGACTTCAGAGTTGAACCACCTGAATATCATTACACAAAGCTTGCGGATCTGAAAATCGAAATTCAGGCAGAAGCTGCAAAAGATGCAATGATTCGCGCTCAGAAAATAGCTGATGCAACTGATCGGGATTTAGGTCCGATGAGAAGCGCAAGAATGGGTGTTCTGCAGATTACACCGAAGTTTTCAAATGCAGTTTCAGATTACGGAATTAACGATTTAAGTTCTATCGAGAAAGAAATAATCGGAGTAGTAACAGCATCATTTCAAATTGAATAATTCGTTCACTAATTACAGGGAAAAACATGACAAAACCTCAGATATGGGTTGCAGCATTTTTATTTTTATTTATCGTTCTTTTTTTAATTCAAAAAGCAACTAAGACCAAAGAAACAGAAAAAGATTTTTCACAGATGGGCACAAGCATGATGCAACAGGAAAGTAATGAGAATCTTACAGGAGCTGAGTTGATGAATAGCTTCGGTTGTCTTAACTGCCACGGTTCAAACCTCGAAGGTTCAGCAATGGGTCCGGCATTAGTAAATCTAAAGCAATACTGGAGTCGGGATAATCTTATCAACTACTTAAGAAATCCAAATTCATTTATGAGTCAAAAACGATTTCAGGAATACAGAGAGAAATATCCAAATATGTTAATGCCTGCTTACGGTAATAAAGATGTAAAAGACTTAGGAAAGATTGCTGATTATCTATTAAGCAGATAAATTTTTCGAAAATCATTTTAAGATTTAATGGAGAAGCGAGCTTTGTGCTCGCTTTTAAGTAAATAATAAAGTTTGTTAATAACCCCAGTCGCTTATCAAATCCATATCATCCAACGGAAGCATTAACATTGGTTCGCCGTTATATCTTAATCTTAACTTTAAATCTTCAATTATAGGTGATTCGCTTTCTATTTTTATTGGAAGCAAATCAGGTAAAAACTGATTAATGTTAAATAGAGGTCTTTGGGGATATTCTTTCAGCTCAAATTCATCTTCAGAAAGACCGGCTTTTGTTCTCGCAATTTCAATTGCATTGTCTAATCCTCCAAGAATATCAACAAGACCAATTTTTAATCCATCTCTTCCGCTCCAGACTCTACCCTGTGCTATATTTTCAATTTCTTCAAAAGATTTGTTTCTGCCGGAGGCAACTTTGTTTACAAAATCTTTATAAAGAGTTTTAATCCGGGTTTCAACAATTTGAGATTCCTCATTAGTAAAATCTCTGTCAGGAAGAGAAACCGGAATAACCGGAAGTGTAAATCCGAAACCAAGATCAGCAAACTTGCCTCTCTTAACAAAATCAGTTGAGAGTCCAAGATCTTCCTTTAAATTCTTATTATAAAAGAATGAACCAATTACGCCAATTGAACCTGTAATTGTATTTGGTGCTGCAACAATTGTATCTGCATACATTGAAAGCCAGTAACCTCCGGAAGCTGCAACAAACCCTTGCGAAACTATTATTGGTTTAGTGCCTTTGTTTTTTCTGAGAACATCTGCAATCAAATCTGCAGCAAGAGCATCACCACCTGGTGAATCAATACGAAGTACAACTGCTTTGATATTGTTATCAGAAAAAGCCGATTCTACATTGCTTACCAAACTTCTTGCTTTTATTCCATCATCCATCGAGGTACCACCGATTGCATAGATAATTGCAATCTTTGGTTTTTCACTCCAATAGTTGTCGGAAGGTAAATTATATTTTTCAAGTGAAGATGGATTAACCAGTGACTTTGATTTGCCTTCAAATGATTGAATTATTTTGCTTATATCACTCCATCGTCCCAAAGTATCAGCAAGATTTAAACTCAGAGCTTCCTCAGGAAGATATGCAATTAAACTATCTACAAGCTGGTCAAAATGTGAATGAGTAAAATTTCTTCCTTCACAGATATCTTTTCTTGCGATATCATAATATTCATCAACAAGTCGTTGTCTTTGTTCTCTGTCGGCTTCACTGAACTTATCTCTTGAATAAGTTTCGGCGGCGGATTTGTACTTAAAATATCGCAACTCGTGAAAACCCACTCCGATTTTTTCAAGCGAACCCTTCAGGAAAGTTCTTCCTATCAGGTAACCATTCAATGAAATTGTTCCCATCGGATCAAGAATAATTTTATCAGCAACAGATGCAAAATGATACTCATCCATTCCGGCTCTGTCAATATAGATATAAACTCGCTTACCAGCTGACTTAAATTCCTTTAATTTTTCTCTCAGCTCCCAGAGCATTTCACGGTTTATCTGTGCACCAGAAAAATTTATTGCAATAGCAGAAACTGATTTGTCATTCTTTGCTGTTTCGATTTTATCAATTAAATCAATAAGTGAATTGGAATTATCAAAGAATCTGAAAGTCTGATACTTCAATCCACCAGTAAATTTAATTTCAACAATTTTATTATTGCTTTCTAATTTGCTGAACACATTTCTGTCATAAGCGCCTGCTCTTATTCCATAAGTGTTGTAAATGTGTTTTCCATCTCTATTTAAGTGCGAAACTGAAGATACTGCAAAGCTCCCGAAGCTTAGTTCCACGCCAATGTTGATTGATTTGTTCTCAAAATATCTTCCGACTAATCTGAAGCCATCAATTGGTTCAATAACAGCACCATAGCTGT
This sequence comes from uncultured Ignavibacterium sp., assembly GCA_937934185.1. Taxonomy (GTDB): domain Bacteria; phylum Bacteroidota; class Ignavibacteria; order Ignavibacteriales; family Ignavibacteriaceae; genus Ignavibacterium. The sequence goes on along the minus strand of CALHAB010000085.1, from coordinate 16,577 downwards.
AATTAATTTCTTCAGGTTCCATATCACGGGAAAGCACATAATCCCCAAACAAAGTAATAAGCTGATTGCCGAGAGGTCTGATTGCTAAATCGAGAATTCCTTCCCGCTCACCATTAGTAGGTAGATTTCCAACTAAACCAATTGAAGCATATTTATTTGGTCTGATCAGAAACCCAAAAGAGAAAATATCAGCACGATTAAAGTAATTTACATTGCCTTTTGACCACCCGTATCCGAAACCAGCACTGAAAGAATTATTTCCAAATCCTGCAGATAATTTAAAGTCAGTGATATGATATTTATCAATTGATTGGTTGTACATTGAAAAACCAAAATTCGGGATTGCTGCAAATATTCCCCAGTTGTTGAAATCATTCCAATCGCCAGTGCGATTATTCCAGGTAAAGTAAAAATCCGGTTGATGAAGTATTGAAAGTAACGCAGGATTATCCCAGCCATAAAGTCCAAACTTTATTGCGCCAGCTGGTGCAAGTGACATATCATTCTGAGTGTAATATGAAGGGAAATTAATCTGAGATAAAACAGAAACCGGAATTAATAGAAAGTATAATAAATAATTTTTCATCTTGTTCTCCGTTGATAATTCTAATTACTAACTAACTAAAAATAATCACAATCAAATTTAAAGAGGCAAATTTATGACCTAACAGGGAGGAACTATTGCTATGCTTAGTGAGTTTTGTAGTAGTGCAAAACAAAATTATTTAATTATCATCATTAAGGAGAAAAAATGTTTTTCAAAAAAATGTTATATGCATCGTTAACAATTGTATTTGCTTTTTCATTTGCTGCTTGCAGCGATGATGAGAACACTACAGAACCAACACCAACAGCTAAAGCTAATGTACTTGTCGTTCACGCTTCACCGGATGCACCCGGAGTAGATTTACTTGTTGATAATACAGTTGTTGGAACTAATCTAACCTTCCCAAATAACACAGGTTATTTATCAGTTAATGCCGGAACAAGAAATATAAAGGTAAATGTAACAGGTACTTCCACCACAGTAATTCAAGCAAATCTGAATTTGATGGAAAATAAAAACTATTCTGTTTTTGCAGTTAATCAGGTTAGTGCAATCGAACCTTTAGTTCTTGAAGATAATTTAAGTTCTCCTGCAAGTGGTAAAGCACATGTCAGATTTATTCACTTATCACCAAATGCCCCGGCGGTAAACATAACACTTACTGATGGAACAGTTGTTTTTAACAATGTATCATTCAAAGGTTCAGTGGATTTTACTCCGCTTAATGCCGGGACATACAATTTACAAGTAAGAGATGCAGCTACAAACCAGACAGTTGTTCTTGAACTTCCAAACATCACACTTCAGACAGGAAAAATTTACACTGTATTTGCAAAAGGATTTTTGGGTGGCACAGGTGCACAGCAGTTAGGTGCTCAGATCATTGTAAACAAATAATAATTGCTCTCTCCACATAAAAAGCCGGTTCAGAAATGAATCGGCTTTTTTCTTTGTCCTCTTTCATTTCAACTAAACTTTATTGTTTATAATTTTGAGCCGCAAAAGATAAATTTAACTGATGATTGAAATAAAAAATCTTCATAAAAGCTTTGGAAAAAAAGAGGTTCTTCGAGGTGTAGATCTTAAAATCGAACCGGGAGAAACAATAGTAATTATTGGACGAAGCGGCTGTGGGAAAAGTGTTCTTATAAAACATATTGTCGGACTTCTCAGGCCTGACAAAGGTTATGTTAAAGTTGAAGATAAAATTGTAAACGAATTGAGCACAAAAGAACTTTATGAGCTAAGAAGAAAGTTCGGATTTCTTTTTCAGGGCGCAGCATTATTCGATTCTATGACAGTTGAAGAAAATGTAGCTCTGCCGTTAATCGAATCATATAACAATTATTCAATGAAAGAAGTCCGGAAGATTGTTGAAGAGAAACTCGAACTTGTAGGATTAAGCGGAATATTAAATCTTAAACCGGCAGAACTTTCCGGTGGAATGAAAAAAAGAGTCGGACTTGCCCGTGCGCTTGTAACCAATCCTTCCTATATTCTTTATGATGAACCAACGACTGGTCTTGATCCAATTATGTCAGATTCAATTGATCAGCTTATTAAAGAATTAGCCGAAAAACTGAATGTAACTTCCGTTGTTGTAACTCACGATATGTACAGCGTAAAAAATGTAGCTAAAAAAGTCGCCATGATGAATGACGGAATTATATATTTTGTCGGGAAGCCGGAAGAACTTCTCAATTCTAAGGATAAAGTTATTATGGATTTCATCAGACGTACAGAAGTTTAGTAAAAGAGAACAAACGACCTCTTTACACTTCTAAATAAAAATCTTATATTGAATTCAAAAAAGAGGAGGAATGTATGGACACAATTAAAGATATCATAAAAGGTCGTGAAATTTATACTGTTGAATCCGGCACCACTATAAAGGCTGCCGTGAATTATATGGCTGAAAAAGGTGTTGGTCTTGTTCCTGTTCTTAAAGACGGAAAGCTCGTCGGAGTTTTCTCCGAAAGAGATTTAGTTAAAAGAGTTATTGCAAAAGACAAAGACCTTAATTCAACTAAGGTTGATGATGTTATGTCAACCAATCTTGTTATTGCAAAAATTGATGAAACAACCGAGCAGGCAATGGCAAAAATGAAAGAAGCAAAAACCCGACATATACTTATCATCGATAATGAAAATCTGGTTGGTGTTTTATCTGTTAGAGACCTGCTTGAAATAGATTTAAATCAATGTAAAACCACCGTTGAAGTTCTTCATAATTATATTTATTCAAAATAAATGACTGCTCAAGCCCCTACTATTGTTGAAATAATACAGCTAATGCTCGCACCGGGATTAATGATTTCCGCTTGCGGGCTTTTGCTGCTTGGAATGAATAATAAATATTCACTCGTTGTAAACCGAATAAGATTGCTCAATGATGAGAGAAGAAAAATAGTACACAAGCTGGATGATAAAAATTTTAATTATCACGAAAATGTCCGGCTTGCAAGCATTTCAAAACAACTTGATGCACTTATCTACAGAGTAAAACTTGTAAGAAATGCTGTATTGTTCTATACTGTTGCAGTTGCATTGTTTGTTCTGACATCTCTTTCAATTGGTGCTGAGGAAATATTCAGCATAGAAAGATTAAATTCTGTAATTACCATTTTATTTTCACTTGGAATGGTTTCGGTATTAGTCGGTGTAATCTTCGCAGCTTACGAAACTTATAAAGGCTATGAAATAGTAAAATTTGAAGTAATTGCAGAGGAATAGTATTTTAGAAAACACTATTGCCTGCCCTTATAAAAAAATAACCGCAGAGCGTTTTTTAATTATGCGATGCATAAAACCGCAAAAAAATTTCCTCAGACCATTTATTTAATAAAAAATGGTATCTCAATACCAGAAATGAAACTGCAAAATAAATGAGTCATTATCGACTGAAGGATTTTCAATCTGTATCCTGTACTGAGGTCTGATCTCAACAAAACTGTATGGCTGAAATTCAAAACCGAAAACTAAACGCGAAACTTCATCTTTGTCTGTATCAGTATTCGGGTTAATTCTGTCATATCTGATTATTGCGTCAAGCCCTGTCAGAATTCCATAACTTGCTTCAATCATCACCACCGAGGTTTTTACATCAGCCCCAGGAAGATTTTCAGCAATGTCAAACTCAGCAAGGAAAGAAAATTCGTCATAACCAAAACCAGTGAAAGCGCCGTACATATTAACTTTGTCCGGAGCTTTGGCAGAAGCAAATGAGCCACCGAATATTAGTCCAAATGAACCAATCTTTGGAGTTAATTCTATTCTTGAAGTGAATGTTGGGTCTTTTGACAAAGGTCTTGAAGGCGAAATATTATTAGCGCCAACGCTTGCTGATGCATAAAGAAATTTATCCGCAAAAATCCCAAGCTCAATCCCGGATTCAGTATAAAATGGATTATAAATCAAACCACGATAAACACCTTGAGAAAATAATAAACCGAAATCACCGCCTCTTGTATAAGCTGTGTGGTCATCAATCCTTACACCGAAATTTGGTACAAAAGCTCCCGCTTTAATATAACTTTTATTAGGGAGTATATGAGCAATTCCATAGCCCTCCCAAATTCTGTTTACAAAATCGTATTTGGCAATAACATTGATAACTTTTGACAATTCGAAGTTAGTGTAGATTGAACCACTCATGTTCTGAAAATCAGTTCGCTTTTTTTCCTGAGAATACAGATATTGAGTGCGGTAATCGATTCCTATCGATATGTTTTCTGAAATTCTCGGAGACATAATAAAATCTTTGTCAGGTGTAGAAATCATACTTAAAGTGTTTTTGCCCCAGTTCCATCCGTCTTTATTACGGATAATTCCACCCGATGGATTATAATGGCAGTCAATACATCTATCTTTAAGTTTAACAGCAAACCGTGGTAAAGCTGAAATACTTCCAACCCCGAATAAAATTAAGGCTATAAATATGACAGTAGTTCTGAACATAACTCACCTTTTATTGTTTTTTAATAGTGAATGAATTTTGCACAGTTCAAAAATTATCTGAAAATAAAAACCGAAATAGTTGCCTTATGAATAGTGAATTATAAGAAGTATTCGTGACAAGTTTTGTTAATTTAATTTTCTTGCCACAACAACAGTAGTCTTAAGAGTTTCAACCGTTCCGCTGTTATTATTTAATGCCTCGAGTAAAATTATATAAATTCCTATTCGCAAAGCATTTCCGTCGTCATCTAATCCATCGAAAATCACTGAACCGGTTGAACCTGCAGGTTGATTGCTGTAAATAGTTCTGACTAATCTTCCTCTGCTGTCAAATACTTTTAATTTAACCTGTGATGTTGCCTGTGATAAATTGAAATTAATAATTGTGAAATCTTCAAAGCCATCATTATCGGGTGAGAAAGGATTAGGCGAAACAGAAATACTTGACTGCTGGTTTGAGTTCTCTGTATAAATGCTGTTGACTGCGCCGGGAGTTCCGCCAAGTGAATTTACACAAGTGCTCCAGTTCAGTGGATCATTACTACCAAAGTTGGGATTAATTCTTTCAAGTGATTTGTTTTTTGTTGTAACAAAATTTCTGTTGTGCCATTTACTCGAATAGAATACAGAATCAATTACATTTCCTTTTACATCTTGAAGAAGAATTAACTCGCCGGTATTTAATAGTCCCAGTGATGATGTTCCGACAACACTTTTGAAATCATAACCGGTAAGATTATACTTATCAAGCATTATTGAATCGGCAATAAGCAGAAAATAAGTTTTGGGTGGAAGTAAAAAGCTGGTTGAAACTAATTTGTACGAATTTCTGTTTTCATCTGAAATTCTCCATCCGCCTATATTTACAGAATCGTTGCTTACATTATAAAATTCTATGTACTCGCTGTTATCAATATCAGGATCGAACATTATTTCATTTATTACAACCGTATTCCTTTGATAAGAAGTCATATTAAAAATAGAATTAACTTCGCCCGGAGTACTTCCCTTCTGTGATAATGAAAGCGTCCAGTTTGTGCTGTCATTTGTAGATTCAGTTAAACTGATTCGCTCAAGTGAAACATTAGCTTTGCTTCCCCAGGAAGATCGATAAAACAGACTGTCTATTATTCCATTTCTGAAATCATACAAAACAACTCCATCTGAAGTATTGCCAAGTGTTCCAAAGTTTGAATAGAATATTTTGCACTGAACATCAGGATAAAATCTTAGGAAAGAAGTATCCCTTGAAACAATGAAATATTCATCAGGCAAAATATAAACATCCTGCGTTGTGATAATTGCTTTGGTTGGCGCTGTTAACACATCGCTTATACTCCAGTCTTTCAGATTAACAGAATCCGAAGATACATTAACAAATTCAATCCATTCGGGTCTGTCTGAAGAAGTATTGTACATAACTTCATTTATTTTGATTATATCGGAGGGAAACCCAGGTTCTACAAATTTTTCCAGATAATTATTCAGCGTATCAGAGTCTTCCTGAAAATACACCGATACGGCAACGAGAGTTTTTCGTTGAATATTTTCAATCGGAACAGTTGAAGTTATAATCGCAGAATCACCAGTTGAAAGATTAGCAGCAGATACAGTAGAAAGGAGATTATCAACCACATTGTTTGAATCTGTATCTATAAAAAATCTGACTTCGAATGCGGGAATATTATTCAATCCTGAGTTCATCACTTTTGCTGATACAGATACATTATCATTTATAACAGGAAATCGTGGATTAAATAAAATTTCTGAAACCAGAATATCAAACTCTTTTGGTGTAACGCTGTTAATTCTTCCAGGTGTGCTTTGCTCAACATCTTTGCTGCTTGACCAGTTTGAGGATTGATTGGAGTTTGCAAGGGATGAAATCCTTTCGAGTGAATATCCGTTTGTACCTCCCCACTGATTTAAGTAAAAGACAGAATCAATAGTTAAACCGCGATTATCTTTAATTACCACGCCATCAATATCATTGTTAAGATTGGGAAGATTTAATTTCAGTACCCGCGAAGGAATAAATCTGTGATAGTTGAAGATTGTTGTATCTTTAGTCAGGACAACATATCCTTCGGGTTCAATAACCAAATCAGATTTTATTTCTACTGTAGCTGGTGTTGTAATCACATCAGAAATTTTCCAGCCCTTAAGATTAATTTGTTCTGATGAATTGTTATAAAGTTCAATCCATTCCGGTTCTCCACCGAATGGCGCAAACATTATTTCGTTTACTACAATTGTCTGCGGTGGAAAGCCGGGTTCTATTATCTTGTAGAAGTAATTATTCGATGTATCCTGATCGCTCTGAAAATCTGCAATTATATAAAAAGCTTTTTTACTTATCAGACTTTGAATATGATGAGAAAAATTCAGAACTACTGAATCATTACTTGCCAACACCAATGTTGATGAATTTTCAATCAGAACATCAGGAAGGGAATCCAGATTTGTATCTTCAAATAATTTTACTGTAAATGACGCAGATAAATTTCCGATGTTTTTAATAACTGCTGCGATACTGACATTATCACCATTCAAAGGAAATTGAGGAGAGAACTGAATGTCAGATGCAAGTATGTCAAAATCTTTTTTTGTAACTGAGTTGAATGTGCCGGGTGTTGCTCTGTAACGGCTTAATGATGTTTTCCAGTTAAGAGAATCAGTTGATGATAAGTTAATATCAATTCTTTCAAGCGATCTTCCGTTTGAACCGCCCCACGAAGACAAGTACTTCAAAGAATCAATTACACGATTGAGTGAATCAAGCAGGATTATTTTGTCATCCGTATTGTTAAGTGTCGGGAACGAACTTATATAAACTCCCGATAGAACATTATAGAAAGAAAATATTGATGTATCCTTGGCAACCACAAAAAATTCATTTGGATTCAATAGAACCGAAGATGAAATTATTATTGAAGTATCGGCTGCATCAGCAATTTTATATCCCTTAAGATTAATTATTTTGCTTGAGCGATTAAATATTTCAAACCATTCCGGCTCAGGCGAAGATGGTGCATACATTATTTCATTAATCACAATATCATTACGGAATTCATTTACTGTTACTCCCACAACTTTGGTGAATGCAAAATTGTTTGTTGTGTCATCATCAGATAAAGTTTGAAGTTTAAGAATAAAATAATTCGCGCCCTCAACAAAGTTTTCAGTTGCAAAAATTGTTTCAAGACTATCATTCACAATCAGACCACTAAAGCTCTGCTGTGAGATTAATTCATTACTTTGCGGTATTGAATCAAGATTTGAATCACGGTAAAGTAACAAATCAAACTGCGAAGAATTATTCAGTCCAATATTCTTTACTGTCGCATTTAATAAAATCTGTTCACCGATAATCCCAAAGTTAGTCTGCGGCTTAAATTTAGTAATGGTCAAATCATAATTTTTGGGTGTAACAGAATTTATCTTCCCGGGAGTTGCTCTGAAAACACTTTGAGAAGTTTTCCAGTTTTGTGGATCGTTACTCGGATTATCTTTGGAAATTCTTTCAAGTGATTTTCCGCCCGTACTTCCTCCCCACGATGGAAGATAGTAAACCGAATCAATTAAAACATTCATCGAATCTTTTATCACGACTGCATCACCGGTATTATTTAATGCAGGCATTGAAATTTTTATAATCGGCGAAGCAACAGGAAAGTAATTTAACACAGATGAATCTGCTGTGAGAACAACAAACGAATCGGGCTGCAGAATAAAATCCTGATTAGTTATCGTAACAGCTGTGATTGCATCAGAGAATTTCCACTTCTTCAGATTTACAGAATTTTCTGATTTATTTAACAACTCTACCCATTCAGGTTGACCGGTTGAAGGAGCATACATAATTTCATTGATGACAACATCGTTGTAAACATTTCCCGGAGGATAAACAGTTAACAATTTTATTAAGCGATTATTCACCGGATTTTCATCTTCGTTAAAAGTTACTTCAGCAATAATCTGGTACAAACCAACCGGCAGATTCGACAGCACAGTTGAAACAAATATCGAATCGCCGCTTGCAAGATTTGAAAATGATTGAGAGTAAATGAGTTCATTAACTTCACCGGTTGAATCGAAATCAATATCATTAAAAATTTCAACCAGAAAATTTGCAGCGGTCATAATACCTTTATTCCTGATTGTTGTGGTGATAGTTACCTCTTCACCTAAAATCGGCTGTGGTGGATTAAACAACAGAGATGTTAACAGCAAATCATAATTTAATGGTGTTACTGAGTTTGTAAATCCGGGAGTTCCATTTGATACAAGCGAGTTTGCCCAGTTTGTCTGGGATGAATCCCTGTTCATAAGAATTTTTTCATCAGAATAAGTTTGCTGGTTATCTGCAGAATAAAAATAATAGTCCACGGTATCATTAAGACTGTTTAATAACCACAGAGGTCTGCTGCTTGTATTAGCCATTCCTGATGAACCGAAAGAGCCGTCAGAGATTTTTAGTATTAAAGCATTCGCCGGAACCAATCCGGAATAAATACCATTCAGAATGTCATAATCATTTTCAAAGATAATAGCGAAAGACTGCGGCGGAAGTACTGTTCCGAAACCTGCATCAACGATAACATCAGCAGTAGAAGTGTAATACTTAATTTTCCAGTTAGAAAGATCAATTGATTGAGTAGAACTGAGGTTATATAATTCAACAAATTCATTATTCCCGCTGGTTGGATAGAACATAATTTCAGAAAAAATAATTGAGGTATCAGTCTGCGAAAAATTCTGTCCGGCACAGAAAATTATGATCAATATATAAAGCTTTTTCACCATAGAAATACTTAATAATTACTTTTTCGGTATTGGGTCTCGGCCTGCAAGATATTCGAATAATGAATCGGGTATAATTCTAAGGATTCTTACTGCAAGTGATATCGGCAGTGGAAACTGGATTATTCTTTTTTCTTTTTTAATTCCGTTTACAATTATCTCTGCTGCTTTTTCGGGTTCCATTAGAAAAGGCATAAAGAATTCATTCTTATCTGTCATTGGCGTTTTTACAAATCCTGGTCTGACTGTTATAACTTTAACATTGTATGGCTTCAGCTCAATTCTCAGACTTTCAAGAAATATTGACGCTGCTGCTTTGCTTGCACAATAGAAACCGCTTTTTGGAAATCCGCGGCTATCAGCAAGACTGGATACTCCAACAATAACTCCGTTTCGCTCAGACATAAAATCCGGCAGAATTACTTCAACAAAATTTATTAGTCCCAACACATTAGTATCAAAAGTTTGTTTTGCTTTTTCTGAGCTGAACTCTTTTACACTTGAACGAAAGCTGACACCTGAATTAAGAAATGCAATATCAATTTTCCCAAAATCAATTTTTATCTGGCGATAAACATTTCTGACTTCTTCAGTATTTGTAACATCACATTTGTAAGAAGCAACTCTGGTTTTCACCTCAAGCTGCTGAGCAATTCTATCAATGATATCTTTTCTTCTTGCTGTTAGTGCAAGTAAAGCTCCTTCTTCAGCAAATTTTTTTGCAACAGCTTCACCAATTCCCGATGAGGCACCTGTAATTAAAATAACTTTATTTTTAAGATTCATATCGGATTGTATTTTTCAGCTAAAATCTAAAATAAGTTTTGCTCGAAATCAAAAATTATACTAAGCAAAATTTTACCTGAATATTGCGAGGTTAAAAATTTTTCGTTTATATTTTGTGCGAAAATCACAAAATTTATTCAGATGTTTTTTGGTAAAATAATTGCTATTGAAGATGTTCTCGTCAGGGAAGAAGTACTGAATACACCATTTGCCTGTGACCTGAAAAAATGCAAAGGAGCTTGCTGTACACTTGATAGCGAATTTGGTGCACCGGTAAATGAAGAAGAGATTGAGCAAATAAATGAGTTACTTCCTGTTGTAAAGGAATATATCACTCAGGAACACTGGGATGAAATTCAACAAAACGGATTCTTTGAAAAAAAATCCGATGAACTTTTGCTTCGGAGTATAAATAATAAAGCTTGCGTGTTTGTCTATTATGAAGGTGATGTTGCAAAATGTTCTATTGAAAAAGCATACTTTGATGGTAAGGTAAAATTCAGAAAACCAATTTCGTGTCACCTGTTTCCAATAAGAGTTTCAAAATTTGGAGGTGACATTCTTCGGTACGAAAAATTTTCTGAATGTGCACCGGCATTGGAAAATGGTAAAAACTTAAACATAACAATCGCAGAATTCTGCAAAGATTCATTAATCAGACTTTATGGAGAAAAATGGTATTCACAATTAAAGGGAAAATCGGGTCGTTAATATGTTAACAATCAGTCAGAAACTTTCACAGCAACAGAGACTTTCGCCGCAGCAAATTCAATATCAGAAGCTGCTTCAATTAAATAATCTTGCTCTTGAACAGCGAATAAAAACAGAGCTTGAAATGAATCCGCTTCTTGTTGAAGAGATGGAGCTCGATACAGAACAGGATGAAAAAGAAAAAGAATCAGAAACTGAAACAGAAGTTGATGCAGCCGAGGAATCTGATAAAGCTGAAGAGGAGTTCTCTCTCGAAGACTTTATGAATGATGACGAGCTTGATCATGAAAAACTAAACAGAAGCAATGATGAAGAAATATTCCAACCCTTAGCACCTCAGCGAAAATCACTTTACGAATATCTTCGTGAGCAACTTATGATGCTCGACCTTGATGAAAACCTTTATATGCTTGGCGAAGAAATCATCGGCAACCTTGATGCTGATGGTTATCTGAAAAGAGACCTTGCAGAAATTGTTCAGGAGCTTGAGTTATTTGAACATGTTAAAATAGATTTGAAAGATGCAGAGAATCTTCTTAAAAGAATTCAGAAATTTGATCCTATCGGTATTGCAAGCCGTTCTCTTCAGGAATGCCTGATTGTTCAACTGCAGGAAGCTAAAGCAGATGATTATTACAAATACATAGCGATTAAAATTATTGAAGATTATTACGACGAGTTTTCCAAGCGGCGATTTGATATTATCAAAAAGAAAATGAAACTTACTGATGACACTTTGAAAGAAGCACTTGATCTTATTCAGAAAATGAATCCTAAACCCGGTGAAGGAAATGTTGATATCGTTGAAATGAATCAGGTTACTCCTGATTTTATCGTAGAAAAAGTAAACAATATGTGGATTGTAACTCTTAATGATAAATCAATGCCTTCAATTACTATTGATCAAAAATATCTTGAGATGTTTGATGCAAACAAGCGAAGGAAACGAAGCGACAGAGAAAGAGAAACCTATAAATTTCTTCGTGAAAAATTTGAATCGGCAAAATGGTTTATTGCTTGCATTCAGCAGAGACGGGATACTCTGATGAAAATAATGCGTGCAATTCTCGAATTACAATATGAATTTTTTGAAAAAGGTCCGAAATATCTCAAACCAATGATTTACAAAGATATTGCTGACATGATCGGAATGGATATTTCTACAATCAGTCGCGTAGTTAACGGCAAATATGTTCAAAGCCCTCAGGGAATTCACGAACTCAAATACTTCTTCAGCGAAGGACTTTCAACTGATACAGGAGAAGAAGTATCAAACAAACACATAAGAGAAAGAGTAAAAGAAATTATCGAATCAGAAAATAAGAAAGCTCCTTACAGTGATGAAAAGATTGCCAAGATGCTTCAGGCCGAAGGCATTCATGTTGCAAGAAGAACTATCGCAAAATATCGTGAAATGCTGAAAATTCCGGTTGCAAGGCTACGTAAAGAAAATATGTAATGAAAGATTTTGTTGATGTTCTGATTCTGATTATTCTGTTAAGTCTGTTTGGTTATTTTCATTCTGTTCTTGCATCAATAAAAGTTAAAGAATTTATCCGCCAACAATTTGGGAAGGCAATCGCCTTCTACAGATTGTTCTATAATCTCATTTCACTTATAACTCTCTATCTTATGTGGGAATATGCGCCTCATCCATCAGCAAGAATTTACAGATTAAGTTCTCCGTTTGATTATCTTGTCTTGATACCTCAGTTTTTATCTCTTGCCGGTATCATCTGGTGTTTCCGTTATATCAGCTCAAAAGAATTTTTAGGATTATCACAGATAGAAAGATTTCTGAACAAAGAATACTCTGATAATGAGCTTGATGAGAAACTTACTTTCAGAATCGAAGGACCATATAAGTATTCCAGGCATCCGATATATTTTTTTTCAATCATATTCTTAGTATTCAGAGCTGAAATGGATTTGTTTTACCTCACAGTGGTCATCTGTTTCATAGTATATTTTTACATCGGTTCTGTTTATGAAGAAAAGAAGTTGATTAAGATATTCGGTAAAGCATATGAAGATTATCAAAAAGAAGTACCGAGAATTTTCCCGATTAAATTCGTCAATAATAAATCCTGAAATTATTATTTAAGTTTGACACAGATAATAAAATCTTTTTCCAACAAGGAGTTTTGAAATGGAAAATATTCGTTCGACAACTATAATCGGAATTGTTCATAACGGTGTTGCAGCACTTGGCGGCGATGGTCAGGTTACGCTTGGCAATACTGTAATGAAACATAATGCGTCTAAAATAAGAAAGATTGCCGATGGAAAAGTTCTATGCGGATTTGCCGGTGCTTCGGCAGATGCTTTTACTTTGATGGAAAGATTTGAAGATAAACTTCAGCAGTACAGAGGAAATGTTTTCCGGGCTGCTGTTGAGCTTGCCAAAGACTGGAGAACGGACAAATATCTCCGCAGATTGGAAGCAATGCTTGCTGTAATTGCAAAAGATACAGCTTTAATTGTTTCAGGAAACGGTGATGTGATTGAACCGGATGATAAAATTGTAGCAATCGGTTCCGGAGGAATGTATGCACTTGCAGCAGCAAAGATGTTAAAGAAACACAGCAATCTTTCAGCAAAAGAAATTGTAGAAGAATCGCTTAAAACCGCAGCTGAAATTTGCATCTATACAAATGACAAAATAAATATTGAGGTAATTGAATAATTATGGAACAAAAACATTTTGATATGAAAGTTCTTACTCCAACTGAAATTGTAAAAGAACTTGATAAATATATTATCGGACAAACTGAAGCAAAGCGTGCAGTAGCAATTGCTCTTCGCAATCGCTGGAGAAGACAGCAGGTTAAAGATGTTCTCCGTGAAGAGATAATGCCTAACAATATTATTCTTATTGGTCCAACCGGTGTTGGTAAAACTGAAATTGCAAGGCGACTCGCAAAACTTGCACAAGCTCCTTTTGTAAAAGTTGAGGCATCAAAATTTACAGAAGTCGGTTATGTGGGAAGAGATGTTGAATCAATGGTTCGTGATTTGGTTGAGGTTGGGGTAAATCTCGTTCGCTCTGAAAAAACTAAAGAGGTTCAGGCAAAAGCCGAAGAAATGGCTGACGAAAGAATTCTTGATATTCTGATTCCTCCCGTTAAAAAAACTACTGCTCTGCAGAGTAATGATGAAGCAAATGGTTCTGAAGAGTCCGAAGAATATCAGAATCAGAAGACCAGAGAATGGATGAAAGCAAAATTAAAAAGAGGCGAACTTGATGATAAGCTTATTGAGTTCGATACGCAGACAACTGCAACTATCGGAATGCAGGTGCTGGGTCCATTCGGAATGGATGATATGGGCATAAATATTCAGGAAATTATGGGAAACCTGATGCCGAAGAAAAAGAAGAAAAGAAAAACAACTGTTAAAGAAGCGCGCCTGTTTATGGTTCAGGAAGAAGCACAGAAACTAATTGATATGGAAGCAGTTCAGAAAGAAGCAATCGAAAGAGTTGAAAATTCCGGAATAATTTTTATTGATGAGATTGATAAAGTTGCTGGCGGTGGAAAAGGACAAGGCCCTGATGTTTCCCGTGAAGGAGTTCAGAGAGACTTGCTTCCGATTGTTGAAGGTTCCAATGTGAATACTAAATATGGCGTCGTAAAGACTGATCATATTCTATTCATTGCTTCAGGTGCATTTCATGTTTCAAAACCATCCGACTTAATTCCCGAGCTTCAGGGAAGATTTCCTATTCGTGTTGAATTAAATAGCTTATCAGAAGATGACTTTGTTCAGATTCTTACCAAACCTGAAAATGCATTGCTCAAACAGTATAATGCTTTACTCGAGACAGAAGGAGTTAGTCTTGAATTCACCGATGACGCAATAAAAGAAATTGCACGTATCGCAACCGAAGTAAATGAACAGGTTGAAAATATTGGTGCAAGAAGACTCCATACAATTCTTACAACTTTGCTCGATGAAATTCTTTTTGATGTTCCCGATAAAATTCCTTCAACAAAAGTTATCATAGATGGAAACTTCGTAAAGAGTAAACTTGAAAAGATTGTTAAAAACCGAGATCTCAGTAAATTTATTTTATAAGTACTTCTGAAAATTTCTATGTAGCCATTTCGAAGGAGTGCAGCGACTGAGAAATGCTGTTGAGGTGTTGTGATTTGCTTTTGTGCTGCATCCTTCGGACAATCTGTTCTTTGAGGATATTAAAACCAGCTTTATTCTTGATTTTCCCCCATATTCCTCCGTTGTTATTTGCTTTTCACGACAAGCCGCGATTCTTTTGACAAAATCATACTTAAGAAAGGATATTAAAAACAAGCCGAGAATAACTTCTTTGGACTTTTAATACCTCAACAACTAATTCCACTTTATTATTGTCTGGGAATTAAAAGAAATGAAAATTATAAATGCAGTACTAAACAGGATTATGAATCAATCGTTATCGTAGTCACGAAACGGGTCTGGCTTTCCGGGTTTGAATAATTTAAAAGCAATTAAATATGAAATTATTACGGCCAATATGATTATTAAGTATTCCACTATTAAATCCTAAAAGATTATAAAAAGACAAAAAACTACGATTGAATAATAGTAAATTTAATTATTAACTCAGACTAACAAACGATTGGGGTTGCAGATGTTCCGTAATCCCATTAGATGACGATGATCTTAAAGAAATGAAAGTAATGCAACCTTCCAGGTTGCCAAACGAAGAAGCTGATAGACTAATAAAGAGAATCAATCCAGGCAAAGGATGGGATTATAATCCTGGTAAATCTGCTCTTGAGTTTGATCAGACTTTCGGCGGAAATTTTAAACTCAATGATAATCAACCGACTTATAAAGATTTCGGAAGACCATCAGTAAAAGATGTAAAAGAGAGAATTCCGTCCCCTGATAAATTCCCTTCGATTAAAGAAATCGGTGAAGATAAATTCGTTGAACTGCTGAAGAAAGAGTTTAATCTTGAAAATGCTGATTATTCAGTGTTTGATGTAGCAGATAATGATAAAACCATCTTTACATTAGACCGGTTAAAACACGGCTATGAAAAACAAGACGGCAGAGAAAGATATTTATCCTATGCCAAATCAACTCTTCAGGACCCGTTTGAAGTATGGCTGTCGGAATATATTAATGAAAAAGGCGAAATCGAATTGAGAAAAACCTACATTGGACTTTTTAAGGATAAAGAGACTAAAGAGGATATATTTATTGTATTAAGACAGGAGAAGGATTCATTTATTTACTGGAATTCTTTTGAAAGAAGGACACCACAAATAGATAAATTAAGGCGTGGCTACTTAAAATATTGGAAAAAAAGCGTAGCCCCTTTGCAAGTCCCGTGCCTTGGGCTACACCGCTTTCAGTTAACGCCACGGGGCAACTGAAAGGTCGGTAGATAAAAATAGTTTATTATTCTTTTCTTGTCAAGCCTGCCTGTCGGCAGACAGGGCTTGAACTATCTTCTGTTCTATTTTCTCAATATCCTGATCATTCAATTGCATAAATGGTCTTGCCGGTATCCTGATCGAACTCATTTTGTTACTGCCTGGTCTTTTAATGTCTTTGCCTGAAATCTTTTTTCTCAAAAAAGTTTTAAGAGAACTTTTATGGATTATTCCGCCATAATTCTGTATTGCTGCATAAATAAGGTTAGTGCTTACCTGTGCATAATCTTCGCCATAGCTGCTGATAATACTTCTTCGATTAGTGGTTTTTCGCTATTTCAATCCACGCACGCCTGTCTGCCGACAAGGCAGGCACACAGCGTGCGACA
>CALHAB010000084.1 GCA_937934185.1 uncultured Ignavibacterium sp. | reverse complement strand
TGCTCTTCATATAAAAAATGTTTTGAAAGCACATAAGCCGAAATCATAAACATACTACCGAACAACACATCTGATGCAAAATGTGCTCCTATTATAATTCTGCTTATACTAACAATCATTGCATAGCTTATTACAATAGTTTTAATAGCTGTCCGTTTGAATATCGATTTATCCGTGAACAGGATAAATAAACTAATTAGAATCCAAGACATCGCTGCGTGACCTGATGGAAAAGAATCATTTCCGTTAAATCCATTCGGAATGTACCACACAGAAAAATTAGAAAAATCACCCTGAAAATCTCTGAATCTTATTCTTCCCCAAAGAAATTTTAAAGGAAGGGTTGTAAGCAGAAAACCAAAAGTCAGCATTCTCAAAATAATTTTTGAAAAAAGATACTGTTTAAAAGAAAATTTCAATTTATTCTTAACATAGACGAGAGCAGCTAAGTTAATTACAGCACTGCCGGAAATCAGAATTATAACTTCGGTTGAAGAATTAAACTTCACTCCAAATGCATAGTAGATTATCAAAAAATTTAAATATATAACTCCCACTGTTGAGATGAACATCAGAAAAAAGTAAAGCAAAATTTTTTTTGCATTTGATGATAGTTTATTTGAAGTGAAGTAAATGTAAACTCCGATCAAAGAAACAATCAAACCGGGAATTTCGCCAAACTGTTCCAGAAACTTCGCGGCTTTGCTTGTTGGATTATAGAGGTAATTAGAAAGCAATAAATCACTCGATTCAAAAAGAAAAGCCAGAACCAGCCAAAGTACAAAAAGAAAATAAATCGTTGTTTTAGTAGGATATTTCCTCAAAAATTTTTTTGTCCTTCTGAAATTTATTTTTTTATAATATGAATTTAATCAAAAGCATTTTAATTAAGATAAATATATTTGAATACATAAATTTTATGAATGAGGATAAAATGAAAACCTTTAACATCAGCGGTAATATTGAAACTGCTTATCAGAATGCAATTCAAAAATTAACTGACGAAAAAATTATTGAAAGAATCTGGAAAAAAGATTATACCGTCTGGAGCCAAGATCCATCCGAAATATCCAACAGACTGGGTTGGCTGGATTGCACTTCAGTTTCAAGAAAAATGTTTGATGAAGTTCATTCATTTGTAAATGAAATTAAGTTGGAAGGCTTCACTAATGTATTACTTTTAGGTATGGGCGGATCTTCTTTAGCGCCGGAAGTATTCAGTCTTGTTTTTGGTGAAAATGAAAAACTAAAACTATCTATTCTCGACAGCACTCATCCAGATGCTGTTTTGGAAAAGACAAAAAATTACGATCCTGAAAAAACACTCTATATTGTTTCTACAAAATCAGGCGGAACTGTTGAGACTATTTCATTTATGAAATATTTCTACAACTTTGTTTTGAACAAGCTTGGCAAAGAAAAAGTGAGCAGACATTTTGTTGCAATTACTGATCCAGAGAGCGGGCTTGAACAAATGGCAAAAGAATTAAACTTCAGAAAAATATTTCTCAATGATCCAAATATCGGCGGAAGATTTTCAGCTTTATCATTGTTTGGAGTTGTTCCGGCAGCGCTTGTTGGTGTTGATATTGAAAAATTATTCATAAGAGCTGATAGTGAAGTTTTATTATCTAAAAAAACAGGTTATGAAATAGATCGTAATAATGCAGCTCTGTTTGGAGCTTTACTTGGGGTATTAGCTGAACAAAGGAAAGATAAGTTAACTTTAATAACCTCTGAAAAGATTAAATCATTCGGTGCATGGATTGAGCAGCTTGTTGCTGAATCAACGGGTAAAAATAATAAAGGCATTTTGCCGGTTGACCTTGAGGAAATTATGAGTCCTGAATTTTATGGTGAAGACAGAGCATTTGTTCATCTTAAATTAAAAGGTGATAATATAAATCAGACAAATATTGAAAAACTTATTGAAGCAGGTTTCCCATTGATAGAATTTGAACTTGAAGATATTTATGATTTAGGAAAACAATTTTTCTTATGGGAATTTGCCACAGCAACAGCCGGTTGGTATTCAGGAATTCAACCTTTTGATCAACCTAATGTTGAGCAGGCAAAAGTTATTGCAAGAAAAATTCTGAAAGATTATCAGGAAAGCGGAAAGCTGGTTTTACCGGAACCAACTTACACATCAAACGAGTTTAACATTTATTCTGAAGAAAAATTTTATAAAGCAGATAATGCTTTATCTTTGTTTTTATCTGACTGTGTGAGTGGAAAAAACTATGTTTCCATTCAAGCGTATATAAATCCAACTCAGGACAATTTTGTTCAGCTTCAGAAAATCAGAAATGAGATTTTGAAAAAGTATAAAGTTGCGACAACAATTGGATTTGGTCCCCGATTTCTTCATTCAACAGGACAGCTGCACAAAGGCGATTCCGGGAATGGTTTGTTCATTCAGATTATTGATACTCCGGAAGAAGATATCACAATTCCCGATAATCCGTTGGAAAATAAATCATCAATTTCTTTTGGAGTTCTTATTAAAGCCCAGGCATTTGGTGACAGACAAGCTTTGATTGATAATAAGAGAAAAGTAATCTCATTTGAAATAAAATATTCCAAACAAGATGTAACAAAAAATCTTCAGACTTTACTTTCTGTTTGAAAGTAAATTACTGCTTAAAACTTTCCTTTGTTTTTGGCAAAGGAATATACTCTACAGAAGGTCTCGCTTGTGCTGATTGAGGATACAATGCCATCAGCTGATAAACCTCTTCGGGCATTTCTGTGCTGACATTTAGCCCTAATTCTCTTGCTTCCTCTACCGTGATCGGATAATCGTGTGTCCATTTTCCTGATGCCAAAGTATTTGCAAGCAACTCAGCTTTTTGTAAATCCATTTTGTCTTTAAGAAGATTTACAATCAGATTTTTTATTTGTTCAATTGCCTTTTTAGCAAGGTCAGCAAGAATCAATGTTTCATCACTGATTTTTTCAAGTGGTTTTTGTTCTAAGATTCTTAGCACGGATGCTGCTGGCTTTTGTCCAAGTTGTGGATCAAGTGGTCCAAGTACGGCATTTTCATCCATTACTATTTCATCTGCAGCAAGAGCGATCAAAGTTCCTCCAGACATTGCATAGTGCGGTACAAACACAGTAACTTTTGCCGGATGTTTCTTCAATGCATTTGCAATTTGTTCGGATGCAAGTACTAATCCACCCGGTGTGTGAAGAATAATGTCAATTGGAATAGATCTATCGGTTAATTTAATTGCTCTTAAAATTTCTTCTGAATCATTTATATCAATGTAACGCATCAAAGGAAACCCGAGAAAGCTCATAGTCTCCTGTCTGTGAATAAAAGCAATAACTCTGCTGTTTCTCTTTTGTTCTATTTTTTCCAATAACTTTATTCGCGCTGATTCCAGCATCTTCTTTCTTAGTATTGGTTGCAGTGACGAAAGCATTATGAATATCCAGAATAAAGACAAGAAATCCATATTTAACCTCCTAATTACCAGGGATAATATTCATCAATATATTTTCTTCTTTTATACTTTTTAACAATTAAGAACGGAAGTAAAATTATTCCTGCAACAAAACCGCCGATGTGAGCCCAGTAAGCTACACCGCCAAAAGCTTGTACATCAGAGACAATTGATAAAACTCCGCTGAAAAACTGAGTAATAAACCAAACGCCGGTATAAACAATTGCAGGTAATTCAATTATGTAAGGAAAAAATAAAATCGGGAAAACAGTGATTACTTTTGCTGTTGGATAAAGTAAAAGATAAGCTCCCATCACTCCGCTTATTGCTCCACTGGCACCAATTGTTGGTATAACAGAATCCTGATTGAGATAAATATGAGTAAGTGATGCAGCTACTCCGCTAAGCAGATAGAAAATAAGGTATCTGAAAGAACCAAGTCTATCCTCAACATTATCGCCAAAAATATAAAGTGCAATCATATTGCCGAAAATATGTGCCCAACCACCATGCAAAAACATAGACGAAAAAATTGTTCCTAATTCAAAACTGTCGAAATCATTCAGGAATCTATATGGAACTACTCCAAATAATTGGACAAACTGCTGAGCATCTTTACCCAAAGACAGGGTGAAGAAAAAAATAAATATATTCAAAATGATCAGTGACCAATTAATAATCGGAAATCTTCGGTGAGGTATGTTATCAGCAAGTGGAATCATAATAATTAAATATTTTAAATTTATATTGAATAAATTTTATCGTCATAAACTTTAATTTTATCTAATCAAAAACTAATCAGAGGAGAAATAATATGAAAATCAGAGCAGCTGAAAACGGTCCCTATTTAATCGAAGTTAGTGAGGCAAAAGTTTTGAAAGAGGGTAAAGAGGATGTTATTTCACAAAAAATAATTGCTCTTTGCCGATGTGGCCAGTCATCCGCCAAACCATTCTGCGATGGGACTCATAAAAAATGTGAGTTCAAAGGTGAGTCTGTTGAAATTGAAGTCAGCTAGTTTTTACTAAAAATCAAAAAAGGGTGTTGCAGCTAACAACACCCTTTATAATTTATTCTTAGAAATAAAATCTTGCAGTCAACTGAGTTGAAGTTTTGAAGAAAGTGTCAGTTTCTTCTTTAGGAATATCGCGTGATAATTTTATATCAGCGCCAATTCTGTGTTTAACACCAAAACTGAAATTCTTATCAATAAAATACTCAGCACCTAAAACAAGGTTTGCAAATACTTCATTTCTTGCATCCGGTTCCTGTGTATAGAAACCACCTTCTTTCATATTCTGGAAAAGTACTTCAGCTCCCAGGTAAGGAGAAACTTTTCCAATCTGGAAATGATAAAGACCATCTAAACCAATTCTGAAAGCCGTACCGGTAACTTTTGTTTGTCCGGCCGGAGCATCGCCTCCGGGAGAATAAACATCGAAACCGAGAATAAATTCAGTTGCGAACTGATCGGATACGAAATACTTTGCTAACAGATTAGGTGACTCAACACCGTCAATTCCTAATCCGAATTTGCCTTTTTCCTGAGCAAACAATGTTGCCGAGAAAGTTAATAAGACAACAGTGATAAGATATGCTGTACGTTTCATAATTAACTCCTTTTTTATTTTTGATTATTGTTACTACACTGCTCACTTAATTGTGAGTTCTTACGGCTCAAAAATATTTTGGACAAAAAAGTTTTGTTGTAAATGGAATCACATTTGGGGTGGAACTGTATTGGGAATCACTGCGTCAAAAAAACTTTTCTTAAATGTGAAACATTGATAAAAAATTTTTAAAATCTATGAAGGCTGGTCTTTAGTGAATTATGCCTATTAGAAATTAATGACTAATATCTTAAATCAAATTATTTCGCATATTAATCCTTTAAGATAGAGACCTTCAGGAAAGCTTGATAATATTGGATGATCAGATGATTGTGTTAGTTGTTTGATAATTTTAACTGTTCGTCCGGAATCAGTTGCAGCATCATCAATAATTTTTCTGAACAACTCCTGCGTAATATGACCTGAGCATGAGAAAGTGAACAGGAAGCCCCCTGAATTCAGTAATTTCATTGCAAGCAGATTAATATCTTTATATCCTCTCGCTGCTTTAGTAACCTGCGAGACAGATTCAGCAAACTTTGGAGGGTCTAATATTATCACATCAAACTTTCTGTCTTCGTCACGAAACTTTCTGAGAAGTTTGAATACATCGCCTTCAATATTTTCAACATTATCAGTTGAGTAATTATTTAATTCAAAATTTTGTTTAAGAATATTTAATGCTTCAGAAGATGAATCGATGTTGGTAATATGCTTTGCGTTTGCACTTTGAGCATAAAGTGAGAAACCGCCCGTGTAACAAAAGCAATTCAGAACTGACTTATTATGTACAAACTCTGTAATAAGTTTGCGGTTATCGCGCTGGTCAATATAAAATCCCGTTTTGTGTCCTGATTTAATATTTATAAAAAACTTTATGTTGTTTTCTTCTACCTCTATTAGTTCCGGAGGTTCATTACCATATAAAACTCCCACATTTTTTTCAAGTTTTTCCTTCAAAAGTGATTCGCTGTCGGAGCGTTCGAAAATACATTCGGGTTTCAGAAGTTCATATAATATCTCAACAATTTCTCTCTTCCAGAATACAGCTCCGGCTGATAGAAATTGACACACAACAAAATTTCCATAAACATCAACAATTAATCCGGGTATCAGATCATTTTCACTGTTTATCAGGCGGTAAACATTAGTGGAGTTTTTATCAATAATTTTTTCTCTTAATGCAATCGCTGACTTAATTCTCTTTTCAAAAAATTTTTTATCTATTGGTTCATCACAGTTAAATGACCAGACTCTTACGGTAATTTGAGAATGAATTGAAACAGCTCCGAGTGCTAATTCTTTTCCATCAAAAGATTTTACTAAAACAGTTTCCCCATTTTGGTTAACTTCATCAATTTTGTCAACAGCACCTGAGAAAATCCAGGGATGCTTTGATTGAACGATTCTCTCTTTGCCTTTCTTTAATCTAACTGTTACCATTTAAATTATTCTTGAGGAGTCCAGCTGAAATAAATTATAACGCCGGCGTGAATAGTAATTAAATCTGTTTTTGATTTGCTTATATCATATTCAACTCTGCCGTTAACTATTCTCACAGAACCTTGTTTCAAATATTCCGCTTCGGAGCCAAAAAGATATCTTCCTTTCAAATCGAGATAAACTGTATTCTGGTCTGTGTTCGGATCACCTGATAACAGAATTGCCAGTCCGCCACCAGCTCCGTAGCTCCATGCCCAATCATCAAAATTTGTGCTTGATGCAAATTCCTCTCCCGTCCCCTGACTCTTAACAGAAGTTGTTGTGTAAATGTAAGAGCCGCCAAAAAGTCCTTCGACATAAGGTCTGATTCTTCCTTTTGGAACTCCGACCGTGAACAAAAGATGGAAGTTCATCAAACTGTTTGTCCGATCAACATTTACAAATACATCGGGTATAGTTGTGCTTAACGGTTCTCTTCTTGATTCAGAACCATAAATGATATATCCAAGGTTCAATCCGATTCCAAAAGGAGATTTTGGCTTCGGCGAAATAAAATTAATGTTACCGCTTAATCCAAACCCAAGATTATCAACCTTCTCTTTAAATTCACCAGATGGGATTGCTAATGTGAGGTTAATTCCGGCTGATTGTGCGAGTGACTGATTTAATGAGAATAATGATAGTACAATTGATAAGAATAAAAATTTTTTCATATTGTCCTTTGTGATTATTTTTTCAAAAATATTTTCCAATCCCATTTATCAAGATTTATCTGAATCGATTCATCGATTTTTATATTCTCTTTCGTCAAGAAATTCTCATATTTACCCGAAAGTCGTTTATCATTCAGAGAAACTTCAGAGGGAGTTTCCGAAAGATTAAAAACTGCTAATAAAATATTCTCATCCTTTACACGAACGAATGAGAGAATATTTTGTTGGTTATTATTCGGGATGAATTCTAAAGCACCTCCTTGAATACCACCGTGTAAAAGCTCATTGTATTTCTTTAATTCGATAAGTGATTTATACAGCTCGAAAAATTTATGCTCTTTCCAATCAATCAGATCTTTCTCAAAGAATGATAATCTTTTATTCAGACCGGCTTCCTGACCGCTGTAAATAAGAGGCATATCAGGAATCAGAAAAGTCAATGCTGCAAAGCTCTCTGCTGCATCACCTAATCTTTCGAACACAGTACCATTCCATGAATTTTCATCATGATTATCTGTGAATTGCATTCTGAAAGCAAAATCCGGATAGTTTGCTCTATCTTTTTTGATATGCTGAATTAGATCAGAAATATTTTTCTTGCCTTTAGCAATATCATTCATTGTTTTGTGCATGTTCCAATCATAAGTCATATCAAACGCCAGATGCATTTCCGGTGTATCCCATTCAGCAAGCATAAATACAGGTTTAATCTTATCTAATTCTTTTCGTGCTTCGATCCAGAAATCTGTTGGAACCATTCCGGCAACATCGCAACGGTAGCCATCAATATCACACTCAGTTACCCAGAATTTAAGAGCATCAATCATCTCACGCCAAAGTTCCTTGTTATCATAATTCAAATCAATCACATCGCTCCAGTCATCAACGGGAGGAATGAAATTTCCGTCTTTATCTTTGTTGTAAAATTCAGGATGGTATTTTGTCCACGGATGATCCCACGCAGTATGATTGGCTACCCAGTCAATAATAACATACATTCCCATCGAATGGATTTCATTAACAAGATTCTTGAAATCATCTAAAGTACCGAACTCGGGATTAACAGCAAGATAATCTTTAACAGAGTAATAACTGCCGAGCGAACCTTTTCTGTTAAGCTCGCCGATTGGATGAATCGGCATAAACCATAAAATTCCGACTCCAAGTTCTTTTAGTCGCGAAAGATGTTTTCTGAAACCTTCAAAATTCCCTTCTTCAGAAAACTGACGAAGATTTACTTCATAAATTGTTTTGTTGTATGCCCAATCTGGAGTTTTTGTTTGCGGAAAAGTAATAACACACGAAACGAAAAAAATTATTAATAAATTCCGGAAGGTTTTCATCAGTACCTCAGAGAGTGGAATGAATAAAAAATTATAATTTATAAATTTTCTTGTTATCGGTTTCGCTTGATTTATCTTCGGATTGACCGTTAACAGATTTTTTTGCTAATGATTCCTGACGATTCTTTAAAATGCTTTGTTCGATTTTAAGCTTTTCTCTTATCTTCTGATATCTTTGAAGCACTTTCTGATTCTTTGCAATTTCTTCCTGAAGTTTTTTCTTCATAGAAGCCAGCTTCATCACATTGCCGCGGTGTTCTTCGTGTTCAACTTTAATCATACTGATTGAAGTCTGAAGTTCAACAAGCTCATCCATTGAGTCAGAAATTTTGGAATTCATCTCTTCCAATCTTGCTTCTGCTTCCTGCAATTCTCTGATTATGTGTGTTCGTTTTTCCTTAGCTTCAGTCAAGCGCTGATTCATCGAGCTGAGAATTTCCTGCAATCCTTGTTCGATGGAAATTTTCTTTTTTATGAGTAAATCATTTTCGAGTTTCAAATCATTATTGGTATTCTTTCTTTCGGCAGCTTCCTGGTCGAGTTTCAATAATTCATTTTGAAGTAAATCTTTTTTCTCTTCAATTGTTTTAAGAAGCTGTTCGAATGAGTCAACCTCTGTCTGACGCATATTCAGAATTCTTTCACTCTCTTCAAGTGCTGCTACTTTTTCAAGAATCTGCTTATCCTTTTCTTCAATCTCTTTTTCTTTCTGAGCAACTATTTGTTCAAGAACAGTCCGCTTTGTTGTAATATCATTTAGTTCAGCATTGTACTTCTGAAACATTTTGGCAAAACGATTTTCGAGTTCATAATTACCGCGTTCAATTTCATCTCTTCTTCTTTCAAGCAGAGGGATAAGTTCTTTAGCTCTTTCTTTTTCAAGCTGAATGCGATCAAATTCCTCCTGTTCAAGCAAAAACTTTCTGTGAAATTCATTCTTCATTTCTTCATAATGCTTTGCATCTTCCTGAAGTGCATTTACTCTTGCTTCAAGTTCAGCAACTTCGGTATTCAATTTTGTGAGTCTCTTTGATTTAATTGCAAGTGATTCCTCAATTGCAAATAGTTCTTTCTGTTTCTGTTCAATCTTCTCAAATATTTTCTGATGCTGAAGATTTGTTTCATTCATCTCTTTGGTTTTTTCAGCTATAATCTGTTCAATTGATTCGATCTCACTCTTTCTTGAATTCAATGACTGATCAATGCTGTTAAGTTCATTAGTCTTTTCAGTAATCAGATTTACAAGCTCATCAACTTTTGATCTTGTATTTTGTTCAGCGGAACGAAGTTCTGAAAGCAATGTTCTGAGTTGCTCGGCTTCAACAGTTTTATATTCAATTTCATTTCGCAGAGTGTTTATTAACTGCGTCGAAGAATCTTCTTCCTGCTTTAGTTTCATTACGCGGCTTGTTATCAGTTCAATTTCTTCTTCTTTTTGTTTTAGCTGATTATGAATTTCTGTAAGACGAATGTTTGCTGATTCTTCTTCCGCTTTGAGCTGCTCTAAATGATTTGTGATATTTGAAATCTCTTCTGATTTTCTTGTGGCTCTGTTTGATAAATCGGTAAGTACATTATTTATCTTTTCTTCTTCCTCACGCAATTGCATTAACCTTGTGTTGGCAAGATTAACCTCCTCTTCCTTGGTTTTCGCGTTATTGAGAAGTTCGCTTAAATCTGTGTTAATTCTTTTTTCTTCTTCTTTAAGATATTTCAATCTTTGTTCAAGAGTTAGTGCTTCATTTTCTTTGTTGGATAATTCGTGCTGAAGTACTGAAAGTTTTTCCTGAGTTTTATTTTCAAGATCACGCAGATATTCAATTCTTTGTTCAATTGTATTTGCTTCGTTCTCTTTGTTGACAAGTTCTTCTTTTAATGATGAAATATTCTGTTTGGTTTTTTGCTCTTCTTCTTTCAGCTCAAGAAGTCTTCTGTTTATTTCTGTAACTTCAATTTCTTTCTGATGAATATCGTTGATAATCTGAAGCTGAGCATCACTTAATTCAGTAATTTTTCTTTCAATGGATTTTACTTCCTGATTTGATAACTGAATATGCTTCTCTTCAAGTTCTTCAAGCTCCTGTTTCCTTTGGTTTATTCTTGACTGAATTTCAGACTCTTCGTTTTCCAGTTCTCTGAGTTTGTTTGCAGTAATTTCGATTTTAAGTCTTATCTGATCATATTCAAATTTCAGATTCTGAAGTTCACTTGTATCAAGAACAAGAGCTTTCTGCTCTTCAATAAGGTCTGTTAATTTCTGTTCAGCTGCTCTTATTTCGTTTTTCAATCTTACATAGCTATCCTGAAGATTTTTATAGGTATCAGAATCAGTCAGGTATTGTTTTTCCAATTCTTTCAGATCTTCAATGCGGTTTTCTGCAGCTTTGATATTTTGTTTCAACTGCTCGTACTTGTTCAACTGATTTTCGTAGTCAGAAATCACATCAAGAACCTGTCTTTCACGCTGATGAAGTTCGTTAAGTTTTTCTTCAGCTATCGAAATTTCTTCCTGAAGATTCTCATACTTTCTTAATTTTGCTTCATAGTCTGAAATGGATTCCTGCAGTTCTTTTTCTCTATTCGTTAATTCAGAAATTCTTTGTTCGGCTTTCCGGATTTGATTCAATATAATTTCATAATCTTCAGTACTTTGTTTCAACTGATCTTCTTTGTAACGCAGTTCATCAATTCTGTTTTGAGCTTCTTTAATTTCTTCTTTCAGAGCATCATATTCTTTTCTGATTGCAATAAGTTCGTTTCTGTCGATGCTTAATTCTTCATTTAACGCAGAGCGAAAGTTTGGATTATCCTGAGCATTGCGGATATACTCATCAAGTTCCTGAATTTGTTTTGTATAGGAGAGCAAGGTTGATTGTTCTTCAAATTTCATTTCGCGGAGGTGAGCAATTTCTTTATCGAGATTTTCAAGATCAGAAGTTCTTTTTCTTTTTTCATCACGAAGCTGTTCAAGCTCTGTAGATATAGCAAGTTTTTTTTCATTAAGCTCTGCAACTTCAAGCCGCATTTTTTTCAGAACTTCGTTGAGATGACGAATATTTTCTTCGCGCTCGTAAAGATTATTGAGCTGTTCTTTCAGTTTATCGCGCTCAAGTTCAAGTTCTTTAATCCGCTTTGACTCAAATAAACCCATATTGGTTTACTCCGGAGTGATTATTTGAAAAACTTATTAAATAGTTGATCTGAAGTTAGCTAATGAGAGATAAATATTCAATTAGAGAAAATTTTACAATATGTAAATATTACTTAGATAAATATTCTATAATAGCTTTACAGAATTCAGGTAAATCATCAGGTCGGCGGCTTGAAATCATGTTTCTGTCAACCACAACGGGTTCATCAAACCAGATTGCACCAGCGTTCATTAAGTCGTCTTTTATTCCGGGTGTTGATGTGCATTTGAAACCACTCATAATACCTGCAGAAATAGGAATCCACCCAGCGTGACAAATATGAGCAACGAGTTTACCTGAATTAAAAATATTACGCGAAAGATTTAAGACATTTTTTTCTCGCCTTAATTTATCTGGTGCAAAACCGCCGGGAATTATCAAAGCATCAAAATCTTTATCATTCAAATCATCATATGAAGCATCAGATCTGCAGGGATAGGTGTGCTTGCCTGAATAAATTTTCCCTTTTTCTTTTCCGGCAACAACAACATCAGCTCCTTCTTCAGTCATTCTTAGTTTTGGATACCATAACTCCAAATCCTCATAAATATCATCAACGAACATTAAAATTTTTTTATTGGAAAGTTTCCCTTTCATAAATTTCCTTCGCGATATTTTTTACGCAATTGAATTTTCTGAATTTGTCTTTCAATAATTAAATCAGCTAGTTTTTCCGGAATATTTTCTATGTTTTTAGCTCCGAAAAGCTCTGCAAGTTTTTGTTCGCTGATATCAATTCTGTAGAGCGTATTAACTAAAAGATTGAAATTATTATCAAGCATATCAGTTAATCTTTCGATCAGATACTTTTTGAATTCCTCCAGCTTTTCAAAATCGCTGTTTGGGATAAGAGAAGTATCATCATCTTTGATAAAATCCTTCGCAACAAACTTCTGTAATGATTTTATATCATCATTGTTGAGGTTGTTCATACTGTTTACTTTTATTTTTAAATGTTTTCAACATTGAATAACTCGAATAAGTAAAAAATATTGCTGCAAAAACATCAATCGAATAATGAACATGCTGAAGCAGCACACTGATTGCAACACCAATAGTACTTAAAAGAAAAATCATTTTTAAGTAATCAGAACCTGCAGTTAAAAACAAAATAAACAGTGTAGCTGTATGCCCTGAAAAGAATAAATCTTTTGTTAAGGTTTTACCCGTTCCGAAAAACTCAACAAACGGATCAACAAGCGTTATCATCTTATCAGGAGGATTTAATGGTAAAAGCCACATTGAAATTATTCTTACCACAACCATCAGAGTATAAAGTTGAATTGTGAATAAAAGTTTCTCTGGTTTCGATATCAGATAAATGATTGCAGTAATAATTGAACCATAAATCAGTGTAAATGTTAACCAGGTTAAATCAATTGGTTCAAAAAGTTTTAATAACGGATCTTCAAATGAAAATCCATTTCGTGATTCAACAAAAAGCAGAAATCTGGTTAATGCAATAAGAACAACTGAAAGCAAAACTAAAGATGAAATCATCTCAATTCTGTTTTGCTTTGATGAAATAAATTCTTTCCAGTTCATTATTCCCATGAAAATAAAAAATCAGAATTTTATGAAATCGAGAAAATAAGGAAGCATCTTTCTCCATGTTGGCCAATCGTGTGGCATATCATAACCCCATAGATCAAGCCAGTGACGAACTCCTTTTGAATTAAGAATATCAGATAATCTTCTTGACGCGTCGGGATCTTCATAAGCTCCCTGACCGGTTGCAATAATAATTTTTCCTTTTCTCATATGACTGAGCATATATTCATCATTCCAGTGAGGAAGATAATCTACCGGCGAATTGAAGTACACATTATCATCGTAATAACCTTTCGTGTAGCTCTTCAAATCATAGCTGCCACTCATTGCAATCGTACCTGAAAAAATATCCGGGCGACGGAAAAAATTATTAGCAGCGTGCAATGCGCCAAGCGATGCACCTGTTGTTATAATCGGAACAAGTCCTTTACAATGTGCGTGAATAAACGGTACAACTTCCTCAACAACATATCTGTTATACTGCTGATGTCGAATTGCTTTTTGTGCTGGATGCATTGAATTATTCAGCCAGCTTTCATTGTTTATGCTGTTAATCGAAAAAGCTTTTAATCTGCCTTGTGCAAGAAAAGGTGAAATGCTATCAATCAAATGAAATCTCTCATACTCAAGAAAGTCTGCGGCTGCGGTTGGAAACATCAGTAGCGCATAACCATAAGTTCCGTAAACAACAATTTCCATATCTTTATTAAGATTTGGACTATACCATCTGTGAATTTCTCTGCTCATTTAATCCCTTTGTGCTTGTGGAAAGTTTTAAAATCTACTTGTGAAAGTAAATAATTGATAAAAAAATTAAAACTATCTGGTAACATATTTATTGAATGAAATCTCTCTTTAATTATCTTGCATACAATAAAAATTTTTATCACTAAACCTGGTATAAGTATGAAAGAAGAAAAGAAGCGAACAAGCATTTTCAAATCCTTCTCCCTCAATTACTGGATTGTAATCATAATGGAATTTTTTGAAAGAGGTTCATACTACGGAATGATGAGTATACTTTCGGTTTATATGACAGACCAATTAAACTTTTCAAAAGAAAGTGTTGGAGTAATCAAAAGTACAATTCAGCCGCTGCTTTACATCCTTCCTATTCTTGCCGGCGCAATTGGAGACAGATTTGGTTACAAGCGGACTTTAACATTTGCTTTTATCTTTCTCGGACTCGGATATTTTTTAACAAGTCAAACAACTGAATATGCTTTTGTCTTTGGAAGTTTGGTTATAATGGGAATTGGTGCCGGCGCTTTCAAGCCGATGATTTCAGGTACTATTGCAAGAGAAACTGATGAATCAAACAGTACACTTGGATTTGGAATTTTTTATTGGTCAATAAACCTCGGAGCATTTTTATTCCCGCTGATACTTGTTCCATATATTAAAAACACTTTCGGCTGGAATTATGTTATGGTTGCATCAGCAATTTGTACAACTGCAATGCTGATACCAACATTTTTTATCTACAAAGAACCAAAAAAACCTGAAAGTCAGAAATCGCTTGCTGAAGTTTTAAAAGGAGCTGTGCTTGTATTAACTGATTTCAAATTTATCGGATTAATTTTGATTTACTCCGGTTTCTGGATTTTGTATTTCCAGATGTTCGATTCAGTTCTCTGGTATGTTCAGAAGTATGTTGATGCAACTTCACTTAATAATTTTGTAAACGGAATCTTTAATGCAGTTGGGATTGAGTTAAACTGGAAATTTGATGTTGAGCATGTGACAGTTATAAACGCCGGAACAATAATTCTTCTTCAGATAATAGTTTCAAATATTGTAAAACATACAAAAGCACTTCCAACTATGATTGCAGGAATTGCAATGGGAACAGTTGGAATGGCTATTCTTGCAATCAACACAAACATCTGGGTATTTATGATTGGTATAATAATTTTTTCAATTGGTGAAATGACAGCGCATCCTAAATTTATCAGTTATGTCGGATTGATTGCACCGGAAGATAAGAAAGCACTTTATCTTGGCTACTCATTTTTATATGGTGTATTCGGAAGTTTTATCGGAGGAATTTTGGGTGCAAATCTCTATGTTCATTTTGTTGATAATTTAAATCAACCCTCAACTTTGTGGATAATATTCAGTCTGATTGGCGTTGCAACAATAATTGGTTTAACTCTTTATAATAAATTTGTATCGCATCAGAGAACGAGTTAAAAATAATTTAATAATCCATCAATCTGATTTATTGCTCAGAAGCTAAAATCAGATATGCTCTTGTGCTGCATCTGATGTTGAATTTTCATCTTTAATATACCTTGCTCAACTCCGGAGAGTTGAGCTACGGTTGATTATAATTCTTTTACGAGTCCGGAGTATTTTCTTTCTATCTTGAATCCAAAGCGATAAAAATATTCCGGACGGAAAAATCCGGTTGTAACATATTTTATATTTTTTGCTTTCATTCTGTTGAATAGTTCATTCATCAAACCTTCACTTATTCCTTTTCGTCTGTAACGATTTGCAACTACAATTTTTTCCATCTGAACTGTGTCTTCACTCGTGCGGTAATAAAATAATCCACCAATGATAAATCCTCTGTCAGAAACTGCAACTAAATAATTATGCTCTGGTCTGAATGTAACTATCAGATTTGCTTCGATAAAAAGCTTGTGAAGTTTTGATATTTCTTTGGGATTTATTGGAGAACGAACAAGGTACGGATTGCCATCACTGTCTGTTAGTTGAACTACTAGTCCTGATGCAAATGTAGATTCACCTTTAACTTTGAGAAATGTTGCAGTATCAGTTGGTTTAAGATGAGGATAGCTTAACCTTGTCAAAAAGAAATTTTCTTTTTCACTTAGTTCAAATTCAAAACTCAGATTGTTGATAAGATTTATGGTCTCATCTTTTGTAAGCTTTTTCTGTCTTTGCTTTTTAATTATTTCGCGGAGAACATTTTTGAATTTATCTGATGAATCTTTCAAAACTGTTTCGATAAAGAATCTTGTTCGTACTGCAGGATAATCTTCTTCCAGATCAAAGAGACGGTAAGTTTGATAAATATCATATATTGTCTCAGCTTGTGCTGTAAGCGATGCTTCTTTGTTAAGTTCTTTCCATCTGTTGAATCGTTTGATTGCAAAGTAAAGCTGCTTTGGTAAGAACCCAAAACTTTTAACATTCTGGATAAAAAGATCAGTCTCATTCAGCAGCTCATTCAAATCAGGGATATTTCCTTTATTGATTAGTTCTTTTCGTAATCTTTGAATTATTTCCAATCCTCTATCAGCTCCTTCAACTTCACAAATTGCTGATAAGATGCTGCTTAGTGCAAAATCATTTTTTAATACAGGAAAATCTTCTTCAGCTTTCAAAATAAATTTATTATAGAAGTTTAATATGAACTGATAATATGAAATTGAGTTCTCTCGTTTATAAAATGAAGTTATATATGCCCCTGTCTGATAATCGTGCGGAGGAAGAATAATATTTTCAGGTGCAGGATTTCCTAATTCAATTTTATCATTTGTAAATTTTCTGAACTTGAGATATGCGGCAAAAGCACTCCAGACAAAAAATCTCCAGAGCCATTTAATTCTATCGCTTCCGGTTTCATTAAGTCGTTTAATTTCTCGACGCAAAAATTTGGCTACTGATTCACCGGCAATATACTCTTCAGTCCACATAGAATATTCTTCCCAAAGCCCGCCAAACTGAGCTGCAATTCTTTCTCCGCGGATTTGTTTGCCGGCAATAATAATCCATTTGATTTCTTCTTCAAGCTCTTGTTTGAAAATTGTTTTGTTAACATGAAGAATAAAATCAAATGAACCCTGAAATCTTGTTTGCACAGTTATTCGATAAACATTTCTGAGCTCGGATGAATTAAGAAAACTAATCCATACTCCAGAAGGAAGAATGCTGTTCAAATCAATCAGAATTCCGTTGGAAAATAGAAACACTGCCTCACGAATAACCGGCTGTTCAATTAACGCTTCTGAAATAATAAACTTATCTGCGGTATCTACATCCTCTTCAAAAACCAGAACATCTTCCCAGGAATATTCTTCGCCTGTTTCCGGATCAATAGCATTTTTCTGATTTTCACCGAGCCATTTTCGCAATCCTTTTCTTAACTCTAGTCTATGTTTTAATGCAAGCTGCCTCAAGCGCTTTGACTTTGGATAAAGCTCATATTCGAGTAAAGCAATTCGGATACTTTTATAAGTTATCGGATGTTTGCTGCCATAAGCAACAAGCAGTTTGAAATATGAAGTTATTGGTAAAACAGAAAGCTGAATTCCCGAACAATGTTTGTCGTAAAAATATTTCAGTGCAGTTAATATCTCATTCAGATTATCGAATCCTTTACTTATGGAACAAATAAAATCTATAACCTCATCATTAAGTACGGCAGGATGATTCTCGGTATAGTTTATCAGAATGCTTCTGAATTTATCTTTTGATGATGATTGCAGCAGTAGTTTAAATATTTCTTTCTTTGTGCTGAACTGAAATATTAGCTCTGAATTTGATAAGACCTCTTTTACGATTGAGAGTAAATAATCAAACTTATTTCTCAGAATTTTGCTGAAGAACAATAACAAATTTTCTTTCGTGGCTTCATCGGTCTCCTGCTGAATCAAAACAACAGCACGATGAAGATTGAAGAGTGAAAAATCTCCTTTGCCAAAAGCTTCAGAAAACTTTTGAATTTCAGTCAAATCACTAACTGGTTTTTCAAAGGTTTTAATAAAGGTAATCCCTGAATCTTTCGTTTCTTTCCTTTGCCACTGAATAATTTCTTCGCCGGTGAACTCAACTAATTGTTTGTTACCAAGCCAGTAAATCGGATTGGTAATTATATCCTGCAAATCAATCAACTTATCTTTTAATCTGTAAACAAATGAACCAAT
Source organism: uncultured Ignavibacterium sp. (assembly GCA_937934185.1). Taxonomy (GTDB): domain Bacteria; phylum Bacteroidota; class Ignavibacteria; order Ignavibacteriales; family Ignavibacteriaceae; genus Ignavibacterium. The sequence continues at coordinate 11,894 of CALHAB010000084.1, read as the reverse complement.
ACGAAAAATATTTTCCTCGTTATTTATTATTTCAACGGGAAGATGTTTGTTCAGTTTTGAGATGGAGACAATTTTATTTTTTAGTTGGATGTCGCGGCTTAAAATGCCAATCTCTCTTAAAAACCACGAAGGAATTTTTACTCTGAAACTATCTGCTCTGAGTTCGATGTAGTTCTTTTCATACATCGAATTGATAAGTTCACTAAAGTTCTTTTCAATTACTCTTCGTTTGTAAGTTCCTTTTGGCGTCAACTCGCCGTCTTCAGCACTAAAAGGTCTTTCGATTAATCTGAAATCAATTATTCTTTCAAACGGTGCTAGAAAATTGTTTACTGATACTATAAGTGAAGCAAAATATTCCTGCCGTTGTTTGTCATCTAATTTTTTAATGGGAGAAGTTTCTGATTCATAATCAGGATAAATCAGAACTGTATTAAAAGGACGATGATCTCCAACCAGAAAAACCTGTTTGACAGCTTCAAAATCACGGAACAGATTTTCAATTTTCTGCGGCGCAATCGTTTCGCCTTTGATGTTTTTGTAAATCTCTTTTTTACGATCAACGATTTCAATAAAACCATCTTCATCCATCGACATTAAATCCCCGGTAGGAAGCCAGCCATCAATAAAAGTATTTTCTGAATTTTCACCAAAGTATCCCATCATTACATAAGCACCTTTAATCATAAGTTCGCCGTCATCAGCAACTTTAATTTCAATTCCCGGCAGAGCTTTGCCAAGAGAATCATTTTTGTATTTGTGAGGCGGAGTCATAGTTATTCCGCCTGTTGCTTCAGTCATACCAAAGCCGCTCATCAATTCAATTCCATAGCGTTGGAAGAACTGAAAAATTTCAGCAGGAAGATAACCAGCTGCTGAAAGTCCCCATTTCAGATTTCCTCCGGTTATTTCATCAACGACTTGTTTAATTTTATTATCATCCTCAGACTCAATATCAACTTTTGCAATAATGGCTTCGTACAATTGCATCCATTTTTTAGGAATGCTGATGAAGATTGATGGCTTCACTAATCCAAAGTTATTTATCATCGTTTCGATTGATGGATTTTCCATAAAAACATATTCAGCACCCCAGAAAATTGAGCCGGTCATTTCAAGCCATCTGCCGAATGTGTGATAAAGAGGAAGGTAACTGAGAAATCTGTCAGAGTCGCCGATTTCAGGAATTGCCATTGCTCTGCAAAATCTTTTATAAACAATATTAAGATGAGAAAACATTATTCCTTTCGGGTCGCCAGTTGTGCCTGAAGTGTACATTATTGTTGCAAGCGAATCGGTGTTAATTTGTTGAGCTGATTTTGATGATATGTTGCTCTTGGCAGAACTGAAATTAATAAATTCAGTAAAAGGTAAAACATATTCTTCAACTGAATTTCCTTTCAGTAAAATTACTTTTTTGAGGTTGGATAAATTATTCTTAACTGACTTGATTTTTGACAGCTGAATCTCATCATCAACAAAAATGTATTTCGCTTTTGTCTGATTTAATATAAACTCAATATGCTGCGGAACTGAATTAGCAGGTATCATAACATTTACAATTCCCGAAGTAAGGCAGGCAAGATCAAGTAAAATCATTTCAAGCGAATTATCGAGGAGAAAAGCCACAAAAGTCTCTTCATCACTTTCTGAGAGTAAAACTTTAAGAGAATTTCTGTACTCGGTAACTTTTTTATTTATCGACTCCCACGAATAATCAATTGTTTTATTTCCTTCAATTATTCTGAAAAGAATTTTCTGATTGTATTGTTTAACTCTCTGCTCAAATAATTTATCAAATGTAAAATTGCTACTGATTATCAGTCGCAGGATTAATTTTTCCCACTTTTTGTCATCATAAACTCTTCTGAGGAATTCCGAATATCGATATAAATTCAGATAAGAGTGAGCGATTGAATGAATGGGTGAATGATTGAATGATTGAATGTTTGGTTGATTACTCTGAATATTATTTAATATTCTTTCTCCGATTGAATAGAATAATTCAGTAGAAATATTATTCATCAAATCTTTATCAAAGCCGCTGCCAATGAGACTTTTCATAAGATTCTGAAAATCAGAATCATTTAACACTGAATCATTATACTGTTTAAAGGCATCAATCAGTTCAGAGATAATTTTTTCTGATTCATCTTTCTCTATTGCAGATTTACCTGCAAGAAGAATTTCAGAAATTGTTTTCAAATCATTGTTCATAGTTAAAAAAGTTTTGTGAGAGTTTATACTAAAATTAAATCATTGGTATGCCAAATAAAAAATGCCTTCGCAAAATCAATTGCAAAGGCATTAAATAGACTCAAATTTTTTTATCAAATGTATATTGATATTTCAGAGATTGAACAGTAAATAACCTTATCAAATATTTGTTTATGATTTTCTTGAATTACTGATTAAGACGCCTAGACCTCCGATTGCAATACCAATTATCAAACCTATAGCAATGTTATGCATTGCTGCGCCAATAGCCACTCCCAGTGCAGTTCCAACACCCATCTGGACAAATTTTTTCTTTTTTGAATTTGGATGTTGATTATTTTCTGTCTCTGACATTATATGTATCCAGACTTTTTTGCAGAGACACGCCGTAGCGCGTCTCCACTATGAATAAAATAAATTACTTTTTAATTCCGGCAGCTTCTTCAAGCATTTCTGTAGTAACAGATTTTGGTCTTTCAATCGGGTAACCAAGTCCGCGATCCCATATAATGTTTGCACAAACACCGAGTGCTCTTCCCACTGCAAACAATACTGTGTAGAAATCATATTCTCTTAATCCATAATACCACTGAATTACACCAGATTGTGCATCAACATTTGGCCATGGATTTTTTGCTTTGCCTTGTTCGAGCAGAATCGGAGGAACAACCTTGTAAAGTAAATCAACATATTTGAACAAAGGATCATCAGGCAAATGCTTGAGACAAAATTCTCTTTGAGCAGTATATCGTGGATCAGTTTTTCTTAAAACAGCGTGACCAAAACCAGGAATAACCTGACCTGATTTCAATGTGTCCCAAACAAACTGTTTCATTTCTTCTTCAGTCGGAACTTTGCCGCCTTTCTTCTCATAAATTTCCTGAATCCATCTTAGTACTTCCTGATTTGCTAAACCGTGTAACGGACCAGCAAGACCGTTTACCATTCCGGAAATTGAGTAATAAATATCTGATAAAGCGGATGCAATTAAGTGTCCGGTGTGAGCACTGACATTGCCGCTTTCATGATCGCTGTGAAGAATAAAATACATTCTTGAAACATCATCATAAGGTTTTGGTATACCCATCATATGAGCAAAGTTTCCACCCCAGTCAAGATTTGGATCTGAAGCAATGATATCACCATTCTTATATTTCCATCTGTAAATAAATGAAGCAATGCGAGGAAGTTTTGCAAGAAGATTTAATGAATCTTCATAAGTTGGATCCCAGTAGTCATTCTTATGAAGTTTTCCTTCTTCATATTCTTTGAAGAAAATTGATTCTCTCTGCATTGAAACTATTGCTGCGGAAAGCATTGCCATCGGATGAGAGTCTTTTGGTAAAGCTTTCAACATATCAAAAACATACTGCGGAACTTCCTGACGTTTTTTAAATTCTTCAGCAACTTCTTCAACATCTTTCATTGTTGGAATATCGCCGGTAAGCAAGAAGAAGAAGAATCCTTCCACATATGGCATTTCACCACCCGGAACTTTAGGAAGTTTTTCCAATACTTCCGGAATTGTTAATCCTCTGAAACGGATTCCTTCAAACGGGTCGAGATAAGAAATATCTGTAACAAGACATTTTATATCTCTTGCACCTCCAATCACCTGTCCGATAGTAACTTCATCAATTTTTACATTTCCAAATTCTTTTACTAATCGGGCAGTTCTTGGACGCCATCCTTCAATTTTTTCTTTGAGTTTGTTTTTGAGTACCTGAGACATGACTCCTCCTGATAAGTAGTTTTAGGAATGTTCATTCTCAAACAGAATGAAATTTGTTTATACAAATATAAGAAGATTATTTCTTCAATATTATTTGTTTTTACAAAACTATTTCTCTTCCACAAAAAGCGGCATAAACTTTAATGCCCGGAAATGTTTTTAATATTTCTTTTCCCATCCATCTAATAGCAACTTCATCTCCGTGAACAAGAATTACATTCTCCGGTTTCAGTTTTTTTACTATAGAGATTAAATCTTCTCTTTTTGCGTGTGCTGAGAATCTGAAGTTTTTAATTTCACATTTTACTTCAATTGCTTTATCTGTGCTCTCGAGGGAAATTTTATCTCCCTTTCTTGATCTTGAAATCAAATATCCCGGGGTTCTTTCATCCATATATCCAACAGTAAAGATTGCAGAATTTTTTTGTTGAAGGAATCTCTTAGCAAAGTCATAAGAACTTGTTCCTTTTATCATCATTCCGCTTGAGGCAAGAACAATAGAAGGATTTCTGAAAAATTCTTCTGCAGAGTTAAATTGATTATAATTATTCTGGGGAATCATATTCAATTCAAATTCTTTATCAATACGATTTACAACATACCTGTTGTAGTCATACACACGACTTATTTTCGTTCCGATTCCTCCTGTAAAAATATCTACCTGCGATAGTTTACCTTTTTTCATCAACTGCCATATAGTTGCCAGCATTTCCTGAAGCTTTCCGAGAGCAAATACAGGAACCAGCACCGAACCACCAGATGTGAGAATTTTATTTGCTTCTTTTGCAAATCTCTCTGCTTCATTTTGCCAGCCAAGTAATTCAGATGAATCTGTTGCTCCATAGGTTGATTCAAGAATGAGAGTATCAATTTTGGTATCCGGAAGAATGGCTGCTGATTGAATTGCCTGATTAGTGAGGTTGATATCACCAGAATAAAATATTTTGTATCCGTTGTTGTTCAAAAGAATGCTCGCTGAACCAAGAATATGGCCGGCATCGTAAAATGCTGCTTTTACTTCAGCTTCAGGTAGTTGATGGTAGGATGTAAGTAAAAAATCTTTTTCATACTCATTGTAGTTAATCATTTTAATCAGAAGGTCAACTTCATCGTGAGTATAAAATTCAAATTTCTCATCATTGATTTCTTTTTTCAGAATTGAAACTGCGTTGTGTAAAGTAAGTTCAGCTAATGCTCTTGTTTGTGGCGTTGTAAAAATTTTTATGAATGGAAATTTTTTTATAAGAAAGGGAAGGGCGGCAATATGATCCTGATGAGCGTGTGAAATAATTACATAGTCAAGAGTTTTATTTTCGAGCAATTCAAATTTAGGTAAAGATTCAAAACCTTCTTTCTGAGGATGAATTCCGCAATCGAGTATTATTCCGTTTCCATTTATGTTCAGGTAAAAACAGTTCGCACCGATCTCATTTCCGCCGCCAACAGGAAGAAAAGTTATCATTTATTCTGCTGCCTCATCTGATTTTCAATATCATCGAGGTCAACTTCGGTTATAACTATATCTTCGGGAAGATTAAATTTTTCAGATGGAATGTTAACATCAACATCAATCTTTTTAGCAACACTGTTAATTTCTATTCCACCGGATTTGGTTATGGTTTTCAACGGAATCCATTTCCATATCCATATTTTTGTTCCTGCATTTGGAATTTCATAAATATCACATTCTTTATCCATAAACTCTTCGCGTCCAGTTTTCATTGCACCGCTGTTTAACAAAATCTGTTCACCAAACTCACCAAAACTTTTTTGATTTTGGAGCTCATTGATTAGTTTTTTAATAGGGTTTTTTGTTTTGGTTCCGGTTTTTCTGTCTAAATCTATAATATAATTTGAATCATCTTTAATGATGTTGAGAAGATTTATATTCTTCGAAAATCCGGCAATCTGCAAAACAGAATTTGTATATTCAGCTTGTTTCATTCCCCAATTATCAAAGTATAAAGTTTTTGTCCCTGATTGCGAACCGGTGATTGTATATTCAACGATTGCAGATTTAATTCCATATCTTTTTGAAAAATCTGTTGTTGAAACTTTTTTATCAGTAGATTCTTTATCAGTCGAGTCACTGCAACCTGAGATAAAAATCAGTACAGAGAAAAGAAAGGTTAAGAAAGTGATTCGGTAAAAGTCTTTCATTTTATTGCCCATATTATATCAGAATAAGTTATAAAATCATTTTTAAGTTTGAGTGAAATTAGTCTTTTGTGGTCAAAGTTTGAAACATAATTTTCAATTAAGTCTTTTAACCAGAGAATTTCTGCTTTTAGTTTCCAATGTTCGCCTTGAGTATTGTAAAGAACGATGAATAACCTGTTACGAAAATGTTTTCGCTTTTCTTTGGACTGATTTTCATACAACCACTTAATAAGTATTTCCGGATGAAGCTTAGCGTAATCTATCTTGTGTCCAAATCTCATCGGATAAACAGATGATTTATGATCAAAATTAATTCCCTGAATTGAAAAGTCTTTCAATCTGTCACGGTGATTGAAGGCAGGTTTAACATTTGGTAACGAGCAAAATATTTTCTCCAATGCATAAGCAGACCAAAAGTTAAACCAGCGATTGAGTGAATAATCATAATATATCTTATAGTTTTTGTCTGACTTAAATCGTTTATCAATTTCTGAAAGTAAGTGATCAAAGTTTTTTATGTGATAAATGAAATTCGTTTTGTTATCAAGAAAATCGTTTTGTTTGTGATTCCATTGATAAGGAATTGATAATCGCTTTTGCAGCTCAGATTGTATTTGAATTAATTCGTTATTCAAAAAATTCATTCATCCGTAGCCGCAGTCTTTATACTGCGGTAAATCTTTGGTTAAAAATATAGTAGAAACAAAAAACAGGATTATCTCCGAAAAACTCACAGATTTTTATTATATCTTCACAAAATAATTTAATAAGTAAACTCTCCCCACTTATCTAAATCAAAACACGATGAACCTTTGTAATTATAATCCTTCCAGTTATCAACTAACTTCTCCCGAATTGGATTATTCAAGATATACAGAAGATAATTCTTTAAATCTTCGTTATCTCTTAAAATATGATCGTAATAATCTTTCTGCCATTTAAATTCTGGTTTATTCTGTGCTAGCCAAAAACCACTTTTCTGTTTAAACCTGTCAATAAAACTTTTTACATCAGAGTTTTCATTATTCCCCTTTACGAGTAAATGGCAATGATCAGGCATAAAAAGGAATAATAAAAGACTGATATCAAATTTCTCCGCTTCTTTAAGTAAAATGTCTTTTAATGTTTTAAATACAATATCATCAACGAATAATTTTTTTCTTTCTTTTACACAAAGTGTAAAGGATATGGTTTTTTCACCAATGTACTGTTCACGGTCTAATCTATGTTTTTTTTCTCTAATCACAAGTATCAAACTGAGTATTTTGTAATTGAAATATTATAAGCTGAGTTATGTGCCTGAAATATTTATTAATAATGAATCCATCAAATTATCCCGCAACCTGAAGGTTGCGGCTACAAGAGAATGCGGCTACAAAAAAGGAAATTACAATTTTATTTTTTCTGGAATAAAAAAATGTATTCGTGTTTGAAAATGTAAAATCCTCCAACCAATGCACGATATCTCCAAAGTTCTTTCTGATTTCTTTTTGCTGTTGTCTCTTCGAAATTTTTTACAATTATTGATTTAAGTTTATAATCTCTCTTCAATACTTCCTGCATTGTCAGAAATCCCAACGGAATCCATTCGCCTTCAGAATATTTATCTCCAATAATAACTGCAAGATATCTTTTCTTTTCAAGATGCGGCGAGATATTATCCAAAACTTTTCCAAACATATTCAGAAATTTTTCTTTAGTTGCTGCATTTGATAAATCATTTTTTTCTTTTGTGAATTTTATTATATCCCAATAAGGAGGATGCATTATAATGAGTTGAAAATTTTTTATATGATATTTATTCAATTGCTTTTTCAGATTTATTTCTGAACTATCTGCAAGGATAGTTTCAATCAGAACATTAAAAGGTTTTATTTCTCTATCAAGATTTGAATTGCACAATTTTATTGCTTCTTCCGACAAATCAATTCCAATGGCATTTCTGCCAAGTCTTTTACATTCAATTAATGTTGTGCCGCTTCCTGCAAAAGGATCAAGTATCCAATCCCCTTTTTTTGTGTATCTTCGTAATAACTGATTTGGTATCTGTGGAATAAAGTTTCCCCAGTAACCTGCATTATGCGCACCTGAACTATCCCTTTTATTGAATATCCACAAACTATCAGTTATTAAATCATCATATTCTTTCCATCGATTCAGATTTAAATCATTGATCTTTGATCGCTTTATTTCAGTTATACTTTTGATAAGACGATTAACATAGTACTTTGCTCTTTCGAATGTATGTGCTTCAATTATCTGGGATAGCTCTTCAAGCAAAATATCTTTTTTGAATACTGTTTCACTTCCATCAAAACAGATTTTGATTGATGATTTGCTCTTTATTTTCTGAATTTTATCAAGAACAACTTTAAAGTTCCTTCTTAAAAGAGAATGAGAAAAAAGAGATTGCTTAATTGTATCAGTTAAATCAATCTGCATTTTAGTTCAGCTTGAAATTTTTAATAATCATATCTGAAATTGTATTACCAATACTTAAAGAAGCCGTTGCGGCAGGAGATGGAGCATTAAGAACATGGATCATTTTGTCTGTTTGAATAATTCTGAAATCATCAAGTAATTTTCCGTTGCGGTCAAGTGCCTGAGCTCTAACGCCGGCTCCTACTGGTACAATATCATCTTCTGTCAACTCTGGAACTAACTTCTGAAGTGACTTTACAAAAAGTTTTTTGCTGAATGATCTCTTGAATTCCTCCCAACCCATTTTGTAATGTTGCTTTGCCATCTTCCAGAAACCCGGATAGAGTAACATTTCAGCTATTTGAGAAATATCAATATCAGTTTTTTTATAACCGGTTCTTTTGAATGCAAGTACAGCATTTGGTCCGGCTTCAACACCTCCGTGAATCATTCTTGTGAAGTGTACACCAAGAAAAGGAAACTGAGGATCAGGAACAGGATAAATTAAATTTTTTACGAGATGTCGCCTTTCTTTTTTTAATTCATAATACTCACCGCGAAAAGGAATTATTTTTACATCAGGATTTACCCCACTCATTTTTGCAATTTTGTCGGAATATAAACCTCCGCAATTAACAAGATATTTACTTTTGAATTCGTCTTGTTCCGTTTGAACTACAATTTGATTGCAATTTACTTTTATGCTCACTGCCTTCGAATTCAATTTAATTTCACCGCCATTTTTCATTATGAGTTTTGCGTATTTGTTTGTGACGGCAGTATAATCAACAATTCCGGTTTGAGGAACATACAATGCTTCAATTCCGTTTGCGTGTGGCTCGAATTCTTTAATTTCTTCTTTGGTTAATCTTTTAATCCCCTGTAAACCATTTTCAATGCCTCTTTCTTCCAGCATTTTTAGTTGAGGTAATTCTGATTCATCTGCGGCAACTACAATCTTTCCACATCTTTCGTAAGGGATAGAGTGTTCTTCACAAAATCTGTAGAGCATCTCTCTGCCGCGTGTACAATTCAAAGCTTTCAGTGATCCGGGTTTGTAGTAAAGCCCTGAATGAATCACACCACTGTTGTTGCCGGTCTGATGTTTTGCAAGAGAGTCTTCTGCTTCTAATAAAAGAATTCGGAGTTGCTTTTTTTCAAGAAGCTTTAATGCAGAGGCAGTTCCAACAATTCCACCACCGATAAAAATGATATCATATTGGTTTGACATATTCTGAAAATACCTTGAAATGGTTAGTGATTAAAATTGAACTTGACTTTGATGATTATGTGTTATAACATATAAAGAAAAAATTAAAAAATGTCTCTTTTCTTTCTCAAATTTAACTAATAGTAATGAGCTTATAAACTTTTACAACACTTTAGAGGCAGTATGAATAAAAATCAAAAAACAATTTTGCTGATTGGAATTATTCTTATTGTGGTTGTGTTAGTGTATTGGTATTCGCAGGGAGGTGAAATATTTACAAAAACTCAAGTTCTCGTTGATAAAACTTCTGATCTGGACAGAATGCTTGGTGTAGAAAACAAGCAATTTGAAGACAAATTTATCCTTGGTCTTGATTACGCCGGCGCCATTTCAGTTGCTATTGCAGCTATAACAGGAATTTTAATTTATCTATTCAAAAACAAACGAAAGGAAACACAATGAAAAAAATCCTATCATCCGTTTCAATTTTAATAATATTTCTTACAACACTTTCATTCGCACAAGGTTTCAAAGTAAAAGCAAGCGGTGAGCAGACTTTTAATTTTACTGACAAAGGCGGAAGGAATCAGGCTTCTTTTTACAGCACAACTCCGCTGGAAGATATCAGAGGATTATCAAATGATGTTAAAGGAACTGCTACTTTTAATATCAGTGATATAAAAACTTTAAAAGGTAAAATTTCAGTCTCTACTGCTTCCATTAAAACAGCAATTGATTTGAGAGATGAGCACCTCAGAAGTGATGATTGGTTAGATGCAGAAAAATTTCCCGAAATAACTTTTTCTATAAAAAGTGTTAAAGATGTCAAACAGATTTCCGATAACCAGCTTCAGGTTAAAATTGTTGGTGATTTTACATTAAAAGGCGTTACAAAAGAAATAACAGCCGATGCAACATTAACTTATCTAGATGAAAGTGAACAGACTAAAATGAGAGCTCCTGGAGATTTGCTTGGCGTAAAAGCAACTTTTAATGTCAGGCTTTCTGATTATGGAGTTAAAAATAAGGTTGTCGGACAGAAAGTAGCTGAAATTGTTGAAGTAAGTGTTAATATGGTTGGGTCAAACAAAACAAATTAGTTTCAGTTAGTGGAAATTGTACAATGGCGAGTTTAATACTCGCCTTTTTATATATAATTTAATTGGGTTGTTATAGTCGTCGTTCAAATTTCTCTTTAAATAAAAAATTTATAAAAAAGAAAAATGATTTTATTATCATCTTCCTCCTCAAATAAATTATTAAAATACAACTTATACTTACCATCTTTATACCTCTTTCCCGCCTTCAAATCTGGCATCAAAATTTTTAAAGCCGTTTGGTTTTGAGAAATCTATGAAAATTTTTATGATGTCACTGCGAACACTGATTCATCAGGATGAAAAATCCTCTGCATAAATCACGAAGTGATGAAATTATTGTAACGAAATCATAAAACGATAGAATAAAATCCTGAAAGGATGACATTATTAAATCACTCAGTAAAACCAATGTGACTAACGTCCTGACAGTGATTTGCATTTTCATTACAATCCCTGCCTTAAAAGACAAAACAATAGAACTAATCATTCAATCAATATTATCTGCAAGCGGTAGACAATCATCCAATCTAATATTTTTTGTTTAGGACTGTACAAAAGTTTTTTTACTCTAATTCCTTATTTCCCTATTTCCTTATACCTTTCTTCTGCATCAAAATTAAAGATTTATCAGGGCTCTCTAAATTACTTTTAGTTTAAGTTGAATGAGCAAATGAATTTCTGATAATATTACTTTATTTTTGAACACACAATTATATCGGAACGATTTGCACCAGGAATTACTTAAAATACTAATTCAGATTTTATTTCTTCTGGTTTCTGCAAGAGTGCTGGGTGAAGTAGCTTTGAAATTAAAACAGCCGGCAGTGATTGGAGAAATACTGGCTGGTGTGTTATTAGGACCTTCTTTACTGGGCAACATCGAAATTATTTCTCCTTTTGTTGACCTATACAGATATCCCTCTGTGATGCTGGAGGTAATTTCACTCATTGGTGCGTTGATGTTACTTTTCATTACAGGATACGAAATAGATTTAGGATTAATTAAGCACCACTCAAAAAGTGCAAGTTCAACTGCTCTTGGTGGTTTGCTTAT
>CALHAB010000083.1 GCA_937934185.1 uncultured Ignavibacterium sp. | reverse complement strand
ATCGTTCAAAGTAAATGTTGAAGAATTAAAAGAACAGCTTGGAACTGATGCTGTAAAACTTGCACACGAAAAAGAATTTATGAATCTGTTTCCTGATTGTGAAGTTGGAGCAATGCCTCCGTTCGGCAATCTTTACGGAATAGATGTTTATGTTGAAAAAGATTTAACTGAAGATGAGTATATATATTTCAATTCCTGTACTCATACTGAGCTTATTCAAATGAGATTTGATGATTTTCAAAAACTTGTGCAGCCGAAAGTCCTGGAGTTTGCTCATCCGGCAAAGGTTTAAGATTTTATTGCTTTGAAAATGGGACTTAAATGAAAATCTCTGATATGAATTTTCATTTGGACTTTTTGATACTTCAAAGTAATAGGATTTTAACATTAGATTTTTGCTTAGGATATTTGAGCCAAAGAATAAATGTGTTATAATTTTTAATATTATATGAAAAAGGATTTCAATGAAAAAAATTATTCCTCTGATTTTAATGATCATTTTTTGTTCTCATATATCAGCGCAGCAAAAATCTGATGTTGATATTCTGGTTTCTTGGATGATTGGTTCATTTAACAGTGAAGAACAATCTAAAAATGATTCAGATTATTATAACATTTCTCTTGAAATGCATCGTATATGGGATGAAAGGAAAGATGGTTATTGGTTGTATGTAGAACAAGCTGTTGCAGCCAATAAAGATAAACCTTATCGCCAGAGAATTTATCATATTTATCAGGATGGTCAGGTCATAAAAAGTATAATCTATACAATTCCTGACGAAAAGAATTTTATTAGTGGATGGAAAAATATTTCATTATTTAACACACTTTCACCCGCGAAACTCGAGGCGCGTGATGGTTGTGAAGTTGTAATTAAAAGGAAAGATGAAAATACTTTTACTGGCAGTACTGTTGATAAAAACTGCACAAGTAACCTTCGTGGTGCAACCTATGCAACAACGGAAGTTGTGATAACAAAAGAAAAGATGATAAGTTGGGACAGAGGACTTAATGATAAAGATGAACAGGTTTGGGGAGCAGAAAAGGGAGGTTATGTTTTTAATAAGATAAGTGAATGAAAAATATTTGGAATCATGCACTCAATTGATTAGTTGAGTGCATGATTTTTTGACAGACAAAATCAGAATCCATCTTCACTTAAGTTTCTTTCAATAACTCTTCCGTATTTTTTTGCTATATCCCTTATTGCATCAGCTTTGCCAATCAGCACCATCTGAAGATTCTCTTTAGGGAAATACCTTTTAACAATTTCATTAGCTTTTGTAACATCAAGTTCATCAACTTTCTTTTCGAAATCATTTATGTAAGAATCATCAAGTCCGAAAACATATTTTTGAATAAGAAACGAAGCAAGCGAATATGAGGTTTCATAATCAGGTGGAAATTGTCCTTTAACATAATTCTTTGCTGAATTAAGAGTTGCTTCATCAATTCCTTTTTCAAATAAACGATTGTAAGTTTTTAATGCAAGATCAAGTGCTGCTTCAGTGTTTTTTGTGGCGGTAAAACTGCTGATGTAAAATATTCCTGAATGTTTGTAAGAATTAAAACGACTTCTTGCACCGTAAGTTAAACCCGCATTCACACGAAGTTCATCATTTAGCCAGGAAGTAAATCTCCCTCCAAGGATTGTATTTATCACATCAATCTGAATCTGATCAGAATTACTCATCGGAATGCCGAAACCGCCAATCATAAAAGTTGTTTCAAATGCATTGTCTTTGTTTATGAGGTAAACTCTTGCTTCTTCAAAAGTTTTTTGATTCATTCGTATGTCAGAAATAATTTTTGGCGAATTGTTTTTCCAGCTTCCAAAATATCTTTCTAACAAAGATTTCATTTTGTCTGTATCAAAATCACCAACAACTGCAATAGCGGATGTTTCCGGTCTGTAATGAAGAGAATAAAATTCTTTAATCTTATCTGTATCAATTTTCTGAATTGATGATTTAGTCCCGTTTAAAGAACTTGAGTAAGGCCCATCATCAAAAATTAATTTATTGAAATAATCTCCGATTACTCTTCTGGGACTTTCTTTTGCCTGATCAAGTTCTGCAAGCCATCTCTGTTTTCGCTTATCAATTTCTTCGGAAGGGAAAGTTGGTGATAAAACAATTTCGCTCAAAACCGGCAGCAGAGTTTCAAAATTATCTTTCATAATCTGAGTAAACATTCCCGCATAATCGTAATTTGCATTGGTTGAAAGTTCACTCCCATAAAAATTGAAAAGAGAATCTATCCGGGATTTGGAATAATCAGTAGTTCCGAACTTCAAAGCTCCGGAAGTAAAAGAAGCCAGGCCCGATAGTGAACCATCTTTTATTGCTCCCGCATCAAAAGACATTGCAAATGAAATTAATGGAACATCTTTCTTTTCCATAAGATAAATTGTTAAACCGTTTTTCAGTTCAACAACTTCGTAATGAGGAAGTTTGAATTGTGCAAAACTGAGTGGACTTAATAAAAATAAAATCAATATGGATTGAATGAATGATTGATTGATTGAATGTCTGATTGATTGAATGATTGAATTATTCATTATTCTTCCTCCGTATTCAGAATGCCAACTGTTCTGTTTTGTTTAGTAAAATATTTTGCAGCAACTTTTTGAATGTCACTAACGGTTACTTTTTTATAATCATCAGGCGCTGTAAATAATTTTTTATAATCACCAAAGAATAATTCATAGGTACCGATTGTATTTGACATTCCATTTATTGTTTCGGTAGTACGATAGAACTGCATCAGCTTCTGATTTTTTACTTTCTGAAGTTCTGCTTCACTGATACCTTGATTTATTACTTTGTCAATCTCTTCAAGAATTGCATTTTCAAGTTGAGAAGCATTTACACCATCATTACAAATACCGTAGAAATAAAAAAGTGTCGGATCAAAGGCATTCGGATAGTAAGTACCGACTTCAATTGCAAGTTGTTTCTGTTCAACAATTGACTGATACAATCTTGAAGAAGCACCCTCAGATAAAATTGAATTAAGCAATTCAATTGCATAATAATCATCACTTCCGGTTTGAGGAACATGAAAAGCAATCATTAAATAAGGAGAGGGAACTTCGCGTTTAACAAAAATTCTTCTTTCACCCGTCTGTTCAGGTTCAACAGTATGAACATCTCTGGGCTTTGGTCCGGAAGGAATCGGTTCAAAATATTTTTCAGCAAGCTGCTTAACTTCTTCCAAACTAACATCACCGCTAATGACAACGACACAATTATTGGGTGCGTAATAAGTGTGAAAATAATTTTCCAGATCTTCCTTTGTCCAGTTTTTAATATCAGATTCCCAGCCGATTACAGGCCACATATAAGGATGAGCAACAAAAGCAGTTGCCTGAAGTTCCTGCCAGAGCTGTTCCAAAGGATTGTTCTCAAGACCTGTGCTGCGTTCCGAGAGAATCACACCTCTTTCACTTTCAATCATTTTAGGATCGAAATTAAGATTTGCAATCCTGTCTGATTCAAGATCAAAGATTATTTCAAGCGATTGTTTTGGAAACCAATCAGTATAGACAGTAATGTTCTCAGTTGTATATGCATTATTTGAGCCGCCATTTGCTTCCATTACTCTGTCGAATTCTTTTGGTCCGTATTTCTTTGCACCGTTGAACATCATATGTTCAAAGAAGTGTGAAATGCCGGTGATACCAATGTTTTCATTTCTTGATCCGACCTTAAAGAATAAATACATATTTGCATTTGGAATTGATTTATCCTCAAGCACGAAAAATTTCATTCCGTTCTTTAATGTGAATGATTTTACATCTTCAGGTTTTACCTGTGCGAAGAACTGAAATGTAAAAAGAAAAAAGATGAGAAATGTCTTCATAATTTTAACCTGTAAAGTTTTTCTGTTAGACAAAGTCAGAATAATTTTCATTGTTAATTTAATAATGCTATGAATTAAGATATAAAGATTTATTTGCAGCAAAAGCACTTATCTAAGCTTAAGCCACAGGAAGGTTTTCGAAGGTTAGTAATATTTTTCAAATGCTCTTTGTATCGGTTAAGACTATTACTTTTCCGGGGCTGATTTTCTTTTTTATGAGATTTAACGCAATTCTTTTTATAAACATCTAAATTCCGTCAGTTTGCTGACGGAATTTGCATAAATTCCGTCAATTAATCAACCAAATTTTCAGGAATTAACCTCTTTTCTGAATTATCTTTAACAGAGTTACGGGGAAATAAAAATTCCTAAACCTTAACCTGAGGGATAAAAAATAAACACCAAGAAATAAAAATGCGGAAAGTGTTGAGAACAGTTCTTTATGACTGCTGAAAATATTGAAGCCGGCGAATAAAGAAATGAAAAGAATTATTAAAGGCATACCATACAGAAAAAAAGTTGTCTGTAAAATTTTAGAGCCTCTCACCGAAATAAGAACAAAATCTCCTGGCTTTAAACCAATTGTATCCTTTAAAGAAATTGATCTGTAATCATCAGAGTTTGATTTGCAGTAAATCTTTGCAGTGCATTCTTCACAATGATCAGAATTTAAGATAATAATTTCGGCAATTCCATCTTTAGTCTCTTTAACTATGCCTTGTTCTGTTAATTCTTCGGTGTACATTTTTTTTATTTTAGTGGAAGGGCTTGCCCTTACCAAAATTTATTATTTGATATTTTTTTATTGAGCTCTTGCACCAGATACTTGGACAGAGCAAGCTCTGTCCCTACATCTAATTTATTTTTACTTCAATGTTTTCTTCTTTCAACAACTCGGCAGCTTTCTCCGGATGAACAAATCTTATTGCTTTTGTTGAGCATTTATCAAGTGGAATTTTTGAAAGATCTAATTTTGTATAATCTATCTCAGGCAAAAATTCTTTCATTACAATTGAACCATCTGATTTACGTGCACAAATTCCGCAGCCAATGCAAGCAACTTTGCAAACTTCTTTTGATCGTTTAGGGTCATCATGATTTCTACAGAATACAAATAACTCTCTATCTTCAGGATGAATTTCGATGACACCTCTTGGGCAAGCTTCCACGCACTGACCACAGCCGGTACAAAGTTCCTCAATAACAGTTGGTAAACCATTTTCATTCATAAAGATTGCACCGAACTGACAAGCATCAACACAATCGCCACCGCCGAGACATCCGTATAAACATAATTTTTCTCCGCCGGCAACTACTGTTTTAACCGCACAGCTTTGCGGACCGATGTATTCAATTCCATCTTTTAATTTTGCTTCAGCAAGTCCGCCATTACAAAGAACTCTTGCTACAAGTTTAATACTTTGTGAGCTTTCCATTCCAAGTATGCGTGCAATTTCATCAACTACTTCCTGTCCGCCAACCGGACAGCCATTAATTTTTGCTTCGCCGTTAACAACTTTAACAGCAAAGTCATAACAACCTGCATTTCCGCAAGCTCCGCAATTTGCATTGGGAAGAATTTCATTCACCTCTGCAATTTTAGGATTTTCTTCAACGCGTAGTTTTTTATCTGCAAATGCCAAAGCACCTGCGAAGATAAATCCCAATCCTCCCATTGTGGCTATTGCTATTAATAATGTTATATCCATTTTTGTTCTACCTTATTTTTTTTCAATTGCCCCGACTTTTAAGTCGGGGTTTTGAACACAAAAATCTCGGGCTTTAGCCCAAACTAAATCTCATTTGGCTAAAGCCGAAAAGTGAATTGTATCTGAATTCCCCGACCTGAAGGTCGGGGCTATTCATTTTATTAAAAACTTTTTAAATCCTGATGAATAAAATATTTTTCCTTTATCGTCAATTATCATTGCTTCTGTGTCATTAAGATTTTCAATCAACATCATTCCTTTATCTTTTCCCATAACGAATACTGCTGTTGCAAGTGCATCAGCAAAAGTATTTGACTGATTGATTATCGTAACACTCTGCAAACCTTTTGCAGGATATCCGCTTTCAGGATCAAGTATATGATGATAACGAATTCCATTTACTTCAAAGAACTGCTCATAATCTCCTGATGTTGCAACGCTATTGTTTTCAAGTTTGACTACAGCAATGATGTCTTTTTCATCACGCGGATGCTGAATGCCAATTTTCCAGTCATTCCCGATTACTTTTATTTCTCCTCCTGCATTTACAAGCGCTGACTTAATGCCACTTGTCCTAAGAATATTAACTGCTTTATCTACAGCATAACCTTTTGCAATTGCACCGAAATTTAATCCAACATTTTTCTTTTTAATTATTGTGTTGTCGCCGATTAACATTACATTCTTCCAACCGGATTTCATCAATGCAGAATCAATCGCCGGCTTTGTTGGAAGATGAGGATTATCAGTATAAAATCCCCACGCTCTTGTTAAGTTATCAAGACTAACATCAAAACAACCACCAGATATTTTTGTAACCGAATCACAAAGTTCTAACAGAGAATAAATCTCTTCATCAATTTTCAACAGCGTATCAGCTGAGTTATTAATCTTCCAGACAGGGCTTTCTTCATTATAAGTTGTAAACAAATCATCAATTCTTTTGATTTCGGCGAACGCTTTTGTGATGGCATCGTTAGCTTTTTGTTCATCAGCATCTCGGACTTGAATCTCGACAACTGTTCCGAGTAAGATTTGTGTTCGTTTAACTGTTTTTATTTCATCGCTTTTGTTTCTAGCAATGAAAAATCCAATAAGAAAAAGAACAATCGAAAATACAGCCCATCCCAAAACTGATTTTTTACTTTCAAATAACTTTGTCACACTGAACCTGTCGAAGTGTGAAATAAATTTAAGCTATCGTCATTCGACCTGCCTCGACTTGCGTCAGGCAAGGCGGGTAAGTTCAGGATGATATTGGTTCCGATTAAATAAAAAGTTAATTGATGCATAAATATCAGATTACTTTTATCAAAACTTTATTAGGTGCACAGGCAATTATATTCCCAACTTCGCCCGCAATTGAATGTTTACAAATTCCGTTTTTGCAGGTTGATGTGTGAACCTGTGCAAAACCGTTTTCAATTTTCAGTCCTGTTTTACCTTGCAAACCTTCAATTAAAATGTTTTTATAATTTCTGTCTAAAGGAATTCTATCAACAAATCCTTTTTCATTTTCAATTACAATTTCTTTTTTATTTGACTTGAAGATTGAAGTGATTAAATCTTCTTCTTTGTACTCAGCCGTAAAGAGATATTCAGCTTTCCTGCCTTTAATATTTCTTCTGATGTTGAAGAAAGAAATGTTCAGGTCGTCAATTGAGTAAACTGAATTTGAATCATCACTGAGAATAATATCCGAATCAATAGTTTTACTCAGCTGTTTTAATCTGTAAATAATTTTTCCTTTTCTCTCAAAACTTTTATTTGCAGACTGATTGTGGAATCTTGTAATTATCTCTCCGACTTTATTGTCTGCAAGAACAATCGGATCAGAATCGCTTTTAATTCTCTGCTTAAATGAAGTCACAATCTTTTCAATAATAGTTTCATCTGCAGGTATAAATCCGTGAACAACAAAATGAACGGACTTTGAATTTCCTGTAAGTTTTCCGGTTGTGTATCCCGCAGCCAAAGCAGCCGAACTTAATCCTGCAAGTTTTAAGAAGTTTCTTCTCGATATCATTTTTTTCTCCTTTGATGTCAAATGTCAAACGATAATAGTCAGACGAAAATAAAATTCAGATTAAAAATAAGCTAATTACAATCGCTCAATTTCCAACTTCATATTTTTAAATCATTCCTGCAAAGCCCATAAATGCAAGAGCCAGAATTCCAGCAATAATCAAAGTTATTGGTGCGCCCCGAAATGGTGTGGGAACATCAGCCAAATCAAGTTCTTCTCTTATACCAGCCATAATAACCAGAGCAAGAGTAAATCCTGCACCTGCACCAAAACCAAAAAATACATTTTCAATAAAACTATATTCTCTCATAGACCCAAACAATGCTAATCCGAGGATTGCACAGTTGGTAGTTATCAAAGGGAGAAAAATTCCAAGTGCACGATATAAAGGTTGACTTACTTTTTTAATAACCATCTCGACAAATTGAACAAGCGAAGCAATAACCAGGATAAAAGATGGAATTTGCAAAAAGTCAAGATTGTAAGGGATTAAAATAAGATTGTAAAGTAACCAGCTTACTATGGCAGTAATTGTCATTACAAATGTTGTTGCCATTCCCATCGAAACTGCTGAAGTTAATTTATTAGAAACACCAACGAATGGACAAATTCCAAGGAAGTAAGCCAGTACAAAATTATTTACCAGTGCTGCAGAGATAAATACTACAAAGAGTTCCATTATTTCACCTCAAGTTCTTCAATTAGTTCTTCTCTTCCGACTCTTTTATAATGTGAGATGATTGATTCGTGTTCCTCTCTAGCTTTTTTAATTGAATAGAAATTTGATAATCCGAGAATTAAACCAAGAGTTAAAAATGCACCCGGCGGAAGAATCATTATTAACCATGGTTCAAACTGGTCGGGCATAATCTGCAATCCGAATATTGTTCTTGAGCCGATAATTTCTCTTATACTGCCAAGAATCAACAGAGCCATAGTAAAACCACTTCCCATTCCAAGCGCATCGAGAAAAGCTCTGCCGGGATTATTTTTTGATGCAAAAGCTTCCTGTCTTCCGAGTATCACGCAGTTAACAACAATAAGCGGAATGAATGGTCCAAGTGCTTTACTCAGATCGGGAAACTTAGCTTTCATCACAAGGTCAACTATTGTAACGAATGTTGCTATGATTACTATGAAGGATGCTATTCTGACCTGAGGGGGAATTATTTTTCTGATAGATGAAATCAGCAAGCTTGACATTACAAGCACAAATGTAGCTGCCAAACCCATTGCAAGTCCGTTTATTGCTGTTACTGTTACAGCAAGAGTAGGGCATAATCCTAATAGTTGAACAAGTATAGGATTATTCTTCCACACACCCTTTAAATATTCCTGCGATAGACTGACTTGCTTTTTCATTTGAGACCTCCGGAGTCACGAAGTTTTCTCATTTGTTCAATTCCATTATTTAATATTGACACAACAGCTTTTGAAGAAATTGTGGCTCCTGTTATTGCCTGTATTTCATTTGGCTTTGATGGCTCAACACCTTTAACCCATTCTATTTTAGGTTTAACCTCAAGCTGTTTGAACTGTTCAGTAAAAAATGATTCTGTTATTTTTGTCCCTAAGCCGGGGGTTTCAACCTGTTCAAGAATTTCCAGAGCAAGAATTTTTTCAAGGTCAGCGGACAAACCGCATATCAATCTTATCTTCCCCTGAAATCCGTTTCCCTCATATACTATTGCATATCCAATTGCTTCAGGGTTCTTCGCTCTTACTCTGTATAATTCAAATCCCGTATTTTGAACTGACTCATAACTATTACCTTCAGGAAGAACACGAAAGATAGCCGCTTCTGTTTCAGCTTTTTTATTGGCAAGTATTAAAGGATCAGACCAGTTGTCAACTGTAGCAAGCAGGCCACCCGAGATAATGCCAATTCCTGTCAGTACTAAAAGCATCTGAACAACTTTATTCATTTCTTCACCTCTTTCAATTCACCGAAAATTCGTGGATGTGTGTAACGGTTTATAATCGGAACGAAAGCATTCATAAATAAAATTGAATACATAACTCCTTCAGGCAGACCTCCGAAGGTTCTGATAAGAATTAAAATTAAAGAGATGCCCAGACCATAAATCCACATTCCTTTAGCTGTGATTGGAGATGTTACCCAATCAGTTGCCATAAACATTGCACCGAAAAGAAAACTGCCTGCGAAGATTTGAAAAACAGGTGAAGGATATTGTTGTGGATTTATAAGCCACAAAGAACCGCCGAAAAGAAAAATACCGACAATCATTGAAGCAGGAATTCTCCAGTTAACAATTCCAATGGCAATTAAAAATATTCCACCGATCAAAACAGCAATTGCGGAAGTTTCCCCCAGAGAACCTCCAACATTGCCTAATGCAAGTGAATAAGTTTCTGTGAGAAGTTTATCAAATTTAAAAGCAGCCAAAGGAGTTGCACTTGTAACTGAATCAACTGCGTAGTTTGGTTTAGTCCAGGTTGTTATTTGCACGGGAAAAGCTGCCTGCAGAAATGCCCTTCCTACCAGAGCAGGATTAAAAATGTTGTAACCAATTCCGCCAAAAATCTGTTTGCCAAGTCCGATTGCAACAACAGAACCGATTGCTGTAGCTGACAAAGAAAAATTAGGTGGAAGTGTCAGCGATAATAACAATCCCGTTAAAGCAGCGCTGCCATCTAACAAAGTTACTTTCTTTTTTCTTATTGCCTGAACTGTCGCCTCAGTCCCAACAGCAAATAAAACCGCAACCAGCATTATCAGTATTTGTTGCACACCGAAAAAAATCAGCGCTGAAGCAATACACGGAACTAATGCAAGATTAACAAACCACATCACTTTTGCAGTTGACCATTGTGAATGCAAGTGCGGTGATGTTGTTAAATCAAACTGTATTGATTTTTTATTTTCAACAATTGTTTCTGTATTCATCAGGTTCTTTAATTACAATAATTTAATTTTTAATTGTTGCACTGTTAAACTGCTGAATTGTCCTGATATCAATTAAACAATTAAACAATCTTTATAAAATATTTCACCGACTAAAGCCAAATTCAAAATCGCTCACTTAACAGCAGCTCTTTCTTTCTGCATTTGCAAAACCTTTTGTTTACCTAATCTTATCCACTGAACCAAAGGAATATTAGCCGGACAGGTAAACGCACAGGTGCCGCATTCCATACAAACGGTAATTCCGATTCCTTCAGCATCTTCATATCTTTTCAACTGAGTATATCTTACAAGTTTTGTGGGCATTAGATTTAACGGACAAGCATCAACACATTGACCGCATCGCAGACAAGGAGTTTCTTCACTTTCAGCAACTTCTTTTTTTGTAAGCACAAGTATTCCTGAAGTTGCTTTCATCACAGGCGCCTGCAAATCATATTGTGCAATGCCCATCATCGGTCCGCCTACGATTATTTTTACTGCATCTTCTGTTACACCGCCGCAAAACTCAATTATGTTTTGAATCGGTGTGCCGACAGGAACATACAAATTCTTTGGCTTACAGATACCTAATCCTGATACAGTTAAAGCTGCGTGTGTAAGTGGTTCGCCTTTTATAACTGCATCGTGAATTGCAATTGCAGTTCCAATATTCTGAATTACTGCACCGACATCCATTGGCAGTTTTCCCGGAGGAACTTCTTTGCCTGTAACAGCTTTAATCAACATCTTCTCAGCGCCCTGCGGATACTTTGTCTTTAATGAAATAACTTCTATTCCATCTTCATATTTAACTTTGTGCGAAAGAATTTTAATAGCTTCGGGTTTGTTATCTTCAATTCCGATTACTCCGCGTTTTACTCCGAGTGCTTTCATTATCAGTTTTAATCCTGATATTAAATCATCATGTCGCTCAATCATAAATCTGTAATCGCGTGTAAGATATGGTTCGCACTCACACCCGTTAATAATTACAACATTAATCACTTTATCTTTTGGCGGAGAGAGTTTTACATAAGTCGGGAATGCAGCTCCGCCTTGTCCAACAATTCCCGCTTCGGCAACTCTTTGTCTTATTTCATCAGGAGTTATTGTTTCGGGATCAAGAGGCGGAAAAGAAAATTTTTTATCAGCAGAATTTTCTGAAGATTTAATTACAATTGAATCTTTTGGAAATCCCAGCGGAGTAACTTCCTTTCCAATGCTCAAAACTTTTCCGTTAACTGACGAATGAATTGGCGCGGAAATAAATCCATCTGCCTGGGCGACAAGCTGACCAATAATTACCTCATCACCTTTTTTTACCAATGGTTTTGCTTCTTTACCAAGATGTTGTGAAAGTGGAAGGATAATCTCATCAGGAGCAGGGAAATATTCAAAAGCAAGATGTTCAGTTAACTCTTTATATTCTTTGGGATGAACGCCGCCGCGAAAAGTTTTTGAACTCATAAATATTTTTTACAAAGTTTCTGAATATCAATAATCAACACATATTAAAATGCGCACTCAGTTTTTTCAGAATTTGTGCCACTGAAAAAAGAGTTACTGCTTTGTTTAATTTGAATTTGTATGATTAAAGCTTGTTAAATGCGAAATGAATTTTTCAATTGCAGGAAAGTTGATTACTGTTTTTAGGAAAGAGATGGAATATAAAGTTGGATGACTTGACTTCAAGTCGGGGCAGGAAAAGGTTTTCGAATTGGGTACGGGATATATAGCAGTTTTTAATAAAGATGATTAAATAGTTTATTTTCTTTTCGCCCCAATAATTTTTGTATTAAATTATTGTCAAAGCCAATCACATTTAGCAAGCAACTAGTAAGTAGTAATTTCATTCTTTCAGTTAGATAATATAAATCTTCCCCTCTCGCTGCTTTTTTCTCCAATGATTTATCATAATGAGTATAAAAGTTTCGACTATCTTTGACTAACTTTGAGAAACTATCAAAATTTTTAATCAATTTATTAATCGTCTCGTTTGAATTATCCCTAAGAAGTTCATCAATTCGTTCTTTTAACGTAGGCTCGTTACTGAAAGGAAGTTTTTGTTTTAACCATCCTTTATATTCATCACTAACTGAATCAATGATATTTTTTAATCTTTTTTTATGTTGTTTTTTAGGGAGAACATTGTTTTTATTAAATCTTCTATGATAAGTTTCCAACGCTTGTGCAATATTCAAAAAACGGTTTTCATTGAAAACACCGGGATTATTGAAGTTATTTAGAAACAAACCTAAAATTGAGTTTATCTTATCTTGCTGAGAATACCAATTATTAATTATTTCTTCGTAATTATATTCAATATCTCGGTAACTAAAGAGCATATCCAGATGAATTATTTCTTTATATTTAGGTTTTATTGATGTAGCATAATAAAGGTTTATTTTTTCGGGAATCTTTTTTGAATCAATCTCAGTAAAGTACTTTGGCGAATAAAAGATAATCTCTAATGGAAACGATGCAGTATATGTTGCAAATGTTATAAACATTTGAAAAGTGTGGATTTGTTTTAATAATTCTTTAAAGTGGCAATCAGTTTTATCTAATGGTTCTAACATTAAATAAACTGACTGCTCTATTGAAGTTTTTCTAGTGTATATACTTTTTAACGGGCCACTTGAAATAAACTTAAACTTTGCCTTATATCCAGAATTAATTTTAAATTCAATGGATTGAGGTAATTTATAATAAATATTAGTTGATAACTCAATTTCATTATAGTTAATATCAAAGCCGCTAATTCCAAGCCAAGAATCTAAATTTTTAAGTTTTACAGCAACTTTGTTAAAACAAAATTCATCTTGGTTTTTGAAATAAGCACCTACAAATAAATAATCAGCTTGTATAATAGAAGTTTCAAATCCAGAGTAACTTGCTTTTCTGTTAGATTCAAAGCATCTGAAAAGTGAAAACTTTTTTCCACTGGTACTTAATCCATTTATAATATTTGTCTCGAAAAGTGGTGCGCTATTCCTCTTACCGCCAAGAATTCCAATTAATTCTAGAGTAATACCATCAAAAGGACTAAAACTCAATGTACCTGAAATTTGATCATCCGGATTCTCAGGTAACCAGAATAAACCTTTGTAAGAAAAATTTTCTCTCATAATAATTATGATATATAACGACGTTGCCGATAAGCGGTGCCCCAGCTTGCCTGCCGAAGTTTTTACGAAGGCAGGAACAAGGATGCCGAACTATACCAACAACTTTTTATTTATTAAAGATATTTTTTTAGAACTAACTAGCTTAAAAAGAAATTTTGTTTTATAACCAACCACAATAATTAGAACAATGCCGCACTGAAAAACGGCGTCCGCTTGATTGGCGGGTTATACTTACGCTCTTGAATTTTAAGGGCAAGCTATTAAAAACTTGCCCTATATTTTTGTAACGGTTTACTTCAACAATGTCATCTTATTATTTTGCACAAAATCATTCACTCTAAGCGAGTATATGTAAACACCACTTGGAAGATTACTTGCATCGAATAATGTTTCATAATTCCCAGCAGGTTGAACTGCATTTATAAGTGTAACTATCTCTTGTCCTAATAGATTATACACTTTCAACTGAACCAATCCTTGCTCTTTTATTTGATAACTAATTGCTGTTATTGGGTTAAATGGATTGGGGTAATTCTGATGCAATTTATATTGAAAATCCCGAATTGAACTTTGATCCTCATTTACCGAGGTTATCCCACCATTTGTCGTTTTAAATATTATACCAGCAAAATCGGTAGAGTTAATTCTTTGACTTCCAACAGCAAAACCATTGTTGCTATCCTTAAAAACGATAGAATTTAAGAAAACTGCTTTATTTAAGTCCAAGCGCGATAATTGTATATCCCAACTTAAAGCACCGTTTGAGGTTTTATAAATTTTTTCTACATCGCCGGTTATCCAGCCAGTTAAAGAATCAATAAAAAAAGTTGAAAAAAAGCTCTCAGTTCGTGGTGGAGTTGTCGGATGAGGTTCATACCAGTTGGAGCCATAATTTGTGGTTCTAAAAACTTTTTCGTGTTCGCCAATGATATACCCAACTGAATCAATAAAATAAATTTCATACAACTCTTCCCCCGGAGTAGATATTTGTATGAACCAGTCAACACCTCCGTTTGTGGTCTTATAAATAGCAGAGTGGAAATTTCCCGGTGAAAAGATTCTTAACGATGTTGCGAAACCAGTATCCTTGTTTATAAAATAAACTGCTTGAAACAAATTATTATCAAATGTTTGACGAGTCCAGTTTCCACCTTTATTCGTTGTTTTAAAAATTGAATTTTCACCAACAACATAACCATTTAATGTATCTATAAAGAAAATGTCAGAAAGATTAGTTTGAAACTGAAAGGATATAGAATTCCAAGATATCCCAAGATTTGTTGATTCAATTATAAATCCACTATCTCCGCAAACATAAAAAATATTTTGTGCAATATTTATAGACTTCAAATTTTTTGAAGTAATGTTTAATAATTTATTCCAGTTTAATCCACCATCTGTTGTTCTCAAAATTGTTCCTGAATCACCCACAATGATTGCCACATCATCGTTAATAAATTTAATTTTATTAAAAACCGGATAAGTCTGAGGTAAGACTACTTCAAACCACTGTGCACATAAATTGAAGGTAAAAATAAATATTAAAATTAAAGTTCTCATTTTATTTCCTCCTCAGTTTGTCCAACTTGAATGATTATTTCTCGTTCTTCTATATAATCTTCAGTTGATGGACACCATCTGTTTATCCAATCTAAATAACGTGTTATTAATCGAAACTTAAATTTATAATTTGCCCATTGGCTAAATGTATAGGGAAAACTAACAATCGTATGCTGGATTAAATCACTATAATTTTCATCAAGAATAATCTCTGGCGGTTTATTATTTACTTGAACAGTTATGGATAGGCGAGAATGTCTTGGTTGAAGAATCGTACAAGATATATTAAGGGTTTGGTTTATGCCAACATTTTGACTTGAAGTATGATTAATGATTTTTGATTCAAACCAATCGTGTTCATCCAGCAAATAAGGATCAAAAATATTTACTTGCCCTTCTGTGGTTTTAATAATGCTTGTTCTAATTGAATCACTATAAATTATTACTTTATAAGTTTTGGCGATGAATTTTTCAGGAATTTCACCACCACCATTGGGAAGCCATCTAACTGGCCTCCATTCTCTTAATTCGAGCTGTTGACCACGGTTTGTTGTAAAAAACTGTCCTTTAATTATCACTTCAGGATTGCAAAAATCATCCCATATATCTCCATAAAGCTCAATACCTGCGTACACAGGTTCAGTAAAAACAAAATCAAAATCTCTTGGATAAGGATGATTTCTGGACCACTGAAGCGCCCAGTATAATAAATCGGACATATGAACCTACATAATTAAATAATTATATGGTAACTATAACACTTGTTATCCCGATATAATCGGAACAAGATGCTAAAATATAACTCCGTCGAATTCGTTATTTATATATTTTTATTACTGCTTAAATACGATAAAATGTATTGTTAATTACTTTAATGTATTTGCGGATATATATCATTATTCGCAATGATTCCCTTCTAAGGCTGACAAGTATGTCAGCATTTTATTTACTTTTAATTAAAATTCTCATTACCTCGCCGTATATCACTCCTACCTAAATTATGCTGTCTGTAGTTGATTAATGTGGGAATATTGCTTACGAATTTACATAGTTTTGGTGCTCGATTTTGTGTTTGAGGATTTCCGGAGTTTGTAGAAATATTTAGCTTTCCGATGTACAAAAAAAATTCCTTTCTTTTGCTGATTGGAACTTATGAAATTTTTATTGTGATGTCAATGAATTTTGCAGATATACTTTATGGGCGTGATTGTTTTGTTCTATCTGTATTTAATCTGTGCTTAAACTTCCACAAAATAAAAAATTTCTCCTGCGTATGAGACAGAATTATGAGTTGAAATAATTCTTTATCAATAAGTGGGATTGAGGACAGTAAGATTTAAGTTTTCTTCTTGATTACTTTCTCCAGCACTTTACTTGCAAACTGTTTTTCTTTTTCATAACCAATCTCATCAAGATTTGAAATCAATTTTTTAATCTGCTGAATCTTTAGCCCGTTTTTCAGTCCTCCGTACAAATGAGAGATAAGCTGCTCTTCAAACATTTGTGTAGCAAGAACAGAAATTATGCATGCTTCCCTTTCTTTAATGCTAAGCTTTGGACGACTAATGACTTTTCCATATCCTTCAACAATCAACCACTCTGAAAGTTCAGGAGAAAATCTTTTTACATTTGATATGAGTTTTGAGAGTTTGTCGCCGTAAATCTTTTCACTGGTTTTCAATCCTTTTTGTTTGAGCTTATTGAAATCAGTTCTTTTCTTTTTTGGTTTAAACCCAGTTAAGTAATGATATCTTTTCAGGAAAAATAAAGCATTCGGAAATCCGCAGAAAAGATAATTCTGAAGAAGCGCCTCATAAATTTTTTCTTTAGAGATTCTTTTTTGTAAAGCGAGCCGGACAAAGAAATCAAACTTATCGGTATTCTTTACAGAAGCTGATGCAGAAATAAGTGAAAGGATTTCTAA
>CALHAB010000082.1 GCA_937934185.1 uncultured Ignavibacterium sp. | reverse complement strand
AAATTACATTATCTGCACGAATTTCATTATTTTTATTCTATGGAAACTGAAAAACGCAAAATAGCTGTTGTTGCAGTAAGTGGTGGAATGGATAGCTGCGTAACTGCAGCAATTGCCAAGCAGGAATATGAACTTGCTTTTGCTCATATCAATTACGGACAGAGAACAGAAAAACGAGAATTAAAAGCATTCAATGAAATTGCAGACTACTTCAATGTAAAATATCGTCTGATAATTGATTACACTCATCTTTCAAAAATAGGCGGCTCATCTCTTACTGATTTTAATATTGAAGTAAGTAAAGCAAACCTGAGTAATAAAGAAATTCCTTCATCATATGTTCCATTCAGAAATGCAAACATTCTTGCTGCCTGTGTGAGCTGGGCAGAAGTTATCGGTGCAGAAGCTGTTTTTATTGGTGCTGTGTTCGAAGATTCTTCCGGTTATCCTGATTGCCGTCCGGAATTTTTTGAAGCTTTTGAAAAAATGGCTGAACTTGGAACCAAGCCAGAGACACATATCAAAATAAAAACACCAATCATAAACTTTTCAAAAGAACAAATTGTTAAAAAAGGTACAGAGCTTAACGCACCTTTACATTTAACCTGGAGTTGCTATCAGAACGAAGATGAAGCCTGTGGTATATGTGATAGCTGTGCTCTTCGTTTAAGAGGATTTCAGAAAGCAGGAATTGATGATCCGATTCCGTATAAAATCAAACCAATTTATATTTAATTAAAGGGAGTAAAATGAACGACAAAAGAAAAATTCTTGAAGTATTTGAAAACAAATATCCCGACAGGGATTATACAATAACTCATATTGCACCGGAGTTTACTTCGCTGTGCCCCAAAACCGGTCAACCTGATTTTGCGATTATTACTGTTGAATATGTTCCTGATTTACTTTGTGTAGAATTAAAATCATTGAAACTTTATTTCCACTCATATCGGAATGACGGAATATTTTATGAAAGTCTTACAAATCAGATTCTTGATGATCTTGTTGCTGTTGTAAAGCCAAGATATATGAAAATAACAGCCGAGTTTAATGTTCGTGGAGGAATTTCTTCAGTTGTTGAAGCCGAATATTATAACGATGATTACTATGATGAAGATATAAGCTTTTCATAACTATCTGATTGATTATATGAATGAGCTGCTGCAAATAAAAAAATCGTTTCTCTCTGAAAGACATAAAATTTTTTCTGAGCTTAACAAAAATTCTGATTCACTTGAGTTCAGCAAGAAGTATAGTTTTCTTGTCGAGAACACTATCAGACAGATTTTTTCAGAGCAGAAAATTTCTTTTTCAATTGCAGCAGCCGGCAGCTTCAGCAGAAGGGAGCTTTCTCCCTACTCAGATATTGACCTGATGATAATAACTGAAAATGTTGAGAAACATAGAGATGAAATAGTAACTTTAGTAACAAAACTTTATGATGCTGGTATTGAAGTCTCTCATACTGTCAGAGAATTTTCTGATATAATTAAATTCCGCGATTCTGACCTTCACGCATTCACCCAATTTTTTGAAACAAGATTTATCTTAGGTGATTTTACACTTTATAATGAATGGATAAAAACTTTGATAGATTCGATTGATCAGAAAACAGTTAAAAATCTCTTAAAGGGATTTATTAATGATCTAAAAATTCGCTACGATAAATTTGGCGATTCACCTAAGATGCTTGAACCAAATATAAAAATGTCAGCAGGCGGATTAAGAGATTTACAATCAATTGAGTGGATGTTCATTCTTGATCATAAAGAATTAATCAACTGGCAGTTCGAACAAACCCAGAGTGAAGCTTTATTGAAAGTGCTTACAGAAAATAAATTTACTACTGCTCAGGAAGCTGAAAACATTTTATCCTCTTATAAATACATTTTAAGAATCAGACATTTTCTGCATCTGATAACTAAAAGTAAAACTGACCGTTTCGAGTTTATGCATCAGCAGAAACTGCTTGAAGTTTTTGGTTTGCCACAAAGTGAACTTCAGAATTTTATGAAAGAATATTTTAACGCTGCAAACACTATCTATCGCTTCTCTAAATCGGTGTTAAAGAAATATCTTCTCGAAGTTCTCGAACCTGTTCCAGATTCACTCGCATACGAATTAGATGAAAACTTTATAATTAAAGGCAAAGTTCTTTCAGCAATAAGGCCTGACGAATTATCTTTTTCAGACATTCTGCGCGCTTATTATTATCGTGGATTGCACAATCTTTTCTTCGATGATAATCTGCGAAGATCAATAATCGAAAAAGTTTCGAATCAGAAATTTGACCTGATTGAAAGCGAATCATCTGTTTTTTTCAGAGAGATACTTCGCCTGCCAAGAAATGTTGGCGACACACTTTACGCAATGAATGAACTTGGAGTACTTGGTGCATTTCTTCCTGAATTCAGAGAACTTAATGGCTTTATGCAACCGGGAGTTTATCATTGCTACACTGCTGATGAGCATACACTTATTACCATTAAAAACTTAGAAAAGCTCGCCGAGGATGATTCACATCTCGGGAAAATTTATAGAAGTGTTTCCGAAAAAGAAATTCTTTTCCTCGCTATGATTTTCCATGATATCGCAAAACCGATTAACATTGCTGGTCACGAATTGTTTGGAGCTGAAATTGCATCATCAGTTATGTTCCGACTGGGCTATGATGAAAGCGAAGTTGACAAAGTAGCTTTTCTGGTTCGCAATCACTTGTTGATGGAACAGATTGCATTCCGAAGAAATCTTAACGATCCAGAAACACTTAACTCATTCGTTTCAAATTTCGAGACTACTGAGGAACTTGATTTACTTTATCTGGTTACTTACGCTGATCTGTCTGCAGTTAATCCTGCAGTCTGGACAACATGGAAGGCCGAATTATTGTATGAGCTTTACCGAAAATCCCGTGCAATGATTGAAGACAAAATTTCGGGCGAAGAACTTCTCTATTCAAATACTTATATAGTTCCGAAAGAAATCTCAAAACATTCTGATTTAATTTCAGAATCTGATGTGAAAGAACATCTCGAATCAATGCACGATGATGTCGGATATACCAGTCATTTTTCTGAAAAAGAAATTGCTAAACATATTGAAGAGATCGGCTCGGAAAAAGAAATCGCTGTAATGTTTAAAGAGTTCGGTGATTATACAAACATAACGATCATAACAAAAGATTTTCCTGCGCTTCTTTCCAAGCTTTGTGGTGTCCTTGCAATAAATGATGTGAATATTCACGATGCTAAAATCTTCACAAGGAAAGATGGAATCGTGATTGATACTTTTAATGTAACCGATTTCCGTACACACAAAAAAGTTGATCAGTCCAAATATGAAAAAATAGAAACCGACTTAACCAATGCTTTGACAGGCTATCTTGAAGTAAACAAAGAAGTTTCAATGCTTAAATCAAGATGGAAGCGGCTTGAACAAAAGCTTTTCAAAAAAAGCGGACAAGTTAAAGTTAGTTTCGACAATCACGAGCGATATACAATTATAGATGTTTTCTCTCCCGACAGACTTGGCTTTCTTTACCATATTACACGAAAGATGAGTGAGCTTGGTTTAGTTATCCACTTTGCAAAAATTTCTACAAAAGGCGATGATATTGTTGACTCATTTTATGTTCTAAACCAAAGCGGCAAAAAAATCTCTCCTTCCGATCAGGCATTTATTAAAGAAGAACTTATAAACACTATTGAGCAGATTTTATAAGCACAACCTTATATTTCCTTTAAATACTCACTATTCATTTTCTTTCTATCGTTTAGAAAATTTTATTCGCTAATTTTGTTGCGCTTATTTGACAAAATTTTTGAGGAAAAACATTGAACTTTATGGAGAAAGAAAAGCCGATTGGAGTCTTTGACTCAGGTATCGGCGGATTAACTGTTGTTAAAAGACTAATGTCTGTTCTGCCCAAAGAAAGTATTGTTTATTTCGGGGATACAGCAAGAGTACCTTATGGCTCAAAGTCCAACGAGACAGTAATTGAATATTCAATTCAGAATACAAAATTTCTTCTGCAAAAAAATGTCAAAGCAGTTGTAGTTGCCTGTAACACTGCATCATCAATTGCCTTGAATGAATTACGAAAACAATTTGATGTGCCCGTAATAGGTATGATTGATCCGGGAGCGGAAATGGCTGTGAGTCATACAAGAAATAAAAAAATTGGTGTAATCGGAACCAGAGCAACAATTTCCAACAAAGCTTACTCAAAAGCAATTAAAGAGATTGAATCTGATATTGAAGTTTTTGAAAAAGCTTGTCCGTTGTTTGTTCCACTTGCCGAAGAGGGCTGGATAAATCACAAAGCTACTTATGAAATAGCTGAAGAGTATTTAAAGGAATTAAGAGAAAACAGAATTGATACTCTTGTGCTTGGCTGCACTCACTACCCTATTCTTGCAGATGTAATTCAGGAAGTAATCGGGAAAGATGTAAAACTGATTGACTCTGGTGTTGCTTCATCAGAAGTTGTAAGAGACGAATTAAAAAGAATTGGATTAGAAACAAACTCCGCTGTCCCAGGCAATACATTTTTTTATGTGAGCGATATTCCGACAACATTCAAACAGGTAGCAGAATTGTTTCTTGGAAAAGAAATCAAAGAAGTTGTAAAAGTTGATGTTGCTGAATTGGCAAAGTGATTTTTTAGATGTTAAGGAGCGAACTGATGAGTTCGCTCCACTGTAGAATAAATTCTGTCAAGCTACTCTATTAAACTGTAATACTTAAGGATAAAAATTAAAACACGAATGTCAATCCGAACTTAAACTGATCATATGTCAACGGAGCTTCACTGTTAAATGGCCAGTTCATCTTTTCTTTTCTTAATTCATAAATTCCATAGCTCATCGCATTTTTCAGGACAAAGCTTACAACCGGACCAGCATAAGGTGAAGATTCAAAAATCTCATCAATAAATTTATCAAGTATTCCCTGTGCTGCAGATTCAATTATTGCACTACCAGCCCATTTCCAGAAAAGATGTCTTTGAAATACAATTGATCTTTCGTACGAAGCGTCGAGCATAAGATTATCAATCATTTTGATTCTTATTCCACCAACTCCACTTGTTCCGAATCTAAAAGACTCATCATATAAATTTAATGTTTCAATTTCAGGATCAGGAAGTAAAGTAAGAATATCGGGATAATTAAAGTCAATCCGTGACCAGTTTAATGTATAGCCATTGTAAAGAATAATTGCCGAAGTTTCGCCAAGTTTATAACCATAACCCGTTGTTCTTTCAAAACCAAAACGCCACATATCTGATTCAATCTCTGAACCAGCCGATTCTTTCCCGGAAAGCTTATTCGATTCGTTGGATAGGAATAAATTTTTGTAACCATCTTTTACAAGATCGTCTTTGCCCCAGGCAGTTTTATCTCTAATGTAACCCAGTTTCAGTTCGAGCAAATTAGGATTTACGAAATCTTTATTCAGATTTTTTCTGTCAATTTGTGCAAAACCAAAATTAAGTGATATTGCTGGTCTGGATTTGGAGAATCCGAAATCAAAATCATCATCCCAGTGCCATATCCACTCATCGCTATCAATCCAGTGCCATTTCCAGTCTTCTTCAGTTTTAGTTGAATCCTGTTGGGCGTAAATGTTAAATGCAATTAAAAAACTTATGAGTATTGTTAATATATAATGACTATTCATCCTGGAATCTCCTTATTTAAATAATTAACTGTTTTGGCTATTCAAAAATATTTTGTCAGAAGTCGAATAATTGTTTAAATATCACAAACTGAATTAGCCGCTGATAAACGGTAATATAAATTGATGTCAGGGTTTTAGTTTCAGTAAATGTTTTATTACTTCGTCAAGAAAAGGATGAAATCTTTGCGGCAGATTTTTATACTTTGATGAGAAACGGTTTTTAACTGATTCAAAATCTCTTTCGGTTACCGAATTAATATCTTCTCTGAGATTCTCAATCCAGGTATCAAACTTTTGCTCAACTCTTTTCAGAATATCTTTGTCTTCTGATAAAGCAATTTGTTTTATTGTTAATTGTTTTTCGAAGTTATTTTCAACAAAAATCTTGAATGAATAACCTCTGAAATTTTCGGCAATAACAGTTCTGTTAATATTCCCGAGTTCTTTTGCTATTTCAGAAATAGCTGAGTGAGAAAATTTTTTCTGTCTTAAACTTTCAAGAACAAGTTCTTCAAAATTTGTTTTAATAGTTCTGGTTACTTGTTCAGGAAGGTCGTTTAGTTGAATGATATTTCTATTTTCAGCTTTTACAAAAATCAGAGCACGCTTGATTACTGATTCCAACTCGCGGACATTTCCTTTCCAATCATATTCATTAAGTGCTTTCAGTGCTGCAACGGATATCCTGAGATTTTCTTCTTTCAGAAGATATTTGATAATTACATCAATGTCTTCTTTTCTTTCACGAAGCGGAGGAAGATTTATATTGATTACATTTATCCTGTAATACAAATCTTCGCGGAATCTTTTTTCGCTCACAAGCTGCTCAAGATTTTTATTAGTCGCTGCGATAACTCTGACATCAACTTTCAGTGATTTTGCAGAACCGACTTTTTCGATATCGCCAGACTGCAAAACTCTTAAAAGTTTTACCTGAAAATTTTCAGATGTCTCACCAATTTCATCAAGAAAAATTGTTCCTTTATCTGCAAGCTCAAACTTTCCTTGCTTGTCTGAAACTGCACCGGTGAAAGATCCTTTAACATGCCCGAAAAGTTCGCTTTCAAGCAATGTTTCAGTCAATGCTGCACAGTTCACAACAACAAAATTTTTATCTGATCGCGGGCTAAGTTTATGGATTGCATTTGCAACAAGTTCTTTTCCTGTTCCGCTTTCGCCTGTAATCAGGATTGTTGAATCCGTTGGCGCAGCTTTTTTGATTAAGTCAATTACTTCCCGCATTTGTTTTGAACGGTAAGCAATCCCAAAAAACTCTTCTCCTTTTTGCTCTGCTAATTCTTCTGCTATTCTCAAATCTTCTTTACTTCCCTGCAATTTTTGAATCTCTGATTGAAGTTTCTCAATTTCATTTTTAAGATCTGCAGCGTTCTCTTTATTAATACTTTCAAATCTATTTTTCAGTTGTACTAATTCTTCTTCCTTTCTTTGTAGTAAAGTCTTTAAAGCTTCCCTTTCATTCAAAGCAACATCCAGAATGGTTCTGCTTTCATAAATTTTCTGAACAAGTTGTGTAAGAACAATGAAAGCAAAGCCGAGTATGAAATAAGAATATTCAATCTTAAAGTAAAATACTTCCTGCAGGAAAACAGAAATTGAGATAAAAAGAATTAAACATGCTAATGCGTAGAACAAAATTTTCGCATTTTGCCTTTCAAAAAAATATATCATCAATAAAAGCAGAATTAAAGAAAAAATAAATATGGGAAGTGATAGTCTGTCATCGTAATAACGTTTGTTCAAAAGATTGTCCACTGCAAAAGCATGCAAAGCAAGTCCCGGTAATTCATCATCGAAAGAAGTACTGTATTGGGGTGAAATCTGAGGATCAGTAACTCCGACCAGAACTATTTTATCTTTAAATATTTTATCAGCATTTTCATTATTATTTACCAATTCAAAAAATTCCAGTAATGAATACTTCTTAAATTTATTCCAGGAAGAAATAAAGTTCACTACTAATTTTTCTTTTTCAGGATTTGAATCTGTGAGCTTAACAGAAAACGCTGTTTCAACTGCGTTAAAGCTTGTAAGAGAAACAGGGATTATGAAATTTGTATGAGATAAAAAATTAATATGACCAGTTTGAATACTTTCGTTCAACAATTTGGGTGTCGGGTAACTTAAGGAATCAGTAAAGAAATTTCCATTCTTCTCATAAATTTCTCCGGCAACAGAACTTAACACAACATTTTTTGCTTCAGAAATTTCTTTTTCAAGCAGTTTATCATAGACTGTTTGTGAAACAAGTCTTGCCGAAAGAAAAACTTCAAGCCCGATTTTTTTTACACCGAATAATTTCAGATTTCTGATTAGTAATGCATAATAACTTCTTTTAATTGGCCAGGGACCAATTTTTTCTATATCATCAGCAGTGATGTTAATTATAATAACAGATGAGTCAGGTGATTTGGAAGAAAGTGTTTGCTTTATTATGCTTTCGACAGATTTGTTTAAAGCACCTTTAAAGTTTGTAAAGCTCAACAATAATATAAAAGCAAAAAGCAAGGAAAATATTTTGGCAAAAAGGAACTTATTTTTTTGTAAAAAGCTTTTAAGCATTAGTAAATTTGTTTCAGGAATTTATATCGAAATATAAAGAATTTAGTCAATACTCATTTTAAAAAAATCATCTAACAACAGAATGAACACAGACAAAAACCAGCTTTTTAAAATATCACGATTAAACAGCAATTATCCCCGCTATCAGGAAATACTTAAACTTCATAAAGAAGCAATTGAAAACGGTCAGGATATTTATATTGATCCTGAAACAGGTTTTGCCGTATTAACTGCAGAGTTCCTTTTGAAAAGAGGTTACTGCTGCGGAAGCGGCTGCAGACATTGTCCTTATGAAACCAAAAAATAAAATGGATTTAATCTTTATACTTAGTGCCTTAAAAAAATCTGAAATCATCAATTATCCACATCAACAAAATTCATCGGAGTAGTCATGAAATTTCAAAATTTCATTCTCATTGTTTTAATAATTTTTTCTACAACTTTCGTTTTTTCACAGAAAGAAGAAAACAAAGAAGACAAATCACCTTACAAATCTTCCACATTCAGTGGATTGAAATTTCGTTCGCTTGGTCCTGCAGTTACATCAGGCAGAGTAACAGACTTTGCAGTAAATCCGGACAATTATCATGAATTTTATGTTGCAGTAGCTTGTGGAAATGTTTGGAAGACAACAAACTCCGGAACTACCTGGACACCAATATTTGATACTTACGGTTCGCACTCAATTGGCTGCGTTACACTTGATCCGAATAATCCGCATGTTGTTTATGTTGGAACAGGCGAGAACAATTCTCAACGAAGCGTTAGTTGGGGCGATGGCTTATACAGAAGTGAAGATGGAGGAAAAAGTTTTAAGAAAATCGGATTGGAAAAATCTGAACACATCGCAAAAATTCTTATAGATCCACGTGATAGCAGAGTTATTTATGTTGCTGCACAAGGACCACTTTGGGGCGACGGAGGTCAAAGAGGATTATATAAATCAACTGATTATGGCTTAACCTGGGATTCTGTTCTTTACATCAGCCCAAGAACCGGAGTAACTGATGTTGTTATGGATCCAAGAAATCCTGATGTACTTTATGCAGCTTCATATCAGAGAAGAAGACATGTCTGGACTTTGATTAACGGCGGACCTGAAAGTGCAATTTACAAATCAACTGATGCCGGAAAAACCTGGAAGAAATTAGAATCAGGTTTACCTTCAGGAGATGTTGGAAGAATTGGTTTGGCAATTTCACCAGTTAATCCTGATGTTGTTTATGCAATAATAGAAGCAGCTGACGATCAAAGCGGATTTTACCGCACTACAAATCGTGGTGCAAGCTGGGAGAAGATGAGTGATTATAAAAATGTAAGTGCTCAATACTATTCTGAAATTTTCTGCGATCCTGTTGATGTTGATAAAGTTTATGTGCTCGATACTTACTCATCAATTACAGCTGATGGAGGAAAAACTTTCTCAAGAATTTCAACTAAAGGAAGACATGTTGATGATCATGCTTTCTGGATTAATCCTGAAAATCCTTCTCACTATTTAATTGGCGGCGATGGTGGAATTTATGAAACATTCGATGCCGGGAATACTTTTCATTTCAAAGATAATCTGCCCATCACACAATTTTATCGTGTAAGTGTAGATAACTTTGAACCCTTTTATCGAGTTATGGGAGGAACTCAGGATAACAACAGTATGATTGTTCCATCACAAACAATTAACGAAGAAGGAATTGTGAATGCAGATTGGATTCCTCTTGTCGGCGGCGATGGTTATGAAGCACTTGCAGATCCGACAAACCCAAACATCATTTATTGTCTCTGGCAATACGGCGGACTTACAAGATATGATATGCAAAGCGGAGAATTGTTCAGCATTAAACCACAGGAAAGAGAAGGTGAAGAACCTTACAGATGGAATTGGGATACTCCGCTGATAATTAGTCCTCACAGCCCAACCAGACTTTATGTTGCTGCAAATAAACTTTTCAGAAGTGATGACAGAGGAAACAGCTGGCAGGTTATTAGCGATGATCTTACAAGAAGGATTGACAGAAATAAACTGCCTGTGATGGGTAGAATCTGGAGTGTTGATGCGGTTGCTAAAAATGCTTCAACTTCATTTTACGGGAATATAGTCTCATTAAGCGAGTCTCCTTTGGTTGAAGGTTTAATTTATGTCGGAACGGATGATGGACTGATTCAGGTTACTGAAGACGGTGGAAAAAACTGGCGAAGAATTGAAAAATTTCCCGGCGTTCCTGAAACGACTTATGTAAGCTGTCTTTATGCATCACTGTTTGATGCAAATACTGTTTATGCAACTTTCGACAATCACAAAAGAGCTGATTTCAAACCTTATGTATTGGTAAGTAATGACAGAGGAAAAAGCTGGAAATCTATTTCAGGTGATTTGAAAGAACCTTATGTAGTTTATTCAATTATTCAGGATCATATTAAACCGGATTTACTTTTTATCGGAACCGAGTATGGAGTGTTCTTTACAATCAATGGCGGTAAAAACTGGATTCAACTTAAAGGCAATCTTCCAACTACTGCTGTAAGAGACCTTGATATTCAGAGAAGAGAAAATGATCTTGCGTTGGCTACATTCGGAAGAGGATTTTATATACTTGATAATTATTCGCCGCTGAGAGATATAACAGAAAAAAATCTTGAAGAAGAAAATTATAAACTCTTTCCTGTTAAAGATGCTTTAATGTTTATCAAGAGAAGCGCAACTTTTAGTTCTCTTGGATCATCTTTCTTCAAAGCAGATAATCCTCCGTTTGGAGCAACATTCACTTACTATGTAAAAGAAGCACCAAAAACACTTAGAGAGCAAAGGAAAGAAAAAGAGAAAAAGCTAATAGAAAAAGGTGAGCCGGTTTATTATCCGAGTTGGGAAGATTTAAGAAAAGAAGATGATGAAATTGCACCTTATCTCTTATTTACTGTTTATGATGATGCCGGTAATATTGTCCGGAAAATAAAAACGGATGTTAAAGAAGGAATAAACAGAGTAACCTGGGATTTGAAATATCCATCAGCAAGTCCGGTTAAAAAAGCTGATTCACAGGATGAAAGCGGTTATCCGGTTATGCCGGGAAAATACAAAGTAACAATGTCTTTGTATGATAAAGGTGAACTGAAGCAGATTGCCGGTCCGGTTGAATTCGAAGCCAAGGTATTGAAGAATGTAACTCTGCCTGCTGAAGATCGTGCTGAATTTGTTGCTTTTCAGAAAAAAGTAACAGAACTTAATCGTGCTGTTCAAGGTGCAATCGAAGCTTCAAATGAATTGAAGAATAAAATTGCTTTAATTAAAACTGCATTGCTAAGAACAGAAAACGCTCCTCACAAATTATCAGAGGAAGCCGACAGAATTGCTTCTGAAAATCTAAGTCTCTACAGGAAACTTACAGGCGATGAAGTGATCGCCAAACGGAATGAGCCTGTTTATCCAAGCATAGCTGAAAGAGTTGGTGAAGTTGTTTACGGAATGTGGCAGACAACATCAGCACCAACACAATCTTACAGAGACAATTATCGGATAGCTTCAAATGAATTCAAACCTGTGCTGAGTAGTTTAAAGAAACTCGTTGAAGTTGATTTAAAGAACCTTGAGAATGAATTAGAAAAATTAAAAGCACCTTACACTCCGGGCAGAATTCCTGACTGGAAAGAGTAGAAATCTTAGCGGCTTTGCGTCTCTG
>CALHAB010000081.1 GCA_937934185.1 uncultured Ignavibacterium sp. | reverse complement strand
AAAGTTGGAAGTATCGGAAACATATTGTTTTGTTTTTTATC
Organism: uncultured Ignavibacterium sp.; assembly: GCA_937934185.1. Classification (GTDB taxonomy): domain Bacteria; phylum Bacteroidota; class Ignavibacteria; order Ignavibacteriales; family Ignavibacteriaceae; genus Ignavibacterium. The sequence goes on along the minus strand of CALHAB010000081.1, from coordinate 3,137 downwards.
AAGCTTCAAATCCTCTGTGATATACCAATCATAACCGATTACATTTTTTCTGTTATAAACATTAACTACATCAAGATAAAAATTCCAGTCAAGGTTCCAGAAGTTTGCGAGAAAATTCAGACGAATATCAAGTCTGTGATAAGCTGGTTTTCTTGCATTCAACTTTTGATTACCAAAATCAATATCGTAAATAACCTGTCCTTCTGCATTTGGGTTGCCAAATGGTTTTCTGGTTGCAATTACAGGAGTATCAAAAACTCCGTCACCGTTTGTGTCCGTGTAAATAATTCTGGGTTTGATTCCCAAAGGAATGCTAATTGGGAAACCCGAACCGTACTGCCAGCGAACTCCAACATTAAACCAGTTATTAAATTCATAATTAAGAACAATGTTTAATGTATGCCTTTGATCAAACCGAAATGGAAGTGTTTCACCCAATTCATAACGATCAGCATAAGCGAAAGAGTATGAAACCCAACCGGAAAGTTTTGAACCTCTTTCAATATTTCTTTTTGCGAGAAAAAATTCAAAGCCGTATGCCTCGCCATTTGAATTGTTAATTGGAATCTGTGTTACTGAATCACCAATTACCGGAACAGGTCGTGTCCAGCTTGATGAAAGTTTTGGATCTTTGCCAGGAATAACTTCAGTGATGAATCTTGTTCCAGGAATAATTTTCTGCACGATGAGGTTATTGAAACTTTTATAATATGATTCAAATCTTAAACTCCACTCGTTTGTAAGCCAGCGCTCAATACCTGCAACATAATGAATTGCTTTCTCAGCTTCGAGTGAACGGGTAAATCGTGAGTCAAGGTCGAATAAAACATTTTGATCACGAAGTTTTTCATATCCGGGTGACTGATAATAAATTCCCCAGACAGCTCTCAGAGTTGTAATGTTGTCAATCGCATAAGACATTGAAATTCTTGGCGCGAAATATTGTTTGCCAAGTAAATCATAATAGTCATATCTGAGACTCGGATTGAAAAAAAATCTCTCTGTCACTTTAAAGTTATTCTGAAGATATGCACGATATCTGTTGTAAGTTTTAACATCTTTAATATCGCTAAGAGCAGCTCTGAATTGCGGATTGGCTCTGAAGATTGCTTCAAGCTGAGGATCAATTTCAAAATTAAAATCAATTGTTGTTTCCATTTTATCAAGACCAACTCCGGCTTCAAATGTGTTATCACCCCAGAGATAAGTGAATTTATCATCGAAAGAAATTTTACGATAATCAAAAGTGCCGTTAAATTTAAAGCCAAGCAGATAGGGTTTTAGTGTATCAGGAATTGCATCCTCAAAAGTAGTTCTGTTAAGTGAAGGATCAAGTATTTGAGAATCAAAATCAGTATCGCCATTATTTTTATACCAGGACACAACTACTTTGTTCAATAATTTTTTTGAAGGCGCAAAATGCCAGGCAGCAGCCAAAACATCATTTCTGGTAATGTTAAAAACGCCCACACTGTCAGGAGTGTTACGATCTTTGCCGCTAATAACATTCACTCCATCGCGTGAGATTATTCCGTTCAACAAAATTTTACTTCCATTGAACGGACCGAATACAAGCTTTGCCTGAAAGTCGTAGAAATTCGGGAATGAAGTATTATCATCAACTAAACCGGCACTTTTTACAAACGGTTCGATTATCAAATCATAATAAGTTCTTCTTGAATTTATTAACCAACTGCCTTTAATGTTAAACGGATTTCTTCCTTCCAGAACAATATTTGCATCAACTATAGAAGCATTAATATTTCCTTTGAAAGATTTGGAAGCATCACCTTCTCTGTTTGTAACATCGAGTACTGCTGATAATCTGTCACCATACTTTGCAGGAAATCCTCCTGAGATTAAATTTACATCCGATACTGCATCAGGATTAAACATACTTATCACACCATACAATCTGTAAGGATTAAATACTTCAATATCATCCATAATAATCAGATTCTGATCAGGACCGCTTCCGCGAACAATCAACTGCGAAGAAAAATCATTTGGTGCAACTACTCCCGGAAGTGCTTGTAATGTCCGGAAAACATCTTCAACTCCACCAGCAAGAATTTTAGCACTTCTTGGATTCAAATCAATCAAACTTGTGCGGGTATCTTTCTGATCTTGTTGTTTTAGGGCGGTAATAATAACTGTTTGAACTTCAATTACTTTCTCTTTCAGAGTAACATTCAATTCGATTGTTTTATTCGGAAGTATTTCAACATCAATCTCTTCAGTTTCATAACCTACTGCACTGAATCTTATTTCGAGTTCTTTTGCGGGAAGATTTTTGAGATGATAAATTCCTTCATTGTTTGTTGCATCACCAATCCCGAGTTCAGGAATAAATACATTAACAGATGGAATTGGATTTCTTCCATCAGTAACTTTTCCCTTTAGACTTCCGGTTTGTGAGAAAACGATTGTTGAATAAATTAGAATTATTGAAAATATAAATCGCATAGAATTTCTTTTCTGAATAAAACAATGATTTTTAGAAAATCATTCAAATTACTTTTTATAAATAAATCGAAAAGAAGCCCGAGTAAAGTCCCAAATTTATCTCGTGAAAATGCGATTTATTTCCCGATGGTTGAAAATTATATCTGTAACGTGTGAATATTGTGAAAGTATCAAAGAGTCTGAATAGTCCAATGGTAAATTCCGGTGCAACACCGTTGTTTCCTGCAAAGTTTGTATAACCGCCAATTCCCGGCGCAACATATTCGATTACGGGAACTTCAAATAATCTCTTGTAGCTTGTACGGAAAAATTTTTTATCTTCAGCTTTGAAGATGTATGTTAATTCAATTGCAAAGTATGATGCAGGATAACGAAAACTCTTGGAACGAAATGAAAGGAATGGGATTTCTTTAGTTAAACTAAAATATGATTGGCCGTTTTGAATTACATAATTCGGAGTTGGAAGAAGGAATACAAATCCACCGAATAAACACAAAGTAAGTAAACTTGAGCCACCTGTGATTACAGGTTCATAAGGTAAATCAAAATCAAATGTTTCAGAAGTAACTTTATTCCCGAGAGAATCTTCAACCTGAATTACGAACTGAACCTGTTTATCGAGAAAAAAAAGTTTTGTTATATCAATCTGAATGTTGTGCATCTCTGAATAA
>CALHAB010000080.1 GCA_937934185.1 uncultured Ignavibacterium sp. | reverse complement strand
AGGATTGATGTTACTGGAGAATTTGGAAAACCATTAGTAGATTGGTTCCAGCTATCTCCTCCATTAGTTGAGATAAAGATACCACTTAAAGTGCCCGCAAGAATTGTTTGTCCATTTACACCCAATGAATAAATAGGTGAACTTATTGATGTAATACTTTTTGAAATCCAATTCTCGCCCTCGTTGTTTGATACAAATATTCCACCATTGCTTGTACCAACATATAGCGTTCCATTTGATGAAACAATTGAGTAAATCATAGTATTTGTTAAACCATTATTTTTTTGTATCCAATTAGATGAATTCTCGTGTAGATATATTCCACTCGCGCCTGTAGCAGCAAATAATTTATTGTTAACAATACCGAAACCATTAACCTGACTACCCAAAAAACCTTCAGGGTCACCAACCCACTGGGCGTTAATCATTAAACTGGAGATAACTAATAAAAGTAAAATTAAATTTTTCATATTTAACTCCTTTTTTATTTCGTTAAAATCATTTTCTTTGTTTGTACAAAGTTTTCTGTTTGTATTTTGTCCGAATGGATCGTTACGCGATAGAAATACACTCCGCTTGACAGACTAATAGTCTGTCCTACATTGAATTCAACTTTATATTTTCCTGCTTCTTTATATTCATCAACTAAGGTTGCAACTTCATTGCCGAGTACATCATATACTTTCAATGTAACAAATTGCCTGCTGCCTATTGCATACTGTATACTGGTGCTGGGATTAAAGGGATTTGGATAGTTTTGGTGCAATGCAAATTCATTTGGTAATTCAGAAAACTTATTATCAACAGAAACAATCACAGGGAAATTATTCTCATAGGCCTGAAGTATCTGTTCAACATTAAGCTTTCCTACAGCTACAGAATTTTTCGGACTATTTCCTCTGCCGACTATATAGGCAATTACAATAATTTTAGTCTCATCAATATCTAAATCAAATGGACCAACAGAAAGCATACTTCTCTGGTCGGAGGCAAAATTGTTTATCCAACCGATATTACTTATCGGATCTCCAGAATATAAAAAGTTTGGATTAACTGAATTACAATCTACTCCGTTTACTACACCAAACTGCCAGTTGCATGGATTGATTGGTAATCCATATGTAGTTAATCCTCCGGTTTGTAAATTTCTTACTTCCTGAACTGTGGACATATCTCCCTGTATTGGATGCGAACTCATATAGTGTGTCATCGAAGCGGGGGGCAGATTTTTAGCGCCCGGCAAGGTATCTATACCTATAAATGTGCCCCGGATGTTGAAAGCAGTATCAAGAGGAATATCTGTTCCGGGATCAAAAATTCCGTTACCATTTATGTCTGAAAATGTTTCACCAGGAATGTAAACAACCGGGCCTTGAGCAAGAGTATTAAATAATGCCGGCGGATTTGATCCATAGATATTATCGGCAGTTGCCTTATAAACATAAGTTGAATGTAAAAGTGTATCAGAGCCAAACAAATCTTCGAAATAAAGTCCGCCGATATCAGGATCACTGGCTGCAGAGAAGTAAATTGAATCCAGTTGTGCACCAGATTTATTTGCGATTTCATATTTCACGAAGACTGCTTCGTTCAGTGAATAATCATTATTCGAGAAAGCATAAGTGCTCTGTCTGATTTCAATACCAAGCGGAACCATATTATTAAACTTACGAAGTGAACTCGGCATTCTGTCATTGCATACAAAATAAGTTGTAACATTGCCGATAAGTCCAGGCCGGTCTTCATTCTCATCCCAAACTCCATTTCCATTTAAGTCAATAGGTATATATAAACCATCACCATTTCCATCATAAAAATCGGCTCCATATATAACAGCATCACTCCATTCTAACCAGGAATTGCTGAAATCAGGATCACTGGCTTTAATAGCAAAAAGTTTAGTATTAGTGAGTGGAAGCGATGTATCTACTGTTCCGGGCAAATAGTCCAGAATCCTTGAAGAAGTCATAACACCGTTTGCCCATAATTGATTATTCTTATAGCCGGATAATAAGAAACCTCCGCTGAATAAAATTGTTCCCTCATCATACGCTCCGCCGGAAGAACTGTTGATAGTTACATCTGCAATTACACCGTTATTTCCAATCGGCAGCTTTAACCTGTTTACATCAACCAGATATGATTCGGGATTAAGAAAGTAAAAATTAAATGAACCTCCTGAAAAAGTTATTTGATTGTTTGCAGAATCACTTACTATATAAAGATATGATATAGATGTTGGATAAGTATATGGGCCAATAATATTTCCCCATACATTGTCCCCAGCATTTCCATCATTATGTTGTCCGTCATCATAGAGGTATGAATCGGGAAGTGGAGTGCCATCCTGAAATACTCTTAATATTATCTGAGTAATCGGATTTGTGTTAAGTATAATTGTATTGATGGTTATTGGAGTGTTTAACGAAGCTTCACTTTGTTTATCATATATCTTTACAGGCGGAGCGGTTCTGTCATTAACCAGACCAACTCTTCCAAACCATATTTTTACAGAACCTTCTGTTCCCAAAAATCTTGTTGAAGTAAAAAAAACAAGAGGATTATTGTCAGAGGAACTTATGCTTATTAAATTATCTTTTCCTTTGTATTGAGTAAAAATTTCCGGAGCGCTCCAAGTATTTCCGTTATCTGTACTTTTTATAAAAAATATATCGCGCATTTCATACTCAACATCATAATTAAAGTAACTCAGATAGAAATTTTCTGTGTGATTTTTCTGTAAAGCAATGTGAATATTCGGAGAGGTTGTTTTGGAAGTACTGATTTTTATAATGTGAGAAGTATCGGAATAAATATTTTGCGGAGAGGACCAGCTTAAGCCATTGTCAGAAGACTTCTGAATAAGAATACTATTCTGAGTTTGCTCTTTGTTTAGAAAAACAAAAGCAAGATTCTGAGCATCAAGCGGAATAATTTTGCCCCAATAGTAATTTGAGTTACTTGTAATTGAATATTCGCTGCTCCAGCTGCTTCCGTTATCAGTACTTTTTCTGAATTTATGAGAGCCATCGCTTTTTTTATAAGTAATATAAACATCGCCGTTTTGGCTCAATGATAAATCAAAATTTTTAGCAACTACACCAAGCGGAGGATTTCCAATAATAATTGGACCAGTCCATGTATTTCCCAAATCATCTGAGTAGAAGAGATACAAGCGTGCTGCAATTGTTTCGGAAGAAAGTGCGTATATACATAACAATCTGCCGGAAAATGTTTGTATGGTCGCAATTTCAAAAGGCGTTGAAAAATTTGCTGAAATGGTTGTGATTGCATTACTAAACCAGGTGGTTCCATCGTCAAAGCTTATCGAAAAATTTATTTCAAGAAAATTTGAAATGGTGCGATTTCCCCAAACAACAGCGAGATTACCATTGCTTAATTCCAGAGGATAAACAGTTTCAATTAAAGAATAATCATCCTGAAGTGAAAAATATTTAGGAGCATTTTGAGTTAATCTATTATTAAGATTATTAACAAAAGAATAATTATGGATGTCAGAAAACTGGTTTAATATTTTTTTCGATTGAGGTAACATTCCGATCGTAGAATATATTATAATAAACAAAAGCATTTTTAATAGTTTCATTTCAGTGCCCCTTTATAAAAGTTACTTTATTAACAACATTTTCTTTGTCTCAAGATAGATTGGTCCCGAACCAGTTGAGGAGTTATCAATTTTAATCTGGTAAAAATAAACTCCACTTGCTAAGCGGTTACCAGGATTGAATTTTATAGAATGCTCTCCAACCTCATAAAATTTATCTGACACTGTTTCTATATGTCTTCCAAGAATATCATAAATTTTTATTGTTACTTTTCCGTCCTGAGGCATTTTCCATTTTATGGTTGTACCTGAATTAAATGGATTCGGATAATTTTGATAGAGTACAAATTCTGTTGGTAATTTAGGTTTTTCAAAAATGACAGGAAGATTTTTATAGAAGTCTAATGCTTTTCTGGTGTTTTCTTTTAAGATTTCTACTGAATGAAGTGAGTCAACACCTCTGCCGCCAACATAAACTCCCCAGATATCAATCGGTACATCTTTTTCTAATCTGAATGGACCCGTGCTGAGCAGAAATGTTGCATCATTATCCGGAATTGTATTAATCCACCCAACTCTGTTGTAGGGATCACCAGAAAACAGAAACTTCCTGTTAACATCAGAACAATTAACATTGCCAACAACCATACTAAAGGGATCGTTACAAGGATCAGTCATTTGTCCATCTTGATGAATAGAATTCTGCCATAGTCTGTATCCGTCATCAGTTGTTGGTTCGGGATTGCCAGAAAAAGTCAGTTTCTTAAAGAAAGATGTTATTGTTTGATTTTTTGCCCCCGGGAAAATTATTGATGGGATGTTGCCTCCGTATTTTGAAATAGCTGTATCCAAAGGTACATCAATCAGAGGATTAAATTTTCCGTCGTTATCTTTATCTATAAAAGTTTCATCAGGAATATAAACCGGCGGTCCTTGTATCAAAGCTACTCCAACGGAAGGAGGATTTGATACATTTCTATCAAAGCCGCTGTAAGCGTACCCAAGGTTTAAAGTTGTATCACATCCCAAAAAATCATTTTGGTAGTTCTCGATGTCGGGATCAACATAAAATGAAAAGATAACAGAATCTAAAACATCACTCACCTTTCCGCGGTTAATTATCCTGTATCTGATAAAAATCTGATCACCATAAGCAGAGTTTTTGTTAAAAGAGAAAGTTGAAACCTGCACTTCAATTCCCATTTGTTCCCAGCGCTGCGATGTAATCCTTGAATCACTAATAACACACCAGGTAGTAATATCCCCAATCATTTCCGGAGCATCTTCATCGGAATCCCATTGACCATTACCGTTTTTATCAACAGGATTATAAATCCCGTTTTGATCGCCATCATAAAACGGGGCACCATTTTGAACTGCTAAACGATAAGTTTGCCAGCTTTGACCAAATGGTGGATCAGAGGAATTTATAACATACAAGTTTACTGATGGATGATACTCTGAAGGGAATACATCAAATACTCCAGGCACAAAATCATATAATTTTCTGGATTCAAATAAACCTCTAACCCTTAAAAATGAGTCAGTGTATCCGGATAATAAAAATCCCGCTGAATAAATAACTAAAAATGAATCATACCATACTCCATAATCATAAATTGGTATAGATCTTTCGCCAATATTTCCGTTTCTTGAAATAGGAAACAACCAGTTATTATTCAGATGTTTGACATTATTCTGCAATCTCAGAGGAATATAAATTCTGTTTTCTATACTCTTAAATTTTTTTCCATTTTGATCCTCAGCAATTGCGTAATAATAAACATTGTCTCCTTCATCAAGATTGAAAGGTATGGTGCCCCCGAAAATATTATCATTCGGCAGAGAGTCATTATTTAATCCATTATCAAAAAGATTAACTGATTTGTATCTTTCATTATTTCTTTTCAGATAAGCAGTTGCTTTTACAATCGGACTTGAACCTTCGGCAATTACTCTTATTGTATTAGGGAAAATGCCAGATGTTGGTTCGGGGAAGAGATATGAGTGAAAAATATAAGGCGGCGGATTCAAATCTCTGTTTTGGGATAGATACCCAAAATAAATCTGATTATATCCGTTCAATCTGTCAGAATGAAAACTAACAGCAAAATCATTATTCAGTGCTGATACTTCCTGGTTAAAATCATTTCCTTTAAATGTTGTTAACTGATATAGATTACTCCACGAATTTCCTCCGTCTTCACTGGTGATGTAAAATATATCTGAGTAATAATAAGAAGAATTATTACTTTGGTAAGATTGAGAATAAGTCAGCAGCAATTTATCGGAATTATCATTTGCCACTTTAATTTTGCTTATTGTCCACCCTTCAGAATTTAATATATGACTTTCTGAAGTCCAGGAAATCAAATCTGTACTTCTTTTTAGCTTTAGATTAATGGCATTTGGATCTGTATAAAACAATAGATACTCTCCCGAATTGGTTAGAACCAAATCTGCTGCGGAAATATTTCCTAATAATAAGCTATGATTACTCCAGCTCTGCCCTTCATCGCTTGATTTAATGATATATGCATTATTTCCGGCAGGTAACATAGTCAGAAACATCAAACCGATTTGATTATCTTTTAATCTTAACAATTTTAACTTAGATATGTTAGCAAAATTTAATTGAGGTAACTGAGTCCAGTCTAATCCATTATTTGAAGAGATATGCAAGTATATCGCGCTTTGTGTAACATATCCCAACAATATCTTTGATGATGTTAATTTGATGGCTGATAAGCTAAAAACATTCCCAATATTAGATAGTTTTTGCGGGATACTCCAGCTATCAGAACGATTTGAATTTGTTGTTAAGAATATACCCGAGTCCATTTCCTGAGTATAAAATAAATAAACATTTTCGCTGCTTCCTTCACCTTCAACAATAAATGTAGATTGAGGATGATTTCGGGTTGAATCCAAAATGGAAATTCTTTTGAAGTCACTATATTGAGCCAGTAATGCCTCTTTTACTATCAAAAGGATAATTAAAAGATTTTTCATTTTAGCTCCTTCATCAGATTATAATTATTTTTTTAGATTAAGCTAAACGACGATATCTCTTGATTTCAGCAAGATTTTAATTACTTTATCAACATCATCTTCTTGCTCGATATAAATGAGCCCGCTGTCAATTTGTAAATATATACTCCGCTTGACAGACTAATAGTCTGTCCTACTTTGAATTCAACTTTATGTCTGCCTGCTTCTTTGTATTCATCAACTAAGGTTGCTACTTCATTGCCAAGTACATCATATACTTTTAATGTTTGCCAACTGCCGACTGGTGACTGCCAACTGATTACTGTTGTAGGATTGAATGGATTCGGGTAGTTCTGATACAAAGCAAAATCAGTAATTACTGGTTTATAATCTTCCACACCAATTGGCAGATTTGTGAAATTATTATTATAAGTTTCAATAGCATATTGAATATTTTCTTTCATTAGCGTAACGGAATTTAAGGCATTACTGCCGCGACCAAGAACATAAGCAACCCAGATATCAGTTGGTTGATCAGAAGTCAGATTGAAAGGTCCCGTTACAGTCATTATTCTCTGGTCATCAGGGGAAATATTTATCCAGCCGATGTTCGCTACAGGATCTCCTGAATACATAAACAATGGATTAACCTCTGAACAATTAACACCTATTACAGTTCCGTATGGCCATGTGCAGGGATCAATCAGATTTCCAAATCTATCATATCCTAGAAAGTATCTGATTAATTCTACCGAACTGTTTGGATCAGCAATTAAAATATTTGACTGTATATAATGCCTTATGGAAGAGGGATCAAGATTTTTAGCTCCAGGATAATCCTGAATCCCAATCAAAGCTCCATTACGAACGAACGCAGTATCCAAAGGAATGTCTATTCCCGGATCATATATTCCATTTGAATTATTATCAATGAAAGTTTCTCCGGGTATATAAGCAACAGGACCTTGCAATAAAGTTGTCGCAACAGCCGGAGGATTTATGCCCCAATCGGGGTCATCTCCATCGTTGTAAGCATAACCGCTTTTTAATAAAGTATCGGAAGCAGCTAAATCATCAAAATAACCAAGAGGCTGACCAATATCAGGGTCCATCCAGATTCCGAAATAAACTGAATCAAACTGACTTGAGACATTATTGTTATTAATTATTCTGTATCTGACAAAAAACATGTTATCAGCGGGATGAGATGATGCAGGCTTTATGCCGAAAATGGTTTGTTGAATTATGATTCCTAGTGGTTCAACATTGTCAAACCTTCGGAGGTTTGAAGGTTTG
>CALHAB010000079.1 GCA_937934185.1 uncultured Ignavibacterium sp. | reverse complement strand
TGCTTTTGCCTTAGCTCTTTTATTTGCATTTGGTGTTGGGCATTGCGGAGTAATTGTTGGAGCGGGAACCCTTACAGGAAAAGTTCAGAAATACATTAACTGGTCGTCAGATTCTAAAACCGTATTATGGATAAAAAGAGTATGTGGAATACTAGTAATTCTTGGTGGAGTATATTTAATATTAACAGTTAGTAATTAAATGAAACAGCAGGATCAAAATACAAATACAATTCTGAATTCTCTTGCCGAAGGAGTTATAACTGTTGATAAAGAGTTCAGAATTACTTTTATAAATCAGGCGGCTGCCAAAATTACCGGATTCACTCAGAACGAAGTGATTGGTAAAATTTGTAAGAATGTTTTCCGCTCAGAATTTTGTATGGACAATTGTCCCATCGTCCATGTTCTCAAAACCAACCAAAGTATTTTTGATCTTGAAACTGAGATTGAATGTAAAGATGACGCTCCGAGACCAGTTAGAATAAATGCTGCAGTATTAAAAGATGATAAACAAACACCTGTTGGTGCAGTTATTACTTTGCGCGATATAAGTCTTCTTAAGAAATATGAAGTTTTATTAAATCAGGATAATTCATTTCACGGTATCATTTCAAAATCAAAACAGATGCGTGAGATATTTACTCTGATTGAACAGATTTCTGAAACAGATGCTCCGGTTTTGATAACAGGTGAAACAGGAACGGGTAAAGAATTAATTGCTGATGCAATTCAGAAACTCAGCAAGAGAAAAAATGAAAAGTATATAAAAGTTAACATCTCTGTTATTCCACATAATCTTCTGGCTAGTGAATTATTTGGTCATGTTAAAGGTGCGTTTACAGATGCATACAAAGAAAGATTGGGAAGATTTGAACTTGCTCATAAAGGAACAATCTTCCTTGATGAAATTGGTGAAATGCCATACAGTCTGCAACCCCAGATATTGAGGGTTCTTCAGAATGGGTCTTTTGAAAGACTTGGCGAGTCAGTTACCAGATACTGTGATGTAAGGATAATTGCAGCCACTAATATTGATATAGAAAAAGCTTTAAGCGAAGGAAAATTCAGGGAAGATCTTTTTTACAGATTAAATGTAATTCATATAGATATTCCTCCACTGAATAAAAGAAAAGAAGATATTCCTCTGCTCATTAATCATTTCCTTAACAAATTTTCTATTACTTATAAAAAGAACATACCTGGAGTTGAAGAAGATTTTCTCGAATTTATGTTAAATTATTACTGGCCGGGAAATGTGCGCGAACTGGAAAATGCGATTGAGTACGCAGTCATTAAAAATAAACCTGATAAAAATCTTTGTATTTGTTCACTACCAAAAAAAATCAGAGGAGCAATAAATTGTAAAAAGAAGAATTCCCTTGAAGGCTTGGAGGCATTGAACAATATTTCTATTATTGAATTACTTAACAAACACAAATGGAATAAATCCGAAGTTGCAAAAGAACTTGGTATTGACCGTACAACCCTCTGGAGAAAATTAAAATCCCTCGGTATTAATTAACTGTTGCTTAGAATCTTTTTGCAACAGATTGTTGCAGAATTTGTTATTCTTTTATTTACAAAATCTTACAGAAATAACGCAACACTTTGTTGCAACTCTCAATGATAAAACTTCTTCATTTTTCTAAAAAATCAAATCACATCTGGCAAATTATTTGAGCCAAGGAGTGTATGAGTGAAATGTTAGGAAATCATTATTTCTTATCAAGGAAGTATGATTTAGCCATTGAAGCTTTCAATTCAGCATTTGGCAATGACTTCCCTGATTATATAATAAAAAAACTTATCATTTGTTATGTTGCTGAGGGAGATTTGGAAACAGCAAAAAATTTTTTTATTAAACTGATAAAAAAAGACCCGTTTATAATTATTAACACTGATGTAGTAGAAGAAGATTGTCCCTGTCCTGAATTAATAAAATTAATGGAGGCAAAATACGGTGTAATTTCTTCTACAGATGATCTTACAGCTTTAGCAATACTTTGGCTTTATTGCGACCTCGATAACTCGATTAATTTATTTGAGACAGCACTTGCTGAAAAACCCAACGATGAATTTTTAAAGGAAGTTCTATCAATACTAAAAACACAAATTAAAATAAAAGGTGGTGCCATATGAAAAAAAATCTAATACTATTTATAAGTATTATTCTTGTTTCGTCTCTGTTTGCTCAACAGAACTTCAATACAAGTCTGCATAAAACAAGAGAAGGAAAAAACACTGCATACAGAAGTGAGAATGGTGGAATGCAGCTTCTTACTAATATTCCAATGTCACAGTTGTCTTGTCAGAAATGTCATTCTACAACTGGATTTTATCCTAACGGAACCCCGATAGATCCAACTACTTACACTCCAAGCTGTAATGACTGTCATAATTTTGCAGCAGGGACTACAGTTCAAGAGCAAACTTGTTTGAATTGTCATAATCGCCAGGTTTACGAGCGGCAGGCATATCCAAATACTGACAAACATCAGCAAGCCGGTTTAACCTGTATGAGCTGTCACTCAAAAGAAGAACTTCACGGAGATGATGGAGTAGCTTATTCATCGCTTAAAGAACCCGGAGCAATAAAAGTAAAGTGCGTTGATTGTCACTCCAACTTGCCATCAAATACCTCGCACTCTGTTCATAATGCAAAAGTTGATTGTGCTGCTTGTCATGCGGTTTCAATTTTAACCTGTGCAAGCTGCCACTTCGAAACACTTCTGGCAACAGGCAAAAACAGAGCCATCAATCAAATTAAGGGATATAGATTACTGGTTAAAAAAGAAGGTAAAGTCAGGTTAGGTGGATTTATGACACACACCTATGATGGTAAAGCTAATGTAATTATCAATTCTTATCATTCACATATTATAACCAAAAATGCTACAACCTGTTCAGATTGCCATAATAATATGGGCGCTGGTGTCCCTGCCATAACTGAATATAACAATACAGGTAAAATGACATTGACAACCTGGAATGCAACCACAAAAAAAATAGTTGGACCAACTGGAGTCGTTCCACTAACCGCAGACTGGTTTGGTGCTATAAAGCTTGATTTTGCTACATACACAGGTGATCCGAACATCTTTCCTTCAGATCCAAATGCCTGGGTATATTTGAAATCAACTTTTGACAATGCTCATTTATTCTTTGCCGAGCCGCTTGATTCATCAACTTTGGTAAAATTGGGATTTACAAAATTCCCAAATTCTGTTGAGCTAATTGATGGTAATATTCCCACTGAATTTGTTCTTAAACAAAACTATCCAAACCCATTTAATCCGGAAACTAAAATAGAATTTTCATTACCCAAAACTGAATTTGTAAATATATCTGTTTATGATGTTGTTGGTAACTTGATTACTCATTTATTTAGAGGAGAAAAACAAGCAGGTACTTACAGAATTAGTTTTAATGGAGAAAATCTCTCAAGTGGTGTTTATCTTCTACAGATGAATGCCGGAAGTCTTAATAAAGTTATTAAAATGGTCCTTACAAGATAGAATGTAGTAAATTTAGAGAGAAAAATTTATTCTATCCCATTCTGAAAAAATTCGGGATGGGATTTTTTTATTTGAATAGAACTACCTTCAAAGATTTAAATAATATTTATTTTAATATCGTCCAATATTATCGGTTTGAAACTATAAATTTATATTTGATAATTCTCATCATAATTCCTATATTTTAAATGTTTAATTATAACTAGAAAGCAAATGAAGTTTTTTCTATTCTTAAATATTTTATTTATACTTTTACTTGCATCCTGCAACACCTCAGATGAATTGAAAGAAATAAATATTATCAAAAAAGATAATTTAGAAACCTTTCAAACGAGTGGTGACTCTCTTCCGAAATTATATGTTGCAGTTTCCACAATGATTTCTCCGATGGAGACTTTCAATCTCTATAAAGATGTAATGGATTATATTTCTGGCAAGCTTGAAATACCAATCGAATTCAAACAACGTAAAACTTATCGCGAAGTAAATGAATTACTGAAGGAAAATAAACTTGATTTTGCTTTCATTTGCACTGGTGCTTATCTGGAAGCAAGAAATGGAATTCCAATTGAAATACTAGCTGTACCGGTTGTAAATGGTAAACCTTATTATCAGGCGTATGTGATTGTTAATGAAGAAAGTAAAATTTCTGACATAAATGAATTGAAGGGAAAATCTTTTGCATTCACTGATCCACTTTCTAATACAGGTTATTCATATATCGTAAATATCTTAAGGGATAAAAAAACTACACCGGAGAAATATTTTTCGAAAACAATTTTTACATACGCACACGATTATTCAATTCAGGCAGTTAAAAGAAAAATAGTTGATGGAGCTACCGTTGACGGACTGGTGTTTGAATATCTGAAACACTTTCAGCCAGAGAAAATTGCCGGAGTGAAGGTGATTCATAAATCAAGAGAATTCGGTATTCCTCCTTTTGTTGTGCAGAAAAATATGGACAACAATCTCAAACAAAAACTCAGAAATATTATGCTTAATATGCATAATGATCCTGAAGGTAAAAAGCTATTGAGTAAGATAATGATTGATAAGTTTGTACTTGCTGATGAATCGATTTACAGATGGTAAAATGAAGACACTAAGATTTAAGCTCCCTCTGTTCTGGAAATTCTCTCTTGCTATTATTTCGATTGTTCTGATTTTCGGTTCAATAAACTCAATACTGATTTATAACAATGTGCAAACAGCTCTTCAGTCCGAAACAAAGAAAAGAGCATTGTTTATTGCAAACAGCATCTCAAACCAAATAACTTCTTCTATACTGTTCGAGGACTACATCTCGTTGCAAAATACATTGAATAGTATCAAAGAAATCGATGAAAACATATTTTACATTTTTATAGTTGATGATAAAAATCAGGTGGTTGTGCATACTTTTACAACTGATTTTCCGGTTGATCTT
>CALHAB010000078.1 GCA_937934185.1 uncultured Ignavibacterium sp. | reverse complement strand
CGGTCTCAATTCCACTATGGTTCGATTAAAACAATAATAAAGAGTTTCACTTTAAAATCACTGTTCACGTCTCAATTCCACTATGGTTCGATTAAAACCCACCCTTTTGAGAGTAAAAATATGCGTTTATCTATTAAAATCAAATATTTTTTAAAAAAATTTTAAAATTTTTTTCTGGAACCTGTTTTTCTTTAAAAACCCCGGGAGGTTCAAGTTTAGATTTTGAAGCAAAATCGCAACTTTTGATGTTTTTGGGTGTGATTGTTCACTTTTTTGGACATAGGTTTCAGAATTTGGGTTCGATTTTGGCTTAAAAACGCAATTTTAAAATTTGAATTTTGGGGGGGCATTCACTGGTTGTAAAAAATTTTTACAGATTATTATAACTGTTTTCTGAAAGTTTTTTTATCTTTTTTACAAAAATATTTACGCAGTAAAGTGCAGTTACTTGTAGTGCAATTCTATTTTAGTTTTCAGCTTGTTTACCAATTCTGCCAGTTGTATATCATCTTTCATCTCAACTTCAATGCTGTTGCATGCGTGAATAACGGTTGAGTGATCTCTTCCTCCAAAATGCAAACCGATAGTCTTTAAAGATGACTTTGTATATTCTTTTGCAAAGTACATTGCAAGCTGTCGCGCCATTACGATTTCTTTTTTGCGCGTTTTGTCTCTAACTTTATTTTCGGGCACATTCAGAAATTCGCAAACTATTCTGGTGATGTCGTCAATACCTAAGTTTACTTTTCTGTCGGATGCAATTTCCCTTACAATTTTTCTGGCGAGATCAAGCGATATGTCTTTTGAATTCAGTGATGCGGTGGCAAGCATCTTTATTAAGCATCCCTCAAGTTCGCGGATATTTGAGGTAATATTGCTTGCAATATATTCTATTATATCATTTGAGATGGTCATACCGAATTCTTCTGATTTGTTTTTTAGGATAGCAATACGCATCTCATATTCAGGCGGTTGAATGTCGGCTGCAAGTCCCCATTTGAATCTTGAAATCAATCTGTCGTCCATTCCTTTCAGTTCTTTTGGCGGACGGTCGCTTGACAGAATAATTTGTTTTCTTGCCTGATGAAGTGTATTAAAAATATGGAAGAACAGATCCTGGGTTTTTTCTTTGCCGGTAAGAAACTGAATATCATCAATTATCAGAACATCAATGTTGCGATAGAAATTCTGAAATTCGTTTACACGGTTTGATTGGATTGCTTCAACAAACTCGACTGTGAAAGAATCGGTGGAAAGGTAGATAACTTTTTTCTCGGGAAATTTTTCAATTATTCTGTTTCCGATTGCCTGAATGAGATGAGTTTTACCTAAACCAACACCGCCGTAAACAAAGAACGGATTGAAAGATGTTTCTCCGGGATTATCACTGATTGCACCGGCAGTTGCTCTTGCAAGCTGATTGCCTTCGCCTTTAATAAAGTTATCAAATCTGTATCGTGGATTAAGATTGGAATTAAATGTCGAGTTTCCGTTTGTCGGCTTAACTGCTGCGGGTTGCGTTTTGATTTCTTCAGAACTTCCTGAGAAAGAAATCTTTAAATCACTTTCTGTTTCTTTTTCATCTGCGATTATGTAGGTCAGTTTGCCCTGCGGACCAAGCACAGTTTGAATTGCTTTGTTAAGAATATGATTGTAATGTTCATCAATCCACTCCCAGAAAAACTGAGTTGGCAGTTGAATCTTAATAACATTCTCTTCGAAGCTAACCGGCCGGATTGGTAAGAACCAGGTGTTAAATGTCATTGGTTTGACATTATCTTTTATAATCGTTAAACAGTTTTTCCAAACGGAGTTAGCGTCAGTATTTTTTGATTCTGATAAGTAATCGGTTAATTGAATTTTTAAGTTATCCACAATTCTGCAAGATTAAAAAGTTTTAAGTTAGATTTACTAAAACAAAAATTTATATGAACATCACAATGATGTCAACAACTTATTAACATCAGTTAGAAAACGCTAAAGTTTTTGAAATAAAATAGTTACGGAATATTATCTTAATCATTTTCACAAACAGTTGTTAAAATTGCCCTTCGACACGAAGAATTTTAAGTGTGAAACATTGCCACAAAACCAACATATCAACAAGTTATCCACATGGTTTTCTTTAACTTATTGCATTGTGAAAATAGAAAGTAAGAGCATTCCAAGCAAATTAATTGCAGAAAAATTTTAAATAAAAATTTTCATAATAGATTTTTATTAAAAATTTATTGTTTGAGACTTCTGAAAAATTATAATTCAGTTACTATGAACGACCTGCCGGCAATGCAGAATTGAGGAGTCTGTTTTCAGATTAAATTAAAATAATTCGCTTCGCTAAATATGACAATTAATCATTATTCAGAAGTCTCTGTTTATTATTCATTCGCTTTTTGACCTTCAATATGTTTGTGATGAATGCACAAATGTTTGTGAGTGAAGCTATACGAAAATCCTTGTTAAATAGAGCTTATATTCATATTTTTACGCACTTTTTTATAAACAAGGAGATGAAAATCAGATGAAAAGAACATTTCAGCCAAGTAACAGGAAAAGAAAAAATAAACATGGCTTTCGTGAAAGAATGAAAACCAAAGATGGAAGAGCGGTTCTTTCAAGAAGAAGATCAAAAGGCAGAAAAAAATTAACAGTAAGCGACGAAAAGTAAACACACATTGAAACTCTTTTCTCTTTCAAAATACGAGAGAATAAAAGAGAAGAAAAAAATTCAGTTACTAATTCAAGACGGATCTTCGGTATTCTCGTCAAGGAACTCTCTTAAAGCAATTTACATAATTCAAGATTCTAACGAACCAGGAGTTAAAATTGCCGTTGGCATTTCCAGAAAAGCCGGCAAAGCAGTATGGAGAAATAAGCTTAAGAGATTAATCAGAAATGCTTACAGATTAAACAAAATTCCTTTGTTAGAAACAGCAAAGCAGAAGAACAAGCTTGTGCTGATTTTGTTTACTTCTTTAAGTTACAATGAACTGAATAATAAAAAACTTTTTTACAGAGAAATCGAAGCAGAAGTCAAATCACTGTTAGATAAAATAGAAAAAAGAATTTCGGGTAAACCAAAAGTAAATCAGCAATAAAGTAATTTTATTGCAGTTTTAGAAAGTAAAAGATGGACAGACAGACAACATTAGCTTTTGTACTTATAGGAATTGTTCTTATGGTGTGGCTGTACATAACAGCTCCATCACCAACCGATCTTCAGCAGCAAAAGAAATCTCAGGACACAAGCAAGGTTGTTGAAAAAGAAATTGAACAACAGAAACCTATTGTTAAACAGGAAAAGGCAGCAGACTCAACAATCATTAAAATTCTGCCGGAAAGCTCAACAGCAAAAGAAAGTTATGTTATAATTGAAACCAACCTTGCACGATACGAACTTTCCACAAAAGGCGGCAACTTCAAAAAAGTATTTCTGAAAAAATTTAATAACTGGTATGCTTCACACAGCAAAGGTGATGAAGAAGATTTCAGCAAACATGTTCAGCTAATTAATTACAGCAAAGGCGGCTCTTATGATTTTGCACTTGTAACCGAAGACGGAGTTGCGCTTAATTCTTCTGAGTTAATGTTTAACTACTCAGGCAGCTATGTAAACAAATTAAAAGACAACGATTCGGTTTATATTGACTTTACACTGAATCTTAAAAACGGTAAATCAATAGTTAAAAGATACCTTTTCTTTTCTGACAGCTATGAAATTAAGAATGAAATAATCTTCAATGGATTTAATGACTATGTAAGCAACAACTCGTTTGATGTTGTCTGGAATAATGGAATAAGATTCGTTGAACACAACTCCGTTGATGAAGCAAACTACTCCAATGCAAGCGCATACTCGGGCGGCGAGCAGGTTATTGTTGATGCTTCATCTGTTGGCGAAAAAATATCTAAAGATTTCAGAGGAAGAGTTGATTGGGTTGCTGTAAGAAATAAATACTTTGCCGCAGTTGTTCTGCCTGATAATCCTGATAATGTTGAAGGCGCATATCTTGAAGGTAATCGTTATGCCGTAGGAAGAGATGGAGTAAAAGAAATTTATGAAACAAGATTAACTCTGCCATTCAAAAATCAGATTCAGGAAACGCATAAGTTTTCGGTTTACATCGGACCGGTTGATTACAAGCAGCTAGAAACGCTCGGCAGAAATCTTATTGCGCTTGTTGATTTTGGCAGCTTCTTCGGACTTAAATTTATTGTGAGACCAATTGCAGAATATGTTCTTCTTCCGCTGTTTCAGTTTCTTCATATGTTTATTCCAAATTATGGATTTGTAATTATAATCTTTTCGTTGATCATTAAGCTGGCGGTTTATCCTTTAACCAAACAAAGCTATCAGTCAATGAAAAAGATGCAGGCGCTTCAACCGAAAATTGCCGAGCTGAAAGAAAAATTTAAGGATGATCCGCAGAAATTAAATTCAGAGACGATGAAGCTTTATTCAACTTATGGAATAAATCCCGCCGGCGGATGTTTACCGATTTTATTACAAATGCCGATATTCATTGCACTGTGGGGAATGTTCCAGTCAGTTATTGAATTAAGACAACAGCCGTTTATATGGTGGATTAAGGACTTGTCAACTCCGGATGTTATTTATGATTTGGGATTTAAACTTCCTCTGTTCGGAGTTCAGCAGATTAGTGGTCTGGCATTGCTGATGGGAATCACCACATTCTTCCAGCAGAAGATGACAATGAAAGACCCATCACAGAAAATGCTTGTCTATCTTATGCCGATTATGTTAACAATTTTATTTATGACATTTCCATCGGGATTAAATCTTTATTACTTTATGTTTAATGTGTTTTCAATTGCTCAGCAGTATTATATAAATAAAGCGGGTAAAGATGTTGAATTAGTGCCGGTTGCAAACCCGAAAAAGAAGAAAGGTTTTATGGCCCGCTTGATGGAAGCAGCAGAACAACAGGCAAAGCAGCAGCAAAAGAAAAAGAAATAGTTCTCTTAAATTTTACAGAGAACCTTTAATGTTAAAATCTCTCAAAATAATTTTTATGTGCTTATGTTGTTTAAGCATAAGCATATTTCCTCAGGATAGGTACAAATTCAATATTCCCTTAAAAGAAAAACAACTTCCTTTCGGGTTAAAGACACTCGAGTCATCAAACAAACCAATTATTGGTCTGGCTTTGAGTGGCGGTGGTGCAAGAGGCATTGCGCAGGTCGGAGTTCTGAAAGCATTGGAGCAGTATGAAATTTTTCCGGATATAATTGTCGGGACAAGTATGGGAAGCATTGTTGGAGGACTTTATTCAGCCGGTTATTCTTTAGATGAGCTTGATACAATTGCCCGTAGAACAGACTGGAATGATTTGCTTACATTAAACAGGCAATCCAACAGAAGAGATTTTTTTGTTGATCAGAAAGTAACAGAAGATCGTGCGGTGCTTTCATTGCGGCTGGATGGTCTTAAGCCGGTTTTTCCAACATCATTTAATGATGGACAGAAACTTTCAAATTATCTGAACATACTCACATTCGATGCGCCCATTCACTCTCAGGAAAATTTTGATTTACTCAGATATAAGTTCAGAGCTGTTTGTACAAATCTTATAGACGGCTCTCCTGTAATACTCGACAAAGGTTCTTTAAGCAGAGCATTAAGAGCAAGCTCAAGTGTTACATTTTTCCTGGCACCGGTTAAATACGATTCACTTACACTCGTTGATGGTGGTCTGGTTGCAAATGTTCCGGTTGAAATTACGAAACAAACAGGTGCTGATTTTGTCATTGCCGTTGATGTTACAAGTCCGCTATGGTCTGAGAAAGAGCTGAATTATCCCTGGATTATTGCTGATCAAATTGTAAGTATTCCGATGAGACTGGTTAATCAGCAGCAGCTCGCATTAGCAGATTTTATTATTTCACCGGAGCTGAATGATTTTACTTCTGCGGACTTCGAAAAGGTTGACAGTTTAATATTGCTTGGCTATGAAAATTCACTTGAGCCAGCGAGAAAATTAAAATCAATAATTGATTCTATTTATTCAAATAATATATCAGAGCAGAAGATAATTTTTGAAAATGTAATTATTGAAGATTCTTTATCTGAAGAGGAGCTAAATGTTTTTGGTTCAAACTTTATTGAAAGAATATCGAATATTGAAATTCAAAAAAAAATAGAGAAGTTATTTGAAACAGGGTATTATAAATCTCTTTTTGCAGAGTTGGTAACTGATTCAGCAGAGAATAGACTTACCTTACACAAAACATATTACCCCAAAATCAGAGATATTGTTTTAATCGGCGTTTCACTAATCAGTTCTGATGGAATTGCAAAAATATTTTCTGAGATAAAAGGCAAGCCATACTCTGCAGTAAAACTTTCTGAAGCCCTTACAAAGCTAATGAGCATATATCGGAAAGGAAGCTATTCACTGGCAGAAATTCAGGAAATAACTTTTGATGAGGAGACAAACATTCTTAAAATTTTTGTTGACGAAGGAATTATTTCAAAAATAATTGTTGAAGGAAACCAGAAAACCGATGAGAAAGTGATAACCCGTGAGTTACCTTTTACAGAAGGTGATTTCTTTAAAATAGTTGATGTCGAAACAGGGTTAAAAAACCTAAGAAGTACCGGGCTTTTTGAAAGTGTTGATGTTTCTGTTTACGATGAAAAAGGACAAAATGTTTTATTAATCAAAGTGGATGAAAGACAAACAGGTTTACTGAGGATAGGTTACCGGCTTGATAACGAATACAGATTTCAGCTTGGGCTTGATGTTCGGGAAGAAAATCTTTTCGGTAGTGGAACAGAACTTGGCTTTATATTCTTTGGCGGCATTAGAAGCCGCTCATACATTCTTGAACAAAAAGCAAACAGAATTTTTGACACATATTTTACTTATAAGATTAATGCTTTTTATAAATTGAAAGATATTTTCACCTACAAAGACAAACCAATGGAATCAGAAAGCAGATTTTCCAGAATAAACGAAGGCGAATACAGACAAATTGTTTATGGCGCTTCGCTTGGAATCGGAACACAGGTCGGCAGGTTCGGTAATCTTATATTTGAAGGAAAATATCAAACGGATAAAATTAAAAACATACAGCTTTCGCCGGTTGAACCCTACGAATTCAAAACAGTAAGTTTTAAGATCAGCTCAACAATAGACACGCAGGATAAATTTCCTTATCCGGAGAAGGGTATTTACTTTAATGGATTCTATGAGACTGCTCAGGCATTTTTGGGCGGGAATCTAAGCTACACAAGTTTTGGTTTTGAATACAGGAATTATTTTTCTTCAAACCCAAGCCATGTTATATCTCCAAAATTTATTTTAGGATTTGCTGATAAAACCACGCCGCTTGGTCAGCAGTTTTCTCTCGGCGGGCAAGAATCTTTCTACGGAATGCGCGAATATGAATTCAGAGGCCGTCAGATATTTTTAGCTTCATTGATGTATCGTTATAAACTGCCCGTTAAGATTTTCTTTGACACATATTTTAAATTCAGATATGATTTGGGAACAACCTGGGCAGAGCAGGATCAAATCAGATTTAAAGATTTGCGACATGGAATTGGCGGTGCGGTTTCATTTTCAACACCAATTGGTCCTGCTGAGTTTGCGGTTGGAAGAAGTTTCCTTTTCAGAAAAGATTTGCCTGCAAATCCGATTAGCTGGGGAGATGTGCTGTTCTATTTTTCAATAGGATATTATTACTAAAGATTTTCATTCCTGAAATTTTCACCCCAGCTTCTTAAGCTGTCGATAATCGGAATTGTTGTTTTGCCTTTTTCTGTTATT
>CALHAB010000077.1 GCA_937934185.1 uncultured Ignavibacterium sp. | reverse complement strand
ATAAAACCGTTGAAACGTTCAGTATTATTAGCTTTCATTTTATTAACCCACGACTTAAGACGTAGGTTAATGAGAAAAAAGTAAAAGTTTCAAACCGTTTTACCTGTCCGCCTTTGGTGGAACGGTTTATGAATACAAGCGGTCAACTTGAGTTACTTTAAATAAATCATCTTCTTAATTGATACAAAAATCTCTTCTTGACTTGACGAAGGATCCACTGCTGTTATTGAGTAGAAATAAACTCCGCTTGCCAATCCGCCTGACGGCAAGGAAGACTGCCTATTACCTGCTATAGACGGGAAAACAACTTCATATCTTCCTGCTTCTCTGTA
This sequence comes from uncultured Ignavibacterium sp., assembly GCA_937934185.1. Lineage (GTDB taxonomy): Bacteria > Bacteroidota > Ignavibacteria > Ignavibacteriales > Ignavibacteriaceae > Ignavibacterium. The sequence goes on along the minus strand of CALHAB010000077.1, from coordinate 16,753 downwards.
TTCATCGACTAAAGTAGCTACTTCATTTCCGAGTATGTCATAAACCCTTAGAGTCTGATGACTGCCGACCGGCGACTGCCAGCTGATTACCGTCGTCGGATTAAATGGATTCGGATAATTCTGTTCTAATACAAATTTTTCAGGACTTCCGATTATAACTTCTATTTCATTTGAATACTTGTAGCTACCGTCATAATCGATTTGCTTTAATCTGTATTTATATATTCCGGAGTTAAGATTTTTATCAGCGAATGTATAACTCTTTGGTTCTGCTGTTGTTCCATTTCCATTCACAAATCCAACTATTTCCCACAAATGATTTTTCGCTCCGCTCAAATTTACAGAACGCTGAATTTCAAATCCACGATTGTTAGTTTCAGATGCAGTTGTCCAATTTAATTCAACATCATTACCATTCACAGTTGAAGTAAATGAAGAAAGTTCTACTGGTATTACAGATGATTGATTCAGAAAAACTACAACAGGAGTTCTTGCAGTTCCAACTGCCAGATCCAGATAACCATCACCATTCAGATCACCAAAAGAAATTGATGTGGCTGATGAGCCAGCAACATAAATCCAGGTTGGGTCAGTATCCAGAATCCCATTTCTGTTTTTGAATACTTCAACTCTTTTTGTACCAAAATGTACAACTGCAAGTTCAGGGAATCCGTCATTATCCAAATCACCGGTTATTAGTTCCTGTGCAGAGGGATTTACTGAATTTGATGTCCACACCGGACCGGTTAAAGTTCCATTGTTATTCTTATAAATAACTGTTTGAACCCCACTTCCTGAAATAGCCAAATCCATAAAACCATCTCTGTCAAAATCAGCCCAGAGAATTCCTTTCTGACTTTGAGTATTACCGACTGTCCAATTCGGAAGTGGATTCAGAACTCCATTATTATTAAAATAAACTCCACTTTGATAATTAACCCATTTTGATGCAGCAAGGTCACCTTTTGCAATATATCGGTAACTGATTTTGATTGTAAATCCGGACTGCGGCACATCACCTAATGAAATCCAACCTCCAATCGGATCATAACAATATTGATTATAAGGAATATCATCAACCAGTACAGTATCAATTGAATAAATCGGATATAGTCTTAAAGGAAAAACATGTCTTACACCATCGCCAAAAAATTCAGCAAATGAATATTTAATCTGTGCATTATCAAGATCACCAAATGCAACAGAGTTAGTAATCATTTCATCTGCAGAAAGCCAGTTAGGAATTGTCGGGAAGGTTCCACCTGAGTTATAAAAAACACAAATTGGTTTAGTAGGAATAACTGTATTACCTTGATTTCCGAAAGCCAGATCAAGATCACCATCATCATCAATATCACAAAGTGCTGCACCAACTGTCCAATTGTTATCCTGTGAAATCCAGCCGGGAACATTATTCAAACCAGAGGGACCATTAAAATAAATTACAGAAGGCACAAAACCCTGATCACCATTGGCAGCGATTAATTCCGGTTTGCCATCGTTATTCAAATCAGCAAATTTAACATCAGTTGTTGAACGCATATCAGAAGAAATCCAAGCTGGAGTGTTAGTTAATACACCATTATCATTACGGTAAATTAAAACTTCATATTCAGGAATCGGCGGATATGATTGACTGAAATAACATCCTGTTGCTAAATCCAAATCTCCATCATCATCATAATCGCCCCAGGCCATACCACCAATCTGTCTTTCCAATGTCGAACTCCAGTCAGGAGTGGTTCCAAAAGGAATATCAACAGAAAATTTGATTACTTCTCCGAGTTTTCTGTTTTCATCAAACTGATATGAAATTTTTATTGAATTATCTGCGGATACATCAGTTACTTGCTCGGTTTTTGTCTGAGAAAGAAGTAACGAAGTAAAAATTATTAAAAATAGAATCAGTTTTGTTTTAATCATTTCTTTCTTTTGAGATTTAAATTATTTCATTAAAACAAATTTTTTAACAGCAGTATACTCGCCAAATTTTAGCTGATACAAATATATACCACTCGATAATCCATATTTATCGGCATTAAATTCTATTTCATATCTCCCTGCTTCTTTTTCCTCATTGACCAATGTTATAATTTCATTCCCTAAAACATCAAAGATTTTCAGAGTTACAAGATTTTTCACCCCTTTTGGAATGGCAAATGAAATCTTTGTTGTTGGGTTAAATGGATTCGGATAATTCTGATATAATACAAATTTATCAGGGATTCCGATTATAACTTCTATTTCATTTGAATACTTGTAGCTACCGTCATAATCGATTTGCTTTAATCTGTATTCATATATTCCTGAGTTAAGATTTTTATCTGTGAATGTATAATTTTTTGGTTCTGCTGTTGTTCCATTTCCATTTACAAATCCGACAATTTCCCACGAAAGATTCTTCTTCTCGCTCAGATTGACAGAACGGTGAATTTCAAATCCTTTATTATTAGTCTCGGTAGCAGTTGTCCAGAATAAATTAACATCATTACCATTAACAGAAGCATAAAAGGTTGTCATTTCAACGGGAATAATATCTGTGCCGCCAGAGAAACAGATTACTCTGCCATCCCTTGAACAAGCTACAAATTCAACACTCAGGTTTCCATCGATATCATCAAGCTCAACTACGTGCTCAGCAGCCGTGGAATTTATTCCGCTGCCAAAAGCGTACTGGAATTTAATTTGTCCGCTTACACCATCATAAATATGAACAAGATTATTTAATGAAGCAGAGCCAAATTCAGGATAACCATCACCAGTTAAATCACTCAATACATCTTTGCCGAGAATATTTCCGCCCGTGTAATTTTGCCAGATAACATTACCGTTTTGTCCTTCGAGTAAAAAAATGTTAGGGTTTATTCCACTTACAAGAATATCAGGATAACCGGAATTGTTCATATCGGGAGTAACTCTGAGATCTTCAATAAAAACATTTCCGATATTTGTCTGCCAGAGCTGCTGACCTGAGTTGCCATCAACTACATACACTCTGCCTGTTGTTGTACCAATTACAACATCAGAACCGGGCATTCCTCCTATATCTGAGATTTCTTTAACTGTCCAGGGAGTTCCAACTGTTGGAAATACCCATCGAATACTTCCGGCTTGATTAAAACCAATAACTTCATTGAGAGTTCCGACTCTCGAACCTGCAGCTCCACCTGCATCTGTAGAAGTCACCATATACTTGAGCTTTTGTTCCGGTGCCTGATTGATACGCCAGATTTCCTGACCATTAGCGCCGTTAAGTAGATATATTGAAAATCTTCCCTGGCCTGTGGATTCGTTACCACTTGCAGTGCAAAGAACATCAGGAATTCCGTCTCCCGTAAAATCTCTTTTAACATCGAGACCCATTATGTCGCCATCGTTTGTAGTGGAAGCATTGCCAAATTCCCAGAGCACTTCACCAGTTAATCCATTCAAAGCATAAACAAATTCATTCCCGCCGCCTGTGCCGATTACAACATCTTCGTGTCCATCGTTATTCAGGTCACTTGCAATTTGCAGACACTGTTCATAATCAACAGAGCCAGTGTTGATGCTTCCAAAGTAAGTCGAATACATCCAGAGGATATCACCGTTTCCGCTACTGTTTCCGTTGAATGCAAGAGTCCAGTAATTTTCTGTTGCAACCACAATGTCTTTTATTCCATCACCATTTATATCCTGAATTTTTTTGATTGATCTTGGAGTATAATCCTGCAGACTCGTGCCTGGATTCGGGGGAATTTGTCCCTGCCAGAAAATATTTCCAAGTGTCGGATCGACACTTACACCTGTACCGGAACAACTTACAAAAAGTACATTTCCATTCGATGCATTTGAGTAAACAATAACTGAATCGGTAAATAATTGAAGAGCATCAGGTTTAAACCATACATTAAAACTGTATGATGAAAGCGGAAGAATATTTATTGGTGTAAAAAGATTTTCAAAATAAAATTTATCCGATTTTAATTTAACAGAATCAATAGTCAATATATTTGAACCACGGTTTTCTATTTTCAAAGTAAGATAGGAAGTTGAATTGATTCTTTTATTTCCATAAACTAATGCTGATGGAACGAAGACAATATAAGGCGCAGTGTAAACTCCGGTTCCTGTTAGAAGTGTTCTTGAATAAGCAAAATTAGGATCATTGTGAAAGAACATTATTGAATCGTTATAAGTCTGATTGGCCGTTGGAGTAAATGATACCGGAATTGAAATTGTAACTCCCGGCTGAATAACTACAGGGAAAGAAGTTCCCAGGGAAAAAACTGAATTGCTTACTTTGGCAGAATCAATTATCAGATTTGCTGAGCCATAATTTCTGATAAGAATATTTTGAGTAACCGTTGAATCAATCATTACATTACCAAAGTTAATACTGGTAGTAATAAGATTTATGGATGGAGTACCTGAACCACTTAAATCATACTTAAATAATTGTCTGCCGGAAGATGCACCTACAGGCTCAGCAAGCAGCCAGAAATAATTTCCATCCCAGGCAAGTCCTCTTGGGTTTTGTCTTAAGCCAGGTTGCTCAGGAACATGGAATGAAAACAAAGTATCTTTCGTTGCAAGACTAACTGCATAAATTCTTTCATCATTATTCTGAAAACCATCCATTACAAAAAACAGAGTGTCACCTTTAACAGTAATACCTGTTGGCTGCAAACCGAATTGCTGAATAAGAATTGTATCTACAATTGCTCTTGCTGCCACATTAACCTTATACAATGCAACTCTTGTATCCGGTGAGTAAACAGAAATCCATAATCCTGTTCCATCCCAGGCAGCGCCACCAAGAATCATTGAAGTGTTACCACCAAAAATCTCCGGCGTTGGAATTGAGTCAAGCACCACACCAGTAGTACTAACTTTGAACAGGTCGCACCTTGCAACTTTTCTCTCAACATACCAGAAATCGGTTCCGTCAAATGCCAGTCCTTGTGAAGCTCTTATACCCGGATATTGAATTATGAGATTATCAATCTGAACTCCCTGATCATTTACCGCATTAAGAATACCTGAGCCAACTGTTGAGTTGTCTGATGAAATCCAGTATTTACCATTTACATATACCAAACCATAACCATAATTGTAGAATGTGTTGTTTGGTAAACTAACTGTTTGAATTAAAGTTTGAGGAATGATAATATTTGAGAGAAGAGCAAAGAGTATAAATAATTTCTTCATCTCTAAACTCCTTTCTGATAAGTAAAAGAATATTTCTAATTTCTTGGATGAGCTTTAACCCACTCTTTGATATATTCAGCAATAGCAGTAGTTGATGAACCCGGTGTAAATAATTCGCCAACACCCATCTGTTTCAGTTTCTGTATGTCTTCTTCAGGAATAATTCCACCACCAGTAACAAGCACATCTGTTACTCCTCTTTCTTTCAGTAAGTTAACAATCTTTGGAAAGATTGTCATGTGAGCTCCGGATAAAATACTGATTCCAATTACATCAACATCTTCCTGAATTGCTGCTTCAACGATCATCTCGGGAGTTTGTCTCAAGCCCGTGTAAATGACCTCCATCCCGGCATCACGCAGAGCAGCTGCGATAACTTTTGCTCCTCTGTCGTGTCCGTCAAGACCAGCTTTAGCTACTAATACTCTGATTTTTTTATCCATGGATTAAGTCCTCATATTTTGAAATGAATGACTTAATTTGGTTTGCATAGTCTTTAATTTCATTATCATCATATTCTTTTGTTCTTGGTTTCATCATAAAATCATTTTCGAATCGTGGAATAATATGATAATGAAAATGATAAACTGTCTGTCCAGCAGAAGAACCGTTATTTGAAATGATGTTAAATCCATCAGCTTTCAGAGATCGTTTAACAGCCCCTGCAAGATACTGTGTAAGCCGTGTAATTTCTGAAAGCTCTTTTTCGGGAACTGTCAGAAAGTTGTCATAATGCTCTTTTGTGATTACAAGTGTGTGTCCATAATTGATAGGGTTGATATCGAGGAAAGCCAGAAATTTTTCGTTTTCAAAAAGAATTTCGGCCGGAGATTTTTTTTGAGCAATTTCGCAAAAGATGCAATCCATTTTATTACCTGTAATTTATATCACAAACTTAAGATAATTTTATATTTTTTTCTCCTCAAATCAGATACTCTTTCTCCCTTCCGAAAACTCCAAATAAACCACCAGTATGAACAAAGATGTATTTCATTCCGAGATTTCTGGAAAGATAATTTTCCTGATAAGCAACAAACGCTTTACCTGTATAAGCAGGATCGAATAAAATCCCTGTTTCAGCTGCAAAACTTCTGATGAGTTTAATTTTGTCTTCGGAAATATTTTTATATCCCTCTTCAGAATATCCATCCAACACGAGAAGGTTCTCAGATTTGATTTTTGTATTAAGGTCATATTCCAGATTTAATGCTTCTGCAAGAGTTAGGATTTTTTTTGTGATGACCTCTTTGGAATAAAGAACATTAACTGCCACAATCTGTACATCAAGATTAAGATACGAGATTGCTGCTAATATACCAGCACTTGTTCCGCCACTTCCTGATGCAGTTACTATTCCTTTAATCTTTCTTAAGTCAATCTGTTTCATCAGTTCCATAATAAAAGAAAAATATCCGAAAATACCGGTTGCAGTTGAACCTCCTTCGGGGATCACATAAGCATTTATGTTTTTTCTTAATAATTTTTCCCTTTGATATTGCATTATATCATTCACTTTTTCATAATCATTCTTATTCAGATAAAGTATCTCAGCTCCATACATTTTGTTTAGAAACAAATTACCACCTGGAATTTTTCTATCACTTCCCCAAAGGAATAATTTAACTGGCATACCAAATTTTCTGGCTGCAATAGTTGTTGCTCTCGCGTGATTTGACTGTTCACCGCCGCAAGTAAAAATGATATCAGCTTTATTCTTTATAGCATCTGCAATGATGTATTCGAGTTTCCTTACTTTATTACCTGAAAGTTCGCATCCGGTAAGATCATCTCTTTTCATCAAAAATTTTTTGTTCTGATATTTTACAATTTCGAGTGGTGTCGGGATATTGGCAAGATTAACTTTTTTTGGTGTTTTCATTTTTAAGTTTTTTCTTTTTGAGTTTTGAATAAATTCTTCTGGCTAGTTTAAGATCATCAGGTGTGTCAACTGAAAAAGTATCGTATTCAGTTACCACAACTTTAATTTTAATTCCGTGTTCGAGCATTCTTAACTGTTCAAGTTTTTCCCACTGCTCTAAATCAGTCTGTTCTAATGAAGTAAATCTGAAAAGTGCTTCCCTTCTATAGACATACAAACCTATGTGTTTATAAATCTCTGCTAATTCAAGAGCTTCAGTTTCGTCTTTTGCATCTCTTACATAAGGAATTGCTGCACGCGAGAAATACAAAGCGAAGTTTTCATAATCAAAAACAACTTTAGGGATTGAAGGAGAAGTAAGTTCTTCAACTGAAGTTATTTTCCGGGCAAGAGTTGAAACATTAACATTATGATCAAACAGAAGCGGTTCAATTGCCTGATCAATCATCATTCCTTTTATGAAAGGTTCATCTCCCTGAATGTTAACAATTATATCTGCTCTTGGGAATTCTTTTGCAACCAACGCAATACGATCTGAACCGGTTTGAACATCTCGGGGAGTCATCATAACCGCAGCTCCGAATGATTTACAAACATCAGCAACTTTATCATCATCTACTGCAATAATAATTTTGTTAATAAGTTTGGATTTTGATGCACACTCGAAAGTATGTTGAATCATTGGTTTACCACCGATGTTAGCAAGCGGTTTACCCATCAGTCTTGTTGATGCAAACCTTGCAGGAATGACCCCAAGTATGTAAGGCGATTTATTTTCAGCAGCAGACATAAAATTTATTTGCCTTTTTCTTTAATAACCTTCGGCACTATGAAGTAATTTTCATCAGCCAAAGGCGCGTTCCTGAGTGCATCTTTAGTTTTAATTGATTGTTTTAACTCATCCTCGCGAAACACATTTGTTGATTCGATTGGATGAGAAAGAGGTTCTACATTTTCAGTATTAAGTTCATTTAACTTTTCCATATACTTCAGAATATCATTCATCTGATGAGTAAAGTCTTCCAATTCCGATTCTGAAAATTTTAGTTTAGCAAGTTCAGCGATCTTTTCTACTTCCTTTTTTGTAACCGCCATTTAATACTCCCTCTTATTTGAAATAATTATTTGTCTAACTTTTTCCATCAGTTCAATTTCATCTTGTTTCGATTTCAGATGTTCTGTAGAAATTGGTTTATCAATATGAAGGTAGATTGTTCCTCTTTTCAGTTTAAATGTTCCTTTGGGAAGAATTTTCTCAGTTCCGTTTATTGTAACCGGTACAATAGGATAACCCACTTTTGCAGCGAGATGAAAAGCACCTCTTTTAAATTGCTGAACTTCGCCTGTTTTGCTTCTTGTTCCTTCAGGAAAAACAAGGACTGAAATTTTTTTTCTTTTCATCAACTCCTTTGCTTCCTCAATACTTTTAGCAGCACTTTCAAGACTTTTTCTGTCAACCATAATGTAAGGTCCCAGTCTCAACTGCCAACCGAACAAAGGAATTTTCGCAAGTTCTTTTTTGAAGATCATTGCAAGCCGGTTCGGAATTCCCCATTGAAGTGCAGTAATATCAAGCTGACTTGAGTGATTGGATGCAAAAACATAAACAGCTTTGGGATCAATATTTTCAAGTCCATCAATTTTAATTCTGATGCCGCTGATAAGTAATATTCCACCTGAAAATATTTTTGATAACCAATGATAAAGAGTAAATGTTCTGTCTGTGAAAATGAATATCAAGGCAAACACTGAGCAAATGGCGGTATGAATAACAATAAAAAATAATTTTATAACCGTAATCAATTCATCTGCTCCTGAAATTGAGATTCCTCAATAATGCTCTTGCTTTGAATAAAATCTTTTATCGCTGAAATTCTTTTTTTGATTGACGGATGACTATAAAAAAACCATTCAACAAAAGGATGCGGTTCTTTATCACCAAGATTCTGCTCTGTTAATTTGTTCAAAGTTTGTATAAAACTATTTGGTTTTCTTGTAGATTCAACTGCATACTGATCAGCTTCGTACTCAAATTTCCTTGATAACATATTACCAATTGGAGTTTGAATTAAACCAATCAACATTGCCCACAATGTTAATAGAGGCAAAGCTGCAATTTCATTTATCGATGAAAATCCAAACCAGGGAATTGTGGATTTATATAAAACGGAGATAACGAAAAAAAGGACAAAACTATTTACAGTTCCATAAAGAATATTTTTTACAATATGTTTTTTCTTATAATGTCCTAACTCGTGAGCAATTACAGTTTCAATTTCATCCTTTGAGTATGATGAAAGCAAAGTATCACCGAGAATAATTCTTTTCGTTTTACCAAGTCCGGTAAAAGCCGCATTTGCTTTCTTAGTGTTCTTACTCATATCAAAAGAATATACATCCTGAACTTTTAATCCTGCATCTTTAGCAAGAGTTTTAATTCTTTCTTTGAGTTCCTCATCTTCAATTGGTTTTACTTTGTAAAAAATCGGAAAGATAACAATTGGAAATAACTGAGAAAGAATAACAGAGACAAAAAACATTGCAATTGCAAAAACCAACCACCAATTATCACCGAATTCTTTCAGAATAAAATAAAATAAAATAAGAATAGGAAGTCCGATAGCTCCTGAAACAAGTGTAGACTTGATTCCTTCAGTAAAATATTTCAGTAAGGTCTGGTTAGATAGATTATACTTGTGCTCAAGAATATATGACGAATAAAAGTTTAATGGAAATAAAACAATTGATGCTGCAAGCCCTGTTAAGATGGTAAAAAGAATTAAAACGACATAATCGGATTCTACATAACTATAGAGAAAGTCTGACAATTTTTTACTGTAACCCATATAAAGAAACAGGAAAGTTAAAACAAAAAGCAAAACTGTCTCTGAAATGCCTACTGCAAGCTTAATATTATTATACTTCTTTGAATTCATATTTGAAAAATATGCACTTGGCCGCTACTTATCAATTTCAGAAAAAGTATAATTCTTATTTTAATGACAAATTGTTTTTATTAAGTTAAATTGTAAAAAATTAAGGAGTTCTGATATGAAAAAATTAATTCTTGTTATCCTTTTCTCTTTTTCTTTAATTTCAATTTCATCAGCACAAATCACTGCTCAGGTTGGTGGTGGTCTAGCTTACAATCTGCCTCAGGGAGATGCAGGAGGAACAACTGATGAATTTTACAAAGGAACAAAATATGGTTTATCCAATGGTGTTACATTCTTTGCAAAAGCAAGAGCAGGTCTTTTAGGTACTTCATTTTTTGCGGAGATTGATTATGGTAAACTTAGCGGTGATGGTAATGCCGATGAGAACAGAGGCAAGGTTGAAGTCTCATTGCAGAATTTTTCTGTAAAACTTGGTCCGGAAATTATGATTGATATTCCGCTTTCGCCGGTTTCACCTTATCTGGCTCCATATCTGATGATTAACCAATTCAGTGGTGAAGTAAAGTTTCAGGGTGTTTCTAAAGTACCGAGTGGGACTTATGACCTTAAGTCGGCAACAAGAATTGGTGGCGGCGCAGCAGCCGGGGTTTTATTTAAATTAAATCCGGCATTAAAAATTGATATAAGCTTACACTATCAATTACTGAATTTGTTCGGAAAACAATTCGATGCAGTTGATCCAACTTCTGTCAGAAGACTCGATTCATATACTTCATTAAATGACGACAAAGATCCGCTTTACTCATCAACAAGTGATGAGCATATTATTTCAGACAAGCGATCAATTAACAATATTCAATTTAAAGTTGGATTGATGTTTGGATTATAAAAAAATCCCCTCCGTTTCCGGAGGGGCTTGTGGAGGCTTTTCCAAGCCGCTTGACCAAACGGCTTGAATCGTATTGTTATACTAACCACCAACAATCACAGAGGAGGCTATGAAAAAACTTCTGAACTGATTTTTCTTAATTTCACCGATGGTGCTTTGACAGGTATCGGTGTAAATTTTTTTAATGATAATTGAATCAGATTATCGATTGCCTGATTCGGTAATGAAATATAAATAACTCCGTGAGCATCAAGATCATACTCTAATTCATAAATTGCCATTCCATCGGGTCTTCCGAAAACTTTCCAGATTTTAAAGAACTCTTTAATAAAAGATTCCCGGCTTCTGCCGTTAGTCATGTATGACGGAAAACTTATTTTGTACCAGATCATATTTATTTCCATATTCTGAGCATTGGGAGCGCCGTTAACTTAAAAGAATTATGAGGGTGGAAAGCAGTATGAGGGAATATAGCACGGAAAGAAAGGTCATAATTCGATCAAGCACGGCGACTCCACAATTTTTCATTTGCAATATTCCTTAAAACTTCTCCTGCTAATTTTAATCTTTCAATCAATATTTGTTATAGGATAATCAATTATTTTTTTGTAGTAATTTTACTACAACCAAAAGAGTATCTTGACTTCCGAAAGTGTAAAAAAATTTTGTAGCTGAATTACTACACCAATTACATCTTTCATCTTATTTTATGTTATGATGATTTAATGCAAATTGTTGGAAGAACAATAAGGATTCTTGCAATAGATGAAAGATAATTTTGCTAATCTGTCACTTGAACTGCTACAATCCATCAATGATGCTGTTTATATTCTGGATAAAAATGGAAATGTTGTTCAGGCAAATGATACTTTTTGTAAAATGTTAGGTTACACTATGTCTGAGATCCTTCAGCTTAATGCAAAAGATTATAACGCTAGCTGGGATCAGAAAAAAATCCTATCAACAATTAGAGAACTCATAGGTAAAACAGAAGTATTTGAATTACTTCACCGCAGAAAAGATGGGAGCAGTTTCGATGCTGAGGTAAGCGCCAAAGGGGTTAGAATAAATGGTGAAGATTATCTTCTTTGTATTACTCGGGATATAACTTCCAGAAAGACCGCCCAAATCGCAATAACAGAATCTGAGAAAAAATTCAGAGCACTTTTTGAGAACGCATATATACCAATTATCCTTCTTGATATTAAATCTTTCAGAATATTTGATTGTAATCCTGCTACAGAAAAACTTTTTGGTAGAAACAAAACACAGATATTGCATTGTCTTCTGCAGGATTTTTCAAATGAGTTTCAATGTAACGGAGAAAAATCTGATGAGCTGATAAATTTTTATATCAATAAAGCTCTCAAAGGGGAAAATACAGAATTCGAATTCTGCTTCAACAAAGATGGTAAAGAAATACTTTCTGAAATTAAATTATATAAAGTTGATATCAACGGAAATAGTATCTTACAGGTTATCATCCACGATATAACTGAGAAAAGAAAATCTGAAGAACAGTTGAAACTTCTCTCATTATCAATCAATCAAAGCAATTCAGGTATTGTTATAACTGATCTGCAAGGGAATATTGAATATGTGAATGACACTTTTTGCTCATTAACAGGTTATTCAAAAGAAGAAATAATTGGGAAGAACCCTAAATTTCTAAAATCCGGTTATACTTCACAGGAAACTTATAAACAGCTTTGGGAAAGCATTACATCAGGCAGGCAATGGTCAGGTGAGTTTTTGAATAAACGCAAAGATGGAACTTTATATTGGGAATCTGCAAGGATTTCTCCGGTAAAAAATGAGGAAGGTATAATCACAAATTTCATTGGGATTAAAGACGATATCACAAAGCTGAAAAAACTTCTCGATGAAATAAAAATTGCAAAAGCAAAAGCAGAGGAGACGAGCAGACTTAAAACAAACTTTCTTGCAAATATGAGTCACGAATTAAGAACTCCTCTTGTGGGGATTCTGGGATGTGCAAGTATGATCGCCGAAGATACGAAAGAACCTTTAACACAGGAACTTGCAAACATAATTAACAAAAGCGGACAGCGTCTTCACGAAACATTAAATGCGATTTTGGATTTAACCAGAGTTGAAACTGAAACTCTGCCAGTGGACTTAAAACCTGTTGACATCCTGCCAATAATTAAAACTACTTATGAACTCTTTATAAATGAAGCTAAGATAAAAGGTTTAAGTTTTTACTTTGATGTTGATGAAGAAGAAATTATTGCACTTGCAGATTTGAATTTGCTCAAGTCTGTTTTATCTCACCTGATAAGTAATGCAATAAAGTACACTGAAACCGGAGGTGTTTCAGTCAGAGCATTTACAAATGAAAATAAAGTTATTATCAAAGTTGTAGATACCGGAATAGGAATTCCGGATTCTTATCAGGAAATAATTTTTGAACCGTTCAGACAAGTCAGTGAAGGTTATAACAGACAATTTGAAGGAAGCGGTCTGGGATTAACACTCACTAAAAAATATGTGAGGATGATGAATGGAAGAATATGGTTTAATAGTAAACTTGGGGAGGGTTCAGCTTTTTTTGTTGAGTTAAATGCTGCTGATAAAATTACAGAGTCAATCACTGAACAATCTCAGGTTAGCAGTGTTGAAATTGACATTAGCTCAAAACAAGTACTGCTCGTTGAAGATGATCCGATTAACATTCAGACTATTACCGCTTTTATCGGAAATCTGGTTCAACTGAATGCTGTAAATAATGCAGATGATGCTATAGAACTTGTAAAGACAAAAAATTTCGATTTAATATTAATGGACATCGGTTTGAGCGGAGATAAAAATGGTTTGGATTTAGTAAAAGAATTAAGACTTATGCCTCAGTATACAACAACACCTATTGTAGCTGTCACTGCTTATGCTCTCGACAGTGATCGTGATAAAATGCTTTCCTCTGGTTGCACACATTACCTTGCAAAACCATTCCCGAGACAAAAACTAATTGAATTGCTTGAAGAGATATTTTCAGATCAGAAGAAATAAAAAAGGGAGCTTGAATGCTCCCTTTGTTTTACTTACTCACCTTGTTTATCAACTTTATGTTCAGCTTTTAAATCTGATTTACAGCACTCACTTTTATTTTCTGAAACATCTTTTGTTGCGCAATGTTCTTTTTTATCTGTGGTTAATTCAGATTTTTCAGTGGAGGAAGAACAACAACCATCCATTTTCATTTCCTCATTAACTACTTTTTTAACCTCAACAGTTTTTCCATCTTTCATAACAGTCTCTTTTATTTCGACAGTCTTTCCATCCTTATTAATTGACTTTTCAAAAGAAACTTCTTTTTTAGCATGATCACCACTACTGCAACAGGATTTTTCCTGAGCAAAAGTACCAAATGAAATAAAAAAGATGAGAGCGAACACTGATAAGAAGAGCTTCATAGAACCTCCTGATTTTATTGTTATTAAATGATACCGATTGATTCTTTCTCAACCCAGCCGATTTGTCCATCTTCCAATCTGATTTTAATCCACTTATCAACTTTGTCTTCAACTTTTACTTTCAATCCTTCATGAATTATAAATGCATCTCTGCCTTGAGGGTCTGGACTTGTTTTGGCTGTTAAACTTGAATTTAGAACAACTCCGTATTTCAAATTAACTTCCTGATTCAATTTAACTATCAGCAGAGTTGATGAAATCAGGAAGATTATCAAAAAAAATACAAATGAATAAAATGCTGCTTTCTGCTGTACAATATTCTTAGCAAAGAAATAAAATCCAAGAGAAAAAAGAAATAATATGAATAAAACATAACTTAGAATTGTCCAGCCATCCACAGAAAATATTGCCAGTAATCCTTCCCACAATCTGAAAAGAAAGAATGCTGGCAGTGCTTCAATTTTATCTTTTACATTTAACTGTGCCAATTGAAGATTATGCTGAACATCTTCATCATCAGGCGAAAGTTTTAAGGCCTTTTCGTAGTACAGAATTGCATAACCAATCTTCCCTGTTCTGAAGTACGCATTTCCCAGATTATAAAATAATGATGTTCCTTCATAATTCTGATGAATAAGGGATTCGTAAGTTTTTATAGCTTCTTCAAACTGACCTTTTACATAAAAATCATTTGCTCGCTTCATCAGTTCTTCTACTGATGATTGTGCAAAAATTAAATTAGATATAATCAAAATCAGAATTGAGGTAATCAATCGAATCATAATCATTTCTCTAATCCTTTTTCAATATCAATTACAATATTCAGAAGTTCATCATAAAATTCTTTCATCGCAGTTGAAGCGCCTGCATTTGGTGCAAATCTGATAAACTCACATTTCTCACCGGCAGATTTCATTCTCTGAGCGAGTTGCTCATCAATTCCCTTTTCAATTAAAATTGTGTATGCTTTGTCAAGCGTAAATTCTGATTTAGGAATATGAAGTTTATCCTCAAGGTAACCGAAGAATGCCTGAGCAATTTCGGAGTAATAAGCTTCGCTGTTTCCTGCCTCAAGAAATTTGAGTGCTTTTCTGAATTTTGATTTCGCAATTTTTTGTGCACGCTGATATTTCAAAAGCTGAATGTTGCCGGATAGCTTATCTTGTTTTCTCTTCCAGCCAATCAGTGCAATAAATGCAAAAAGAGGTAATGATGTTGCAATCCAAAAACCTGGTTTATTAATCAGATGCTCCTGAGATTTTCTGATATCTTTAAAGTTAGTTTTTATAAATCTGATATCAGTTCCTAATTGTTGAACGCCCTCTTTTTGAGCAACATAATAATTAGCAGCACTGTCACCTTGCTCAATTGTCAGATAGAAAGGATTTGACTTCAACTCAATGTATCGTCTGACATCAGGATCAAAATAAGAGAACAAAATTGGTTTAATCTCTCTTGTGCCGGATATTCTTGGAATCAACAGATACTCAATTGTTTTAACTCCACTAATTTTATTCAAACGATTTATTTGATCATTTGTTTTGGGTTCATACTTCTCAAATCCTGCAGGAAGCTCAAAATCGGGTGGCTGTAAAAGATTAAGATTGCCAACACCAGAAATACTTAACTTTAATGTAATTGGTTCATTTGTTTTTGTTTTTGATTTATCAACAGTTGCAGAGAATTCAAATTTACCAACCGCACCTTTGAAACTTGCAGGTTTGCTTTCTTCAGGAAGTGGAATAACATCAATTTTAACAATATTCGACTTTGCATTGTATTGATAAATATCTCCTCTTCGGAAAGGATCATCGAAGAAGCTGTCCCAGATATTATTTGGATTTCTTTTTTTTGGAATCTCAATCGGAACAGTAAGTTCAAACGGAGTTACTTCAAGTTTTCCCACCTGTGTTGGAAATAGTGCCGCTTTCTTCAGAACAGCTACACTGTATTTTTTCCCATCAATTACCTCAGTTGAAAAACTCAGTGTTCTTGAAGTTTCCAATTCCTCAGTCCAGAAACCATTATATTGAGGAAGTTTACTGATAGACATCTGAGATGCAATATTCAGTCTTGTGTAAAGTTTGTAAGTAACGGTAACCTGTTCACCGAGATAAGCGCGGGTCTTATCAACACTCGCTCTGATAAAAAGATTCTTTGCAATTTCATTTTCAGAAACTCCTGCAACTTCTTCATCTTTTGGTTTTGGGCTGCCTTTTACGACTGTAATTTTAATTGGATCTGTGCTTAAAGTCTGACCTTTAAATTCAATCGTTGCACTTCCAATGGTGAAAGTTCCTGTTGATGATGGTAATAAAATGTATGAAAAAGTTCTTGAAGCACTTACAGCTCCGTTAATTATTTGCATGCTTGTTGACTGATTCGGGCCGCTGAGTATTCTGAAATTCTGAAAAGACGGTGGAGAAAAATTTCGGATAGAATTAATATCACTTCCTTCAAATGT
>CALHAB010000076.1 GCA_937934185.1 uncultured Ignavibacterium sp. | reverse complement strand
CAATTGTAAAACGATGACTCATTGAATAATTCAAACCTGTTTCCCATTCAACATTTCCGATTCTGAACTTTTCAGGATTTTCCCAAATATATGGAGTTGTATGCTCTCGTTCCAATTTTCTTTTGGCATTTATCCAGGCTTCTTCCAGAACACTAAAGTGCATTATTTCAACATCATTTCCATCTGGATATGTGGCCGGATGAAGATTTGAGACAAAATCATATTTGTCTGAATTTTCAATGAAGTAAGATATCACTTTATCAATAATTCTAAAGTCAATCAGCGGACAGTCGGAAGGAATTTTCACAACAGCATCTGCATTTAATAATTTTGCTGCCTGATAATGTCTGTCGAGTAAATCTTCAGTGCTTCCCCGAAAGAGAAGAAAATTATTTTTTGTACAAATTTCTTCAATAATATTATCAGATTTCTCTTCAGTAGTTGCAACAACAATCTTTCCGGCTAATTCGGAATACAGGACTCTCTCAATCATTCTTTCAAGTAGTAGTTTACCCGCCAGAGGAAGTAAAACTTTATTTGGTAATCTGGTTGAACCTGTTCTGGCTTGTATTACGGTTACGATATTCATATCAAATTAGTTACGGACTTTTGCAAGTTTTTTCTTGAAATAAAATCTGAACTTGCTATCAGTAAAATGTTCTTCAGATTTTTGAGGTGAAAGTTCTAAAAGCTTTCTGGCTTCTTCAGCAATGTTCTTTGCTGAAGTTCCACCGTTCTGAATCGGAGTCAGTTTTTTAATTGTTTCCTCATCAATATCTGAATATACCTTTTTGCCAAGGGCTGAAGCAACAAAAATAACTGATGAATATCTTGTTAAAAGAGTATCACAATTTGCAATCATTGGCTCGATCGGAACTCCATAATAAACAAGAGCATCTGGTGCATATTTTTTTATTTCGGCAGTTCGCTTTTTAACATTTTCATTCGGATGTAATTTGAAAATGATTTTCTTACCGTCAGCAATTTTTAATGCTTTTTGAATAAATTTCTTTCTGTTCTCATATTTGAATGTCTCGCGCATATCTGAGGTTGCAACCAAAACAAAATTTTTATGAGGAAAGTCATTGTTCAAATGTTCAGAGCAATTATCAAAATTAGGAATACCGGTTACTCTCATTTTATTAGGATTCAATCCTTTTTCAACAAACAATTCTTTAAATCCTTCAGAAGCAACACAAAAAATATCATAAAGGTCAGATTGCCCGGTCATAGAAGTACTGGCAGCCCAGCGGGGAAGATGAAGCTTACGGACAAGTTTCGACCAAAAAGTTTCTGGATCAACCATTCCTTCCTGAACAAGAATAATTTTTGAATTTCTGATGTTCTTAGGAATGATTAAATCCTGGCAGGTAAAAACCAAGTCATAGTTATTTAGTTTTCCTTCATAGTCCAGTTTAAGATTATGTTTTTTTAGATAGGCGATGGTTCTTTTTTTGAAAACTCCACCCATTATAGTAAAATCCAGAATTCCGATTTTTGTGAGAAACTTCAGAAAACCATCTGCATAATACGGAGTAAACCAGGCTTCGTATTCAGGTAGTTCGAGTGAAATTTTATGCATCTGAGTGGTTTGATTCAGAGAACCACATATATAAAGAATTTTCTTTTTTTCAACATTCATTCAGATAATTTGATTTTATTAAAAATTGATTAAATCCCTCTAAAATCCATCTCAAAAATGCTTAAAGGTGACTTAAATTTCAATTTATTAATATGTTAAGTGATATTTATCATTATGTTTATACTAACAATTCACAATCACCAACTTCCTTCAATTTTTTGATTATACACTTTGTGATATTATTTTCGCCAACAATGTAAACTCATAAAAAGGAATTTTATGAAAGTTATAAAACCAGCCCGCCTCAAAAAAGGAGATACAATCGGATTAATCACTCCTGCTTCCTCACCAGATGAATTATTAAGAATAGAAGAATCAGTCAGATATCTTGAGAAAATCGGTTATCGTGTTAAGGTTGGGAAAAATGTTGGAAAATTTAACGGTTATCTTGCCGGCAGTGATGAAGAAAGATTAGAGGATTTTCATTCAATGTTTAACGATAAATCAGTTAAAGCAATTATGTGTCTCAGAGGTGGGTATGGAGCATTCCGGTTGCTTGATAAAATAAATTATAAGTTGATTCAAAAGAATCCAAAGATATTTGTTGGCTACAGCGAAATAACTGCAATACAGAATGCAATTTTCAAAAAGACAGGATTAATCACATTTGCCGGACCAATGCCTGCTGTTGATTTTGTTAATAATGTAAGTACTTATACTGAAGAGTGGTTCTGGAAAATTGTAACATCAAATAAAAAGATTGGTAAGATTAAGTATCCGGAAAATGCCAAAATGCCTTTTATCAATAAAGGAATTGCAAATGCAAGAATCCTTGGTGGTAATCTGGCTGTCTTTAATGCATTATTAGGAACAGAATATTTCCCTGATATGAAAGACAAAATTTTGCTTCTTGAAGATATTGATGAGAAACCCTATAAGATTGACAGAATGCTTAATCAACTAAGACTCGCAAAAGTATTTAAAGGATTAAAGGGAATTATACTTGGCAGATTTGTGGAATGCTACGAACAAGACCCAAATAAAAAGACTTTAAGTCTGGGAGAAGTAATTGAGTATTATTTTAAGCCCTTGAAACTACCTATAATTTATACTTTTCCGCACGGACATATAAAAGATTTCGTGACGATTCCATTAGGAATAAAAATTGGATTAAATGCAACAAAGGGAAGCGTTGAATTTTTAGAAAGTGCGGTTAGTTAAGTTTTTGTAAATAAGTAAAATAATTTTTGCATTTAAAAAATAGTTCAGCTTGATTGGCATCTTCTTCTTCATTGAAAAAGCCGAATACTGTTGAACCAGTTCCTGTCATTAAAGACAATCTTGCGTCAAAGTTTTCCATTCTGATTTTTATTTCCTCAATCTGAGGATACTCACGAAAGACAATTGGTTCGAAATCATTTGTTGCATACTTGGCTAAATCATCAAATTTAATTTCCTCATATTTGATTAAATCTCTAAGACTAATTTTGGGCTGTCTTGGGGTGATTTTGCCAAAAGCCCATTTTGTTGAAATGTGAATTCCAGGATTTACAACCAGTAAATAGCCACTGACAGAAATTTTAATCGGGCGAAGCAACTCTCCTCGTGATTCTGCATAAGCCGGAAGCGTCTCAAGAAAAAGCGGCACATCTGATCCTAACTCCAAAGCCAGTTTTTTTAATTTTGAATACTCAATGTTTATTAAGAATAATTCATTCAGTCCTTTCAAAATGCTTGCAGCATTAGAACTGCCGCCGCCTAAACCCGCACCAATTGGAATATTTTTCTGTAAATGAATCTGACAATTGATTTTTTTTCCGATAAAATTTTCAATCAACTTATGAGCTTTAAGTATCAGGTTATTTTTATCTGCAGAAATCGATGCATCATTTGAATGAAAAGAAAAATTTTCAGATTTCTTTATAGTAATTATATCGTGAAGTGAAAGAGGGAAGAATATTGTCTGAAGATTATGAAAGCCATCATCACGCTTTGAAATAATATTAAGCCCTATATTAATCTTTGCAAATGAATTAATGCTTAATCCGTCCATCAATAAAACCTTTGATTGCTTTTGTAAAATCTGGATTTGAGCCGCAACAAGTTCCGATAAAGGAGGGATTGAAATGAATAACTTCCTGTATGGTAACTAAATATTCTGCTGTGGAAATTGAGCACAGTTTGTTTTGCCCGTCGCTTTTTGTAAAACAATTCAGATAAAAACCCCAATTTACAGGCAAACTAATTTGGTTAATCATTTTAACGAATACTTTGTCTGAAATGCAATTAAATCCTATTGATAAAATATTAGTATCGCTCAAATAGCTGATTACATCACTGATTTTCTCTCCGCTAAGTAAACAAAGGTTTTCATCAAAATACAAACTAATTACATATGGAATATTATTTTTTTCACAATGCTTTGATATTATTTTTATTTCGTCAAAATGACTTTGCGTTTCATTTAATATGAAATGGCATCCGCTTTCCACAAGACTATCAATGTGATTAAAATGATTTAATTCCAATTCCTTTTTTGAAATAGTTCTTTCAACCTGATAACAATCCTCTGCAGGAGCGTTTGATCCTGCGATCAATACGGGAAGATTTCCTTTAGCTTCAAATGCAAGCGATACTGCTTTTTGTACATATCGCTTGAAGTTTTTGATACCAGATTGAGCGAGAGAAAACGGATTCGTCCGGAATGTATTCGTGGTGATTATATCAGCACCGGCATAAATGTATTCTTTATGAATTTCTAAAACTACTTCAGGAAATTTAAGATTTGCTTTTGCGCTCCAGGCAGAATCACTTGTTGTTAAACCTTTTTGTTCAAGTAAACTTCCCATTGCACCATCGAGCACCAAAGGTCGCTTAATTCTCTTACTGAAGCTGAAAATATTAAAGTCTGAAAGTGATATCATTTCATAGAAGAATTATTAAAATAATTTTCGATTTCTGTAATTATTCTGTCAAGGTCTATCATCTTAATACATTCAAGATCATAAGGACAAACTTTTTTCCAGCAAGGGGAACAGAATAAATCGGGTTGATAAAGTTTAATGCCTCGATCATAAAGATCTATTTCTGTCCAGCAGCTAACACCAAACCAGGCAATTACATATTTTTTTAATGCAATTGCCAGATGCATTCCAAATGAATCACCAGTAACAATGACTTGTGGAATAGATTCGTAACAAGCACCTTTTCTTACTCCTTCAGTTGTTGGTGTATTGATAATTTTTCCGTTAAAGTGCTCCGAAATTATTCTATTCCTTTCTGTGTCTTCAGGTCCGCCTAACAACATAATTCTATATTTACCGGTTGCTAAAAGTTTTTCAATCAGATAAATATGCTGTTCGATAGTCATTTTTTTATTAGGGTAAAGTTCGGAGCAACCGGTGTTGAAACCAATAATTCTATCTTTATTTGAAATGCCAATGGATTTTTTGTAATCCTCAATAAATTTTTGTTCGTCATCAGTAAAATTGAAGACATATTCATCCCGCTGATAATCAAGATCAAATGTTTCAGCAAGATAATCCTGTCCTGTGCGTTGATTTACTTTGAATTTCAAATGATCATCCATTCCAAGCAGATAATTATAATAAGCACCATCATTTACCGGAATAATTTTTCCATCGTCATTCAAACCAAATCCAAGCTTATTTTTTGCATTGACTGAATTTAATAAAGCACAGGAGCGCTGGGACTTATCAACATTCATCACATAATCAAATTCAATTTCCTGCAAAACAGAAATAGATTCAAAATTATACTCAAGCACGAAGTCAATAAATTGATTATGATAAAGAAGCGGAGCGGCAACTTTAAGTGTTATCCAGTAGATTGTTGATTCAGGAAATTTTCTTTTGATTGCAGGAAGTTGTGCTGTTGTCATTAACACATCACCCATTGCATCAAGGTTTATAATTAAAATTTTTTTACCAACTGGTATATTTTCTTTACAGCCCTCAAGCCAGCAGTTATGGTCTGAATAACAAGGTTTGTAACCTGTAAATCTTTTACAGCTTGGAATTTCTTTCGACATTTAAATATTTCTCTAAAAATGGAATAAATTTTTTCTTTACTTCTTCAAATGTAACATTATTCAAATTTGGTTCTTCTGTTATTACACATTCAAAATCAGTGTTATAAGGACTCCAGATCATATCATTGGTTTTATACTTAACATAAAGTCCGAATACCGGAATTCTCTTAATTGATGCAATGTGAATTGCAGAAGTATCGGGACTGAATAACATATCAAGTTCCAGAATTCCGGCTGCAAATTTATCAAAATCTTTAATTGCAGGATAAATAAATTTTTTATCAAAAATCAATTGTGCTTTATCGTAATCTTTTGTATCTGTAAATACCAAAATATTAATATCATATCTAATCAGTTCATTTAATAGTGAACGGAAGTTTTCAACTCCCCAGAATCTTGCATCACTGCCGGCTGATAAATTAATTCCTAATAAATATTTTCTTTTAGGGAAAGTTGATTTTATAAATTCTTTGGCGAATTGAATATTCTCTTCTTTGGGATAATAACCGATTTGAAGTTCGTCTTTGGAATAATTTAAGCCAAGTAATTTGCTGATCTCTGAAGTTCTTACAATAACATGATTGCTATCTGAATTTATTCTATCAACAGTATGAGTATAAATTTCGTTGTTGGATTTTTTTAATCCCAATTTATATTCACAATCAGCAATCGCAATTAAAAAACTTACGGTAGTTGATACATCATCGTGAAGGTCAACAAGAACATCAATTTCTTCTTGCTTAATAAATTTTTTAAAGTTAAAAAAGTTTTTAATTCCTTTTTCGAAAACTATTAATTCATCAATGTTAGGATTATTCTTAAAAACAAAATAATTTTTTTTATCTGCAAGTACATATACAATGCATCCTGTTTTCTTTTTCGTTAATTCAATGAGCGGAGTACTGACCAGAGCATCGCCGATTCTGTTTAATCTGATAAAAAGAATTTTTGTTTCTTTCTTAATTACAGGTAATTGTTCAGATAATTTTTTTCTTCTACTGAGTGAAAGAAGAAAAAACAATAACAATTTTCTGAGGAATTGCTCAAATTTCTTAATCATTAGTCTTTCAGAAGCTTAATTGATTTTTGGATAATTTCATCAATGTTAATTTCATTAAAACATTCCTTATTAAAAGGGCAGGTGAGTTTATTGCAGATAATGCAATGAAGGTCTGATTTAATTACATAATCCGATTTTTCTGAATATGGTCCGTGCTTTTTGGGATCCGTTGGCCCGAATAATCCAAGTGTTGGAACACCAATTGCAGCTGCTAAATGCATCGGTCCGGAATCATTTGCTATTACCAAATCACATTTACTGATTAAACCGGCCAATTGTTTTAAATTTGTTTCCGGAGCAAGTATCGAATCTTGTCCTGAATTTTCAACGATATACTTAGCATCATCTAAATCTTCAGGTCCCCAGAGAATAAGAAATTTG
>CALHAB010000075.1 GCA_937934185.1 uncultured Ignavibacterium sp. | reverse complement strand
TGCTGAAGAAATGCCTGCTGCTTATAAAGATGTTGCTGATGTAGTTGATGTAATGCACAAAGAAGGAATAACAAGAAAAGTGGCAAAACTAAAACCAGTTGGAGTGATTAAAGGTTAGAATAAAAGTGAAAGTTGTTAGGTAAGAATTTTAGAAATTAGGAAAACCACAAATCCCAAAGGGATGGCATTATTGTAGAAATGAAATTATTGTAGAAAAAATGAAATATAAATACAATCCACCAACAATAGTAAAAAAATTTTTCAACGAATTTTATTGGAACACAACCAATAATAAAATTCTGTTGACATTTGATGACGGACCTGTTCCTCAAACGACTGAAATTATTTTATCTGAATTATCAAAACATCAAATCAAAGCGATTTTCTTTTGCGTCGGTGATAATATCAGAAAATATCCGGAGCTGGCTAAAACAATTCTTTCTGAAGGACACTCTATCGGGAATCATACATACAATCATAAAATTCTACAGACGCTTTCATATGAGGAAAAAATATATCAGATCATTTCATTCAATAAATTATTGCAGGATGAATTTGGCTATCAGGTAAATTATTTTCGTCCACCACACGGAAGATTTCAGTTAACCACAAACAGGTTACTGAAACAAAATAATCTAAAAAATGTTATGTGGTCGTTACTTACTTATGATTATAAAAATAACTTTGAGTTGGTTAAGTTTGCCGTTACAAATTTTCTTGAAAAGGACTCAATAGTTGTGTTACACGATAGCATTAAATCAAAAAATATTATTCGGGATTCCATTTCATTTATTGTGGATGAAGCTGCTAAAAAGAATTATAAAATCGGAGCACCTTTTGAATGCTTGAAATAATTTTCACAATTATTCTCGTTGGATATTTTTTTCAGACAATCATCTTTATTGTTGGTACAAATAAAAAATTTGAAAAAATTCCGATTGAAAAACTACCAACAGCATCAGTAATTGTTGCGGCAAGAAATGAAGAAGGAAATATTCTTCGCACATTAAAATCTCTTGCAGCTCTTGAATATCCCGAAGGCAAGCTGGAAATAATTTTAGTTGATGATCAATCTACTGATTCAACAGGCAGAATAATGGATGACTTCATTCAGGATAAATCACATTTCAAAAAAATTACTACTCACAAAGACGATTTGAAACTGATTGGTAAAATGCGTGCTCTTGCCTATGGTGTAAAAGAAGCTAAAGGCGAAATAATATTGACAACCGATGCTGACTGCGAAGTTAAACCAACATGGGTGAAAACGATTTGCAGCTATTATAAGGATGATGTTGCACTTGTTACAGGTTTTACAACTCAGGTTGCAGATAACTGGTTCGGTGGAATGCAGGCACTGGATTTTATTTATTTGCTTACTGCCGGTGCCGGAACCGTGAACATCGGAAAACCGATTTCCTGCATTGGAAATAATATGTCATATCGCAAATCAGCTTATGATGAAGTCGGCGGTTATGAAGCTCTTCCTTTCAGCGTAACAGAAGACTTTACTCTTATGAATGCAATCTATAATCTCAAAAAGTACAAAGTTATTTTTCCTTTAGATAAAGACGCACTTGTAACATCGCTGCCCTGTAAAGATTTAAAGAGTTTAATCAGACAAAAAAAGAGATGGGGTGTTGGCGGACTCGGTGTTCCGTTTCGTGGTTATGTTATAATGTTCTGGGGATTCATTGCTAATCTTCTTGTTCTTCTAACGCCGTTTTTCTTTTCAGCCAACTGGTTGTATCTGGTAACATTCAAAGTTGCAATGGATTTTTTTCTTCTTTATCCGGTTCATAAAAAACTTGGTTTAGAAAAAAATCTGAAATACTTCTTCCATCATCAGATCTATTATCTTATTTATGTTGTGATTCTTCCTTTCATCGTTCTTCCAAATAAAAAAGTTGTCTGGAAGGGGAGAACTTACTGATGCTTCTGCTTTGTAATTATTATGTTACATACCGTTGTAATGCTTACTGCGAATTTTGTCATTTCGGATTTCACGAAAACTTTAAGGACACACCATACGCCGATTTAAATGACTTCAAATCGAATGTTGAACAACTTGCCAAGCTTGGAGTAAAGTTTATTGATCTGACAGGCGGCGAACCTCTTCTTCACAAAGATATTGCTGAGATGGCAAAGTTTGCCCGTTCATTCAAGATGCAGACAAGTATTACAACAAACGGATTGCTTTATCCAAAGTTTGCAGAGAAACTTGCTGGTTATGTAAATCTTCTTCATTTCTCTCTTGACTCTCCTGACGAAGAAGAGCACAACAGAATAAGAAAAGTTGATTGTTATAAAAGTGTTTTCAAAAGTATTGAAATCGCCAAATCACTCGGAGAGTTTCCTGACATTCTTTTTACTGTTACGAATGAAACATATCACAAG
Source organism: uncultured Ignavibacterium sp. (assembly GCA_937934185.1). Taxonomy (GTDB): domain Bacteria; phylum Bacteroidota; class Ignavibacteria; order Ignavibacteriales; family Ignavibacteriaceae; genus Ignavibacterium. The sequence continues at coordinate 2,368 of CALHAB010000075.1, read as the reverse complement.
CTTCCGCGAATGCACGAAATTGCTCAGAGGCATAATCTGGTTCTTCTTGTCAATCCTGTGTTTTCATATTTTGGTAATCCAGGTCTGAATGATAAAGCAATTGATTTCGTTGAAGCTTATTGTGATGGCAAACTTGATGTTTATCTTAACAAAGGATTTATGAAGCTGAGAAGAGACGGCGGAAATCATATTGACAATCCGAAGTGCAAAGCGGTTTCAAGAGTAATTGTTATTTCTCCGACAAATGAAATCATTCTTCCTTGTTATCACTTTGGAAAAGAATCTGTTATAATTGACAAACCGATAAAAGAAATCAGGCAGTCAGAGAAAATTCAGTATTACAAAAAGATGGAAGGCAGATTTGATTTCTGCGAAGGTTGTACGGTTAATTGCTATTTTGAACCATCGTTTGCTTTCCCGACAAACTATTATGCAATTACAAGTCTAACTTCAAAGTTTAAGTATGGTTATAATAAACTAATAAAACAGAAAATAAAAAAAGTAATGCTTCGCAACGATAAAACTGAGTAATTAAAAATGAATAATGAAAAATTAAAAATTCTATTTAATTCTATTATAATTTCGGTTGTTTTGCCTTTCATCTCATTAAATGCACAATCAGATAAAAAGTGGTTTCCAAAAGAGCTTAATGTTCAACCATTCACTGCAAACTTTCTTGAACCGAAAGCAGGATTTCTTTTCAACACAAGCGACAACAAAATTCGTTTGGATATCGGAACTTCGCAGGATATTCTTCATATTATAAATCAAGACGATATTTTATCTTTTGGTACCGACTTGTTTACCTTCACCCGATTAAGAAGTGAAAAAGATTTCCACTTTCCGGTTGAAACAATTGACTATCTTTTTGGTTTGAATGCTACATACAAAAGATATTACTGCGATAATGAAATCGGATTAAGATTCAGGTTCTCACATATCAGTGCACATCTTGTTGACGGACAATTTGATAAAACAACAAATCAATGGAGAGATGGAAAACTGCCGCAGGTTTACAGCAGAGAATTTATTGAGCTGTTTCCATTCATTCGTTTTAATGATTTGAGATTTTATGCAGGTTTAACTTACATATTTCATTCATCACCAAAGGAAATCAAAAAAGGAATATTTCAGATTGGCGGAGATTATTTTTTAACTAATCTTAACACAGAAGTTTTCACTCCGTATATTGCTTATGATTTCAAACTGAGTGGAAAAGAAAAATATATTGGTAATAATTTTATTAACTTTGGATTGAAGTTTGGCGAGTTCAATAAAAAAGGATTTAGTATTTATTATTCATTTATTTCTGGTCACAGTATTCACGGCGAATATATTGATGTCAGAGAGAATTACTCAAGTTTAGGATTTAATCTGGATTTATAATGTCAGAATTTTCAGAACCATCATTCAGTAGTTTACCTCCGCAGTACACTTTTTCAACTACTGCTGCAAAAGAAAAAAGTAAAAAGATAAGAAGTCTTTTTATTCATATCGGTTTATTTATTCTTACTTTTATCACAACTACAATTGCAGGAGTTGAATGGACAACAGGATTGTTTCCGCCTTATGAATTCAGTATGCTCGCAAAAGGTCTGCCTTATTCAATAAGCATTCTTACAATTATTACATTTCATGAATTCGGACATTACTTTGCTGCAAGATATCACAAAGTCAGATCAACTCTTCCGTTTTATATTCCTTTCCCTCCGATTCAGTACTTCATCAACTTCGGAACGATGGGAGCAGTGATAAAAACCAAATCACCGATTTATTCAAAGAAGGCAATGTTTGATATTGGTGTTGCAGGTCCGATTTCAGGATTTGTTGCTACAATCGCTATTCTTATCTACGGTTTTATGAATGTTCCTCCGGTGGAATATTTACTTCAGATTCATCCTGATTATTTTTCACCAGATTATGGAAAAGAAGGATTGCAATTAGTTTTTGGCGATTCAATTCTCTTTATGCTGCTTCGTGAAATTTTTGTTCAGCCAAATACTTTCTTTCCACCAATGAGTGAAATTTATCATTATCCTTATTTGTGTGCCGGCTGGTTTGGACTATTTGTAACTAGTATGAATATGATTCCTGTAGGACAATTGGATGGAGGACATATTTCCTACACAATGTTCGGTGATAAAAAACATTTTGCTGTTTCATCAGTATCATTCATATTTCTTTTCGTTGTCGGAGTTGCAGGGATTCTTGATTCAACATTAGGATTCAATTTTGGAATTGGCTGGTCTGGCTGGCTATTCTGGGCTTTGGTGCTTTACTTTATAATAAGATTAAAACATCCACCCGTAAATGATGATTCAGAACTCGATACAAAAAGAAAAGTTTTAGGTTGGATAAGTTTTGTAAT
>CALHAB010000074.1 GCA_937934185.1 uncultured Ignavibacterium sp. | reverse complement strand
ATGAAAACTAAACTCGATATTGCAAAAAACTGGTTACCTCGTTACACCGGAACTCAGATTGATGAATTCGGTGATTATATGCTGCTTACAAATTTTCATAACTATGTGGAAAGGTTTGCAGAAAGATTTAACTGTGATATTAAGGGTATCGGAAAACCAATGCAGACAGCCACAAACAGCGCTGGCCTTTCAATAATTAATTTTGGAATTGGTTCAGCAAATGCTGCAACTATTATGGATTTACTCGTTGCAAGAGCACCAAAAGGTGTTTTGTTTCTTGGTAAATGCGGCGGCTTAAAACATTCAACTGAAATTGGTCACTTCATTCTTCCTATTGCTGCTATCAGAGGAGAGGGAACAAGTGATGATTACAAACCAAAGGAAGTACCCGCTCTTCCATCATTCAAACTTCACAAATTTGTTTCTGATAAAATTGTTCAGAGAGGATTGGAATACAGAACAGGTGTTGTTTATACAACAAACAGAAGAGTCTGGGAGTGGGATGAAGAATTCAAAAGTTATCTTCGTAAACTCGCAACTATTGCAATTGATATGGAAACGGCAACTCTTTTTATAGTTGGACTTGTAAATGAAATTCCGCGCGGAGCTTTGTTACTTGTTTCAGATGTTCCGATGATTCCTGAAGGAATTAAAACTGAAGAATCAGATTTGATGGTAACTCAGAAATACTCAGATCTTCATCTCGAGATTGGAATCGAAGCAATGACTGAAATTGGAATTAAAGGTGAACCGATAAAACATTTTACTTATTAGAAAGGGTGGATGATTAGATGATTGGATGATTGATTGATTGAATGATTGGATGATTGATTGAATGAATGCTATAGCTGATTTATCAATTTTTATCGTTTCTGTTTCGGAACAATAAAAATTTTATCAGAGCAAACCAGCCTAATCCTAATGACCAGCCCGCAATTACATCAGTAACAGTGTGACCACTTCCTGTTACTCTTGATACACCAACAATTAAAACTATTCCAACAGCCGAAATAAAATAAAACCTTTTCAACTTTGCAGAAGAAATTCCTTTTGAAAGAAAATATGCTATTGAAGGATAAAGTACAGTTGAAATAAAAGTGTGTCCGCTTGGGAAGTTTGCAAGAGTTTCAGTGTATAATTCCTTCAGTGTAACAGTTTCTCTTTCAGAATTTATATACTTAACCAATACTATGAACATCAAAGAAACGATTACTGTTATAGCAAATTTTACAGCATCTTTTTTTCTATCTGAAACTAAAAGGTATGAATAGAAAATCGTACTAATTATAAAAACAAGTTCTTTACTTCCGAATGAAGAAACATTTCCATTCAGATTTACAAACCACTGTGGTCCGTATGAATGACTCCATTTATTTGTGTAACCAAGCCAATTATACAGCATCGATGAAACTTCAGCAGATATTCCATCAAATACTCCAAATGAACTGAGTAAATAGAAAAATATCCCCGTAATGAAAAAGATTACTAAAAACTTCTGCTCATTATTAAATTTATTCAATATACTACTTTTTATTTTTTGAAATTAAATTCTTCTTCTGAATCCTTCGCCCATTACTTCGTGAACATTATGAATTGTAACAAATGCCTTAGGGTCAATTTTTTTGATTATAGAAAGAAGTTTGCCAAGTTCCTTTAATGTAACAACTGTAACAACAACTTCACGCTCAGCATTTGTATAAAGTCCACGTGCCTTTATTGCAGTTGCACCACGACTTAAATCATTCATAATTGCCTGTGCAATTTCTTCATTCTTTTCAGATATAATATAAGCAGAGCGTGCATAATCAAAACCATCTATAATTGCATCAACAAGTCTTGCAGAAATAAAAAGAAGAAATAAAGCGTAAAATGTCAGAGTAATTGCCGACCTATCAATTGCCAAACCTTTTAATTCAATTACAATTCCTGCGGTTATGATTACAAAAAAATCAATTAACATAATTGCCATACCGGGCTTCATGCCAAATCTCTTTTGCATAATTGCAGCGACTATATCAGAACCGGCTGTTGTTCCTTTGAATTTAAAGATGATTCCCAACCCTATTCCAAGAAATGCAGCACCAAGTAAAATCAGAAATAAAAAATCATTCTGCTGAAGGTCTTTAATTGGTTGAGTATTCTGTAAACTGATACCGCCGATAAAAGGAAATTCGCCTCTGAAAAAATCTATAAAAAATGAGCTGAGAGTAAAACCATAAAATGTTCTGATGCCGAACTCTTTACCTAATTCTTTTATGCCCCAGATGTATAAAGGAACATTAAGCAACCAGATCATTACACCAACAGGAATTTTATTTGATGAAAGATAGTGAATAGCCATCGAAAGTCCGCTGACACCACCGGGCACAACCTGAGCATCAACAAGAAATACTCCGATGCCGATTCCCATTATCGCAGCGCCAAATGTTATTGCAATGTATTCTAAAATCGGATGTTCTTTATATAATTTTTCTGTCATAATTTCCTCGCTGATTTTAAGCCCAAAAATAGATAAACCTCTCATCTTAAAATGTGAGTTAAGTAGGAGATGTATCTAATGTTTGTGATGAAAGCGGTTATTTGAATTAAAATGAATTTTGATTAAGATAGCAGCAAGAAATTCCCATCTTTATAAAGGGATTATATGAAAACACTTTCTTTAATTATTTTATTAACCACTGCATCATTTTCTCAACACCTGAATGTGCGTGTTGACTCACCACAAAGCAATCAACCAGAAGAAGTTTCTATTGCAATAAATCCTGTTAATCCCAATTATCTTGCTGCAGGTGCAAACATTAATCATTTCTTTCGATCTTCTGATGGAGGTTACAATTGGACAACATCATTTTTAACTTCTTCATTTGGTGTTTGGGGAGATCCGGTAGTGGTTTATGATGAGCTTGGATATTTGTACTACGGTCATCTGTCTAATCCACCTTATCCGGGATATTGGATTGACAGAATTGTTATTCAAAGATCAACAGATAACGGTTTAAGCTGGAATGATGGTGCAGGAATAGGATTTCTAAGTCCTAAAAATCAGGATAAAGAATGGATTGCCGTTGATATGCACAGCAGTCAGTTTAAAGGAAATGTTTATGTGTGCTGGACTGAGTTTGATAATTACGGAAGCAGTAATCCGAATGATTCTTCAAGAATAAAATTCTCCCGATCAACTGATAAAGGATTAACCTGGAGTAATGCTGTAACTATCAGTGACAGAAGCGGAGATTGTATTGACAGTGATAACACAGTCGAAGGTGCTGTGCCATGCGTTGGACCAAATGGTGAAATTTATGTAAGCTGGGCAGGACCACTTGGATTAGTTTTCGATAAATCAACTGATGGCGGCTTAACCTGGGGCACGGATATTTTTGTCAGTAATATTCCCGGCGGTTGGGATTTTGATGTTGCCGGAATTTACAGATGCAACGGTTTGCCAATCACAGCCTGCGATACAAGTCAATCACCTTATCGTGGAAATATTTATATCAATTGGTCTGATCAGAGAAATGGTAGCAGCAACACTGATGTTTTCTTTGTCAAATCAACTGATGGAGGAAATACCTGGTCTTCACCCTTAAAGGTGAATGATGATAATTCAAATCGTCATCAGTTTTTTACCTGGATGACGATTGATCAAACCACAGGAGCAATCTACATTGTTTTTTATGACAGAAGAAACACCACTGGTAACGCAACAGAAGTTTATGTTGCACGCTCTACAAACGGCGGAGAGTCATTTACAAACTTCAAAGTAAGTCAATCTTCTTTCACTCCTTCATCAAATATATTCTTTGGTGATTACACAAACATTGCCGCATTTAATAAAAAAGTTTATCCGATATGGATGAGATTGGATGGTTCAACATTAAGTGTCTGGACCGCAATCATTCACGATTCACTCGTTTATGTTCCTGTTGAGCTAGAAAGTTTCAGTGCAACGCAAAACACAGAAGGTAAAGTACATCTCTCCTGGCAAACAGCCAGCGAACTGAACAACAGAGGATTTGAAGTTCAGAGGAAGTTTCAGAACTCTGATTTTGCAGCTGTTGGATTTGTTGAAGGCAAAGGTACAACAACTGAAAAACAAAGCTATGACTTTCTTGATTCACCAATAGAAGATGGTCTATACACTTACAGGTTAAAACAAATTGACTTCGATGGAAAATTTAATTACTCAAATGAAGTTGAGATAAATCTTCAAACAGTCAGCTCTATTGATCTTCAACAAAATTTTCCAAATCCTTTTAATTCAAGAACTGTAATTAATTTTGCAGTTGCATATAATTCTTTGGTAACTCTGAAATTATATGACATACTTGGCAGGGAAGTACTGACTATTGTAAATGAGAGACTTGAGCCTGGCAGATATGAAAAGGAAATTAATTTCAATGAATACAATTTTCCTACAGGAATGTTTTTTTATGAACTCAGCGATGGCAAATCAACTTTAGTAAAGAAGCTGATTTATTTAAAATGAAATTTTTGTCATATAGTTTCATAACAACTTTTGTTATTATTCTTTTATCCTGTGATCACGGAATAGCGCCATTGCCGGAACAACAGGAAGTATCAGGATTTGAAGGAACAATTTTTTTCCTCAGTGCCTGGCCTGACAGCATCAAAAGAACTCATCTGGTGATTTTCAAAAATCCACTGCTTCAGCCGTCTGATTTTGTAATTACAAATCTAAAATACATCAGTAACGAAATTCCTTTCGGAGTACAATCTTACAGATTCAGTTCACTTGATAGTGCAATTATTCCTGTTTCTCCTGGTCCATTTGAGCCGGGTGAGTATGCGTATGTTGCAGTTGCTCATCAGACTACTGAAGAATTATCTCTTGCACGAAAAGACTGGTTTGTTTCAGGAGTATATTACACAAATAATGATACGACAAAACCCGGTATTCTGAAAATTGAAGAGAATAAAATCACGAGGAATGTAAATATCAGAGTTGATTTCAATAAACTACCTCCACAACCGCCCGGCGGATAATCAGATGTTATGAGAAAAATATTTTTAACATACTTGATCACTTTTTCCGGTTTAATCTTTTCACAGACATTTGAAATTACTGGAAGAATTACTGATCCTGAATTTACTCCTGTTCCCGGAGTTAATGTTTATCTTATTAACACAACCTATGGTGATGCAACAAATGACAAAGGATTTTTTCAGATAAAAAATATCCCAGCCGGTAATTACGAATTAGAAATTTCTGCAATAGGTTATTCAAAGAAACGGCAAAAAATTACTGTTAACAAAAACATTAGAATTGATTTCATACTGATTCCCGAAGCAATCAAAACTGAAGAAATAATTGTTACAGCAGGAAAGTACGAACAGAAAAAATCCGAACTTCCTGTAAGCACTGAAATTATTTACGGTGCAAAACTTATTGAAAGAAATTTCCGCAACCTTGAAGCTGCGATGCGTTTTGTTCCCGGTGTTACAATGACTGAAGATCAGATAAGCATTCGTGGTTCTAGTGGTTACAGTCGTGGTGCTGGTGCAAGAGCATTGGTAACAATTGACGGACTTCCGTTTTATACAGGCGATACCGGTGAAATCGTTTGGGAAATGATTCCGACAACTGAAATTCAAAGAGTTGAAATAGTAAAAGGTGCATCAAGTTCTCTTTACGGCTCTTCAGCTATTGGCGGAGTTGTAAGTGCAATCACTAGAGAAATTTCATCTTTCCCAAGAACAATGATAAATGCTTACTATGGATTTTATGATAAACCTTATTATAATGAATGGGACTGGTCAGGTGAGCATCGTCCATTTAATGGTGTTACTGTTTCTCATTCAAACTCATTTGATAATATCGGGTTTAATATATCGCTTACCAGACTGGAGGATTTAAGTTATCGCCGTGATGATTTTTCCAAAAAATATATCGGATTTCTGAAAATGCAATATACATTTAATCCGAAATCCTCACTTATAATTTTAGCAAACTCATTCAATAAAAGAGCAGGAAATTTTCTTTACTGGAAAGACTCAAGAAATGTGCTGATAAATTCTGATTTTGTTTCTGCAAACAGAATTGAAACCAACAGATATCTTCTCGGATTAGTTTATAAAAATCTTTTAAGTGATCAGACAATTTTATTTCTTAAAGGAAGTTATTACAGAAATAATTTTTCGGATAATTCAATCCCATCTAATATTTCGACTTCTCATTTATACAGATTGGAGTCACAGATAACTTCAGGATTAACTAAAAATATTATTCTTACTTCAGGTGCTGAAGTAATTCCCTCAAAAGTTACTTCAAGTTTGTTTGGTAATCCGAATTCAATTTCAGCCGGATTATATTCTGTTGCTGATATATCGTTTGATTTTCCTTTGCTGATTTCAATAGGTTTAAGATATGACTACGGGAAACTTGATTCACTAAAAGCATCAGGTTCACTTTCACCCAAAATCGGTTTTAATTACAAACTTTTTGATAATCTTGTTTTCAGATCATCACTCGGAACGGGCTTCAGAAATCCAACACTTGCTGAGGCATTTACTTCAACTTCAACAAGCGGTATAACTGTTAAACCAAATCCTGGAATTAAACCTGAGAGAAATGTTACTTTCGAATTAGGATTAAACTATACTTATCAATCTCTTTTTGAATTTGATTTTGCTTTGTTCCGGAATGAATACTATAAAATGATTGAAGCAAGCGTTGACCCGAGTGATGGGTTGATATTTTTTAATAATCTTTTAAGAGCCAGAATTCAGGGGTTTGAAATCGGAAGCACAATAAACATTATTCCGGGAGTTCTCAAATCAAATGCTGCTTATACTTACTTGCATTCCAAAGATGTTGAAGAAGGAACGACACTCAAGTACAGACCAAAACATAGTTTTACAGGTTCAATTGAATTCACTAACTGGCATTTTGGTTTGGGAATATTTTTCAGATATCAAAGCAAAGTTGAAGAAATTGATAATGAGCTTATTGATCTGGGAATTGTTCGCGACGGAAATTTAAGAGTACCAATCTATCAGACTGATGTGAATTTAAGTTATGATTTAATTTCATTCAGTTTGCCTGCAACTGTTTATCTGAATGTAAAAAATATTTTCAATTATAATTATGTTGAATTAGTCGGAAATCTTAAACCTATACGAAATTTTTCATTCGGTTTTAATTTAATCTTGTAATAATTTTATGCGATCATAATAATCCGATTAAAACAAATACAACATCACGAGGTGAGCTAATGAAAAAATTTTTATTGATTATTCTTTTTTTATTTAATTATTTCGCTCTCTCTCAGCAGGCGAGTGATTATTTCCCATCAGCAACTGGTTATCTCTGGAATTACAAAGTAACACCGCTTGATTCCATTAATAATCCGATGATGCAATTTGAATTTTTCAGACAGGATTCATTTGCCGCTGTTCAGACTTATCAGGGCAGAACAGCAGATATTGTTCTATCGAAAGAAGGACCTTTACAAACTATACTTCTTCAACCATACATTGATTCGTTATTCTATAGTTTTCAGGGAACCGATGGTTATGAATATTTCAGCACTTCCGGAATTGAATTTTTTCTTAATCAATTAGATTCACTTGGGATTGATACCAATTTCAACTTTCTTAATTTCTTTAGATCATTACAGAACTGGTATGCCGTTTACAGATTTGGTGCAAGTCCCGGTGTTCGTTATACTCTTTTGCAAAAGGACACAACAATCTCAACATACAATATCAGATTTAAATATTCTGCTATCAGAAATAATGACCAGACGATAAACACTGTATTGGGAACATTTAATTGCAAGAAATTTACTACTCAATGGGAGTTCTCTTATCTTCTCGGACCATTTCCGATTCCATTATTCTCAATTGAAGATACAAACTGGATCGCTCCGTCAAACTGGTTAGTGAAAGCATATCAGCCATCAAAGGCAGTTGATTTATCTTTACTTGGAATCCCGCCATTCTTCATTCCCGGAAGAACAATAGATGTGATTGATCAGATTGTTGGAGTTGATGATGAATCAATAGCAGTTAATGATTTTGTACTTTATCAGAATTACCCGAATCCATTCAACCCCTCAACAAAAATTAGATTTAATATTCCATTTGTAGGGTCTGAGCTTGCTCAGACCGTTTTAAAGGTATATGATGTACTCGGAAATGAAATTGCAACATTACTGGATAAATATCTGGAAGCAGGAAGTTATGAAGTGGAATTTAATGCAGCTCAAGTATTGGCAAGTGGAGTTTATTTTTACAAGCTTCAAACAGGTTCTTTTGTTGAAACGAAGAAGATGATTTTATTACGATAACCGGAATCAAAATTGTTTATCAATAATAGGTCAGGTAAGTCCTGACCTTTTTTATATTTTTCACACAACATTATGAATAAACTTAAAACCAAACTTGAAAAAATATACTCTCAGTATTCAAATCTTGAAAACACATCTGATCCGCTTCATCTGATTCATAAGTTAAACGATAAAAATGATATTGAAGTATTTGCTTTTCTCGCATCAGTTTTTGCTTATGGAAGTGTCAAACAAATTAATAATGTCTTAAATGAGTTTCTGAAGTTATCAGAACATAAACCTTATAGATTCATTCGAACATTCTCAAGTAAAAATATCATAAACTTTAAGCATAGATTTTACTCTGAGAATGATATTACAAATCTTTTAACCCTACTGAAAATAATTCTCAAAGAATTCGACTCACTCGAAAATTTTTTCAGACAATTTTATTCTGATGAACATCCAACAGTTAAATATTCTATTTCAGGATTTTCAAATGCTATTTTAACACATTATGAAAATCATTTCGGTCAGCCGGATAGAGGAATAAAATTTATGTTTCCATTGCCTGAAAAGGGAAGTGCCTGTAAGCGAATGAATCTGTTTTTAAGATGGATGGTGCGAAATGATAATCTCGATTTTGGTTTCTGGAAGTTTATTCCTGCAAGCAAATTGATTATTCCTGTTGATACTCACATTGCAAAAATTTCATTCAGACTTGGGCTTACTAAAAGAAAAAATGTAAGTTGGAAAATGGCAGAAGAGATAACTGAAAATCTCAGAAAATTTGATAAAGATGATCCTGTAAGGTTTGATTATTCCCTCTGCCACTTCGATATGATTAAAGAAAAATTTTAAGGATAACTTAAAACCAGATTGGAAGATTATAGTTAAACTTGTTATTATTGCACAGTCGGAAAAAGGTTTATTATGTCAGAACAAAAATTTCCTGTAAAATATTTTTTAATCTTTCTTGCAGTAATCATCATAATCATTATCTCAGGATATGCATTTTATAATTCTGCCAAAAAGGATATTGAACACGAATGGAATCAGCAGATAAGCTCAATTAAGGAATTAAAACTTCAGCAGATTGAAAAAGAACAATTCCAGAGAATAAAAATTCTTGAATCGTTTATAAAAAATACAGCCATTTCACAACTGCTTTCAGAAATTATAACAAACCCTTCTGACACAGTTCAGCTTCAGAAAGCAAACAAATGGATTAAAGATTTAGAAACCAACTTTGCATTTGGTGATATTTATTTACTTGATTCAAATGCTACTATTGTTATTACCACAGATCAGGAAAGAAAACTTCAGAGAAGTTTTTTAAGAGAAGAAATTAAAGTCGTTGCAGGAAAAGACACAGCTAGTGTTAGTAATCTCTATGTCAGAGATAACAGAAACTTACTTCAGGCGATTGTACTGCCATTAAGTCGTAATAATACAAGGATAGGCTACCTTTGGGCTGAAATTTCATTCTTCGAATATTTTTATCCGATTCTATTTTATTCGCAGAAGGAATACGACAAAGCAGAATTCCTTCTCATCAAGAAAGACGGTGATATTGGATTTCTGCTTAAAAATTTTATAGGTGATTCCAAAGAAGATATTCAAACAATTCCTCTTAAACCTGAAGAACGAAAAGCTTTTCAGGATGCCGCATTAAAAGAAGATGAAGTAAGAGAACTTCAGTTTGGCGGAAAATCAATGTTTGTTTCTGTCCGCTCAATTCCCGGTACAGATTGGTTTCTTGCGGCAAAGGTTGATGAAAGCACCGTTGTAAGTTCAGCAAAAAATATTGCTACAGCAATTATCATTGTAGTAATATTATTAATCATACTTGCTGCTGCACTTACTTATGCTGTATGGAAAAGAAGCACACTTGATTATATTCAAAGAACATTAAAACTCAGAAAAGAAAAAGAAGAACTCTCCGAGAGATATACTTCACTAACCAAGTATGCAAATGATATAATCCTTACAATAAATAAGGAAGGAAAAATTCTCGAAGCAAACAGAAAAGCTTTTGAGATTTATGGTTATAATCATGCTGAACTTATTGGAAAAAATTTTCTTGATCTCAGTAATAATCGCGAATTTGATTCAAAGAAAATTGACGAAGCAAGGATAAATGATGAAGGCATTCTATTCGAGACTACACATCGCAAAAAAGATGGAAGCATTATTCCGGTTGAGATAAGTGCCAAACATATAAATCAGGACGGTGAAAAAATTATTATTGCAATCATCAGAGATTTTACTGAAAGAAAGAAACTTGAATCAGAACTTATCAAGGCAAAGGAACACGCTGAGGAAATGAACCGACTGAAAACTTATTTCCTTGCAAATATCAGTCACGAACTCCGCACACCAATGAATGGAATTTTGGGATATGCAGAAATGCTTATGATGGATTTGAATGATCCGAAACTTCGTGAAATGGCTTCGATGATTTTCAAAAGCAGCAGAAGACTGCACGATACTCTGGATTCGTTAATTGATTTATCCAAACTCGAATCCCAGGTTCAAAAACTTGAACTTGAGAATGTTGAATTAATAACAGTGCTTGAAGATTTAAAATTATCGTTTGAAGACTTTGCACGGGAAAAAGGACTGGTTCTTAAATCACATCACAAACATCCCCGAGTGTATTTCAGTACTGATCCACGAATTTTTAATAAAATAATCTCCAATGTTCTCAGTAATGCAATCAAATACACTTCAAAAGGTGAAATAAATTTACTGACTGACTTTATAGACGGAAATATTATAATTCAGATTGTAGATACGGGAATCGGAATTTCTGCAGACAACCTCAGCAAGATTTTTGAACCATTCCGGCAGGAAAGTGAAGGATTCAACAGGAAGTATGAAGGTACCGGAATAGGTTTAACTTTGACGAAAAAGTTTGTTGAATTACTTGAAGGCAATCTTGATATTGATAGTGAAGTCGGTAAAGGAACAACTGTTACAATCACATTACCAGCCCGTGAATCCAAGGAAAAACCAAAGTTTGAGAGAGTTTCAACATTAAAAGAACAAAAAAAACAGGAAACTCCGAAAGAAGAAAAAATTGAACTGCACATTGATAAAAAAGAAGAGAAAACTCTTCCTAAAGTTTTGCTTGTGGAAGATGACGAGGTTAATTCTAGATTAATAAAAATAATGCTGGAAGGAAATTTTGATATAACCTGGGCATTTGATTCATCCGAAGCACTATCATTAGTTAATAGTTTCTCTTACGATATAATCTTAATGGATATAAATCTTAAAGGTGAATTAAATGGCATCGAAACAACAAGAGAGATAAGAAAACTTGAACAATATAAAGATACTCCGGTAATTGCTGTAACAGCTTATGCAATGCACGATGAAAGAGAAAAAATACTTAGCAGCGGATTTACCGGATACCTTTCAAAACCATTCAAGAAAGATGACCTTATTAAAACTCTTAACAATGTTTTAATGAAGAACTTTTCCTGAAAAAAATCAACAGATAAGTCCGGAATTATTGAGAAAAAAGAAATTTCCTTCTTAAATTTCGCAAGTTAATTTTTTACGAAAATCAATCCAAAATAAATTATTTGCTCAGTAATAGGAGAAAAAATATGTCAGAGCAAAAACGATTTGTTCCCTTCGTCTCACCTGAAACCAATATGGCTGAATTTACTATCCGTGCACTCGTTATTGGTTTAATAATGTCAGTAGTTCTTGGAGCGGCTAATGCATACCTCGGATTAAAAGCAGGTATGACTATAGCTGCAACCTATCCTGCTGCCGTGATTGGAATGGCAGTATTAAGAATTTTCAAAGGTTCAATACTTGAAGAAAACTTTGCAAGAACGGTTGGATCAATTGGTGAATCCGTTGCCGCAGGTGCAATCTTCACTATTCCTGCATTTATGATTGCAGGTGTTTGGCAGGAATTCTGGTCAGTGCAGCACTATCTGGAAGCAACAGCGATTATGTTCGTAGGTGGTGTGGTTGGAATTCTCTTCGTTACAATTTTAAGAAGAGTAATGGTTGAAGATCGCGAACTTCCGTTTCCTGAGTCTGTTGCCGCATCAGAAATTCATAAAGCAGGAAGATCAGGTAAAAGCGGAGCTAAATTTTTATTCTGGGCAATGGGTTTAGGTGCTTTGATTCAGATTTTAAAACAGATTCAATTCTTCGCAGCTTCGTGGGAAAAGTTTATTTACTTCGCAAAACAAAAATTAACTTTCTCAGGCGGTGCTTCTGTTGAAGCAAGCGGCGGTGCTTTACTTAGTACTCCAGGTGTCAGCCCTGCTTATATGGGAGTTGGATACATCATCGGACCAAACTTAGCTGCTCTCAACTTTACCGGTGGATTACTTGCCTGGGGTCTGTTCGTTCCACTACTTTTATATTTCCTCGGTCCTGAACTTCTTGCTTCACTACAGGCAAATGGAGTTACTGAAGTTACTGATGAGACATGGATTGGTTTGGCAAATCAGGTATGGCGTTCAATCGTTCGTCCGATTGCAATTGGTGGAATGTTAATGTCTGCTGCTTACACATTATACAGGATGAGAAAAAGCTTAGGTGCAGGTTTAAGCAGAGCAGTTGGTGATGTAAAGAAAGCCGCCTCTGGTTCTTCACACGAAGAAGTAAGAACCGAAAAAGACATGCCTTTCAAATGGGTTTTCATTGGATTAGTTCTTGCCTCTGTTGCAACATTTGTAATATACAATTATTTCTCGGGTGATGTTCTTGCAGCTCTTGTTGCAACTATTGTAATGATTGTTGCAGGATTTTTCTTCGCCGCAGTTTCCGGCTATCTCGTTGGATTAATCGGTTCGAGCAATAACCCGATTTCCGGATTAACAATATCCACATTGATTGTTGCTGCAATTCTTATGGTTGCTCTGGGTGTTACCGGAATGCCTGGAATAGCTGCTGTTCTTGGTGTTGCCGCTGTTATCTGCGTTGCCGCTGCAGTTGCAGGTGAAATGTTGCAGGATTTGAAAGTCGGACACATACTTGGTGGTACTCCATGGAAAATGCAGGTTGGCGATTTGTTCGGAATTCTGCTCTCTGCAGCAGTTATGTTCTTCCCGCTGTTGATTTTACATCAGGGAGATATTAACACAGGTGGAACCGGTTTAGGCGGTAAAGCATATCCGGCACCACAGGCAAGTTTGATGGCAATTCTTGCTAAAGGAATTGTTGGTGGTGATATGGCATGGCCTTTAATCATTGTTGGAATTTTAATGGCAATCGGATTTATTCTTCTGAAAGTTAAAAGTCCGATGCTTGTTTGTGTTGGAATGTATCTGCCGCTTGAAACATCATTTGCGATTTTTATTGGTGGTTTAATTAAAGGCATTCTTGATAAATTCTCTGAAAGACGAAAATTAAATGATGCTCAGAAAGCAAGAGTTGAAAATAACGGTGTTCTTCTTGCATCAGGTTTGATTGCCGGTGAAGCGCTTGTCGGTTTATTGTTCGCATTCTTTGCAGTTGTAGAAATTCAGACACCTAGAATTTTTGAAGCTCCGTCATTTCTTGTTAGTCTGTTAGTGTTCGTTGTAGTTGGTTACATATTAATTAACACACCGTTAAAGAATGCCGGCAGACCTGATGAACCTGCACCTCCGAGTGCAATGGCTTAATTAAAAATTTCAACCTGCAGAGGAAAGTGAAATTTTTCTCTGCAGGATTTTTCTCTGTGATCAGATTATGTTCAAAAAAAATAAAAAGTTATCCGAAGTTAATTACCTGGAACTCACACCAATAAGAAGTTATAATCACATTCTAGAGGATGAAAATAAAGTTTCTGTATTAGTTCCAAGGTTTACAAATAAAATTCTTGTGAAGTATCTTGTTCCCAGACTAAAGTCTCCTGATATCAAGGTTAAACTTGATAAATTTGGCTCTGCTGCCTGGTTAAAAGCAGATGGTAGTAAAAATGTTCAGATGATTTGTGATGAGCTCTTTAATGAGTTTGGAGAAGAAATAAATCCTGTTGTTGAAAGAGTAACGAAGTTTTATTCACAATTGTATCAATATCAATTCATAAGTTTCAAAGAATTAAAAGAAAGGAATTAAGTATGGGTGAAATACTCGGACATCTCAAACCGGAATTGGTTTGGAATCATTTTGAAGAAATCTGTAAGTATCCTCGTCCTTCCAAAAAGGAAGAGAAGATTGCACAGTATGTTGTTTCGGTTGGTAAAAGACTTGGCCTTCAAGTAGAGAAAGATAAGTTTGGTAACATTCTTATCAGAAAACCTGCAACTCCCGGAATGGAGAACAGAAAAACTGTTACGCTTCAGTCGCACATTGATATGGTTTGCGAAAAGAACCGCGATGTTGAACACGATTTTGATAACGATCCGATTCAACCATACATCGATGGTGATTGGGTAAAAGCAAAAGGAACAACACTTGGAGCAGACAATGGAATCGGTGTTGCTGCAGCACTTGCTGTTTTGGAATCAAATGATATTCAACACGGTCCAATTGAAGCTTTGTTCACTCTCGATGAAGAAACCGGTTTAACAGGTGCATCGAGTCTGAAGAAGGGTTGGTTGAAAGGCGATATCCTGATCAATATGGATTCTGAAGAACTTGGAACTTTGTATATCGGTTGTGCCGGTGGAAAAAACACACAGGCAAGGTTTAAATTCAAACCTGAAAAATCTCCGCGTAACTATGTAGCTTATGAAGCTAAAGTTGCTGGATTAAAAGGCGGGCATTCGGGCCTCGAAATTCATGTCGGAAGAGGAAATGCAATTAAGATTCTTAACAGGTTATTGTGGACATATTCAAGAGATAAAAAGCTCAGACTTGCAAAGATTGAAGGCGGCAATAAACACAACGCAATTCCACGCGAAGCATTTGCAGTTGTACTTGTTCCAAAAGCCGATGAAAAGAAATTCAAAAAGTTTGTTGCTGAATACAATGCAACAGTAAAAGATGAATTCGCTACTGTTGAACCAGATTTATCTGTTACTGTTGAAAAACATCAGATGCCGGATAAAGTGATGGATGAAAAAACTCAGGCAAAACTTCTTAATGCTCTTTACGCAGTTCCTCACGGTGTTATCAAAATGTCAGCAGACATTCCTGAACTTGTTGAAACATCTACAAATCTTGCTACAATACTAACTGAAGGAAAATTTGTTAACATAGTAACAAGCCAGAGAAGTTCTGTTGCTTCTGAAATAAAAGATATCACTAATATGGTCTCTTCAGTTTTTGAATTGGCTGGTGCAGAACTTAATTATGGTGATGGTTATCCCGGATGGAAACCAGACATTCATTCAGAAGTTCTTCAGGTGTTCAAATCGACTTTTGCAAATATGTACGGAAAAGAGCCCGAAGTAAAAGCAATTCACGCCGGACTTGAATGCGGAATCATCAAAGAAAAATATCCGCAGATGGATATGATTTCTTTCGGACCAACTATGTTTGGAGTGCATTCACCTGACGAAAGACTACAGATTTCAACTGTTCCTGAATTCTGGAATCAGTTGGTGAATGTCCTTAAAAATATTCCTGTTAAAGCTTAACAACTAATTCAATTAAATGAGCGAAGCAGTAACCTTTCTGCTTCGCTTTTATTTTTCAAATCAATTTTATCAATTAAGAAAGTCTGTTTATGAATTCAATAGCTGCTTCCAAACCTGAACCAACAGCATTACTTCGCTGGACAGTTTTACTTTTGATTAGTCTTGGAATGTTTGGCAATTACTATATTTATGACAGCATCAGTCCGCTTGCTGATTTACTTAAAACTCAGCTCGGATTTTCTGATTCAAACATTGGGTTGTTGAATGCAATTTATTCCTTCCCCAATATCATTATGGTTTTAATCGGTGGATTGATTATCGACAGAATCGGAACAAGGACTTCAGTACTTATATTCACATCTCTGATTATGCTGGGATCAATTGTAACTGCTGTTACCGGAAACATAATAATAATGTCTGTTGGAAGATTGCTGTTCGGACTTGGTGCTGAATCGATGATTGTTGCAATCACTACTGTAATAGCAAAATGGTTTAAAGGAAAAGAACTATCATTTGCTTTTGGATTGAATTTAACTGTTGCAAGACTCGGATCATTTCTTGCACTTAATTCTCCGACCTGGGGCAAATCACTTTATGAATATTGGCAGACTCCTTTATGGATAACTGTTGCGGCCGGTGTCTTCGCTTTCTTTTGTGTTGTTGTATATTTCTTCCTCGATGTTTATGCTTCAAAAAATTATGCACTCGCAAGTGAAGGCGAGCAGGATAAAATTCTTTTATCTGATATTTTAAGAATACAGGAAAGCAAAAGATGGATATATCTTACATTTATTGCTGCGGCATTAATAATTTTATTACTTATCGCTCCGGATAATTGGTCAATCTATCTTATTGTTTTCATTGTTTCAGCATTAGCTTTATTCCTGAAGTCATCTTCCTTTCCAAAATCATTCTGGTACATTACTGCACTATGCGTTACATTTTACTCGGCAATGTTTCCGTTTCAAACATTCGCAATTAAGTTTTTTCAGGAAGCTCACGGAACAACAAGAGAAGTCGGTGGAAATCTTTCAAGTATTCTGACATTGTTTGCTATGATATTTACTCCATTGTTCGGATTACTTGCAGATAAAATTGGTAAACGCTCTTTGCTGATGATGTTCGGTTCATTGCTCATCATTCCTGTTTATCTGATGATGGCTTACAAATTTGGTAAACCTGATGTGATGTCAGAAAGTGATTTTATAAATATCAGCTTTAAATTTTTCGACATTGATGCAATGATACCAATCTATCTGATTTATCCGATGGCTATGATGGGAATTGCATTCTCACTTGTGCCCGCAGTTATGTGGCCCTCAGTAGCTTTGATTGTTCCAAATGCAAAACTCGGAACAGCTTATGGTTTGATGACAATGATTCAGAACATCGGACTTTTTGGTTTCAATCTGCTCATTGGTTTTTCAAATGATATATTTGGTGCCAGTGCCGAGAATCCTGCCGGCTACAATCCGGGTATGTGGATATTCTCAATTTTAGGTTTTCTCGGATTGCTGTTTGCCTTTCTGTTAAGAAAAAGTGAACTGGGCAAAGGCGGTCACGGCCTCGAAGATGGAATGAAGAAGTGAATGAAT
>CALHAB010000073.1 GCA_937934185.1 uncultured Ignavibacterium sp. | reverse complement strand
GGATTAACGGGCATTTCTTTTACTGATCCTGTGGCACTCCGTGAACAATGTGGAATTGAAAATAATCTCGGCAATCAGAAAGAACTGTCAAGCAAATTCATTTATTCTGTTGCAAACAAATTTGGCAGTGTTGAAAAGTTTTTCTCTAAAGTCTTTTTAACTGCTCTATATCCTTTTGCATTACTCAAAGAAGGAAAAAACTATAATTACTATGATGATAAACTATTGTCAGAATATCTCAAATCAGAAATTATCAAAAACATAAAATCACAAATTAAGTTTGGGGCAAACAGAGATCTGGCCATTTTACTAGGGAAGAAAAATGCAGAATACTTTGAAACTTTGAATGATGAATATAAATTTTTCAGGAGGATTATTGTTTTTGATCATCCAAGATATATTATGCAGTACAAATTAAAGAATGCTGATGTTTACATAAATAAATATATCGAATCAATTAATTCACTAAAATTTTTGAAGTAAAAGAATGAACGAAGAGAATTTTATTGCGGGTATTTATAACTACTGTGACCGCTGGTGTGAGCGATGTAATTATACTGATCGCTGCCGTCTTTTTTTCGCAGATGCTGAAAGAGATATTCAACATATTATAAATGATGAAGACCCGCACGATCCAAAAATATTTACAAAGGATATTGAAGATAATTTAAACGAAGCAATGCAGATGCTGATGGAAAAACTTAAAGAGATGAATATAGACCCGGAAGACATTGAGTCTGAGGAATTGCCGCCAGAACCGGATTTTGAATCTTATCCAATAAATAATCTGGCAGAACAATTTACTAAATCAATGGACTTGCTGGATAAACTTTATGATCTTTACGGTGAAAAAATAAAAGAGGGGCTGCTCAAAGAAAGTCTCACGCTTGAATCAAGAGAAATAAATGAAAATCTTTCTGTGCTCGGATGGTATTCTCCGCAGGTTTTTGTTAAAACCAAACGGCTGATTCGTGCTCACGAAGAATATCTTGCGCAGGAAGATGAAGAGATGAAAGAAATAGATGAGGAAGAACTTTTTGTAACTGGAAAATTGTTATACATCGCAGTAACAAATTCTCTTTCGGCATTAAACAATTTACACGAACTTTGTCCTGAATTTAATTTTGAAATTCCTGAGCATATATCACTATTAACAAGAATAAAAGACGAACTGCTGAAAATGTATCCTGATATACCAGAATATAAAAGACCTTATTTCGATTGATATTTCTGCGAAGTCAATTATGGCATTAATTCAGAATCCCGGATTTATTATTCTTTTGTTGTGTGGAATCATTTTTCTCATAGCCGGACTTATTCAGACAAAATATCCTCCAAAGAAAATCAACTCTTTGTACGGCTACAGGACGATTTCATCAATGCGCTCAAAAGAAGCATGGGATTTTGCACAAAAGTATTCTGCAAAAATTTCAATTTGGGCAGGACTTTTAATGATGTTTTTTGCAGTTACATCATTACAATTTCCAAACATTTCAAAAGAATATCAGGTCTGGTTTAGTTTAATAATAATTTTCAGTCTTGTTGGAATTCTGATTTTTTTAACGGAACAAAAGCTTAAAAATTTCAGATAAAAAATTATTTTCAGATACTATTATTCACTCAGAAATTTTATCAGCTTGTTTGAAGATTTAATTTTAATAATCCTGCTTAATGAATACCTGCCAGGACCAGTAATAAAAAGAAAAACAAATATCAGTAAAAACAAAAGTGCTTTCTCTTTCTGTGCAAAAGGGTCTGCACCATGATAGACAAAACCTGCAACGAACATTGTTATTATTAAAGGAATGAGCGAAGCTCTTGTAAACAATCCTGCAATTATCAATGCTGAGCAAAAGAATTCTGAAAACACTGCTAAGGCAAGACTTGGAATAGTTCCGATTCCTAACGGGTCAGCAAAATTTATTTCGCCAGCAGAAATTAAGCGAGTTAATTTTGGCAATCCATGTGCAATCAGCATAAAAGCACCGGAAACTGTCCGAAGCAGCAGAAGAGCGAAATCATTCATTAATTTTTCTCCGTTTGTTTTTTCTAATTTAACTTTGATAAAAAGTTCAGAAGTGCTTTGTTTACTTCATCGGGATTTTCAATCGGTGTCATATGTCCTGAATTTTTTATTTCGGCAAACTCAGAGTTTGGAATTTTATGAAACATCTCTTTCATGACTGATGGTGGAGTTAAAGTATCTTTCTCACCACAAATCAGCAGAGTTGGAATTTTTATTTGAGTTAAAAATTGTGTAGTGTCTGTCCTGCTCAACATTGCAAGTAAGCATCCTTTAACTCCAACGGAATTAAATGTTGAGGACTTTTCAATAATTTTGTTTAATTCTTCACTTCTATTTTGCCTGAAGGAATCAGCGAAACAATTTGTTATAAAATCTTTAGAAAAAGGTGCGAGTCCCTCTTTGTTGATTCTTTTGATTGCAGCAGCCCGTTTTAACTTTCCTTCATTATTATCAGCTTCGGATCTTGTGTCGCATAGTATTGCTGCAGAAAATCTGTCCTGCATTCTTTCAAGCGCACGAAGCGTAATATATCCGCCCATTGACAATCCACAAATTATAGGTTTAATTAATTTCAGTTCATTCAATATTATCTCAAGATCATCAACAAATGATTCCATTGTGAACTGGCCATCACCTGAAGGTGATTCCCCAAGTCCACGTATGTCATAGCTTACACAAAAATATTTTTCTTTTAAAACTTCTATTTGTGCATTCCACATCGTGTGGTCGTAAGGAAAACCGTGAATAAAAACTATTGTTTTGTTTGAGCTTTTCCCTTCAAAAAAAACAGATAAGTTGTTTATAATTTCTTTCATATTGAAATCTCCAGATTTAATTTGAACAATGAACAGTAAATTCAAAACTCTGAAAAAGGAAGGTCACAAAGAAATCTTGTAATAAATTCTTTTCTTTCTGGCAATAATCCTTCATTAAAGTTTTTCAACTTTCTGTGTGAAATTTAAATCATCATGCTATATTATTCATAGTAGAATTAAAATAAATTTTTCAATAATCACTTTCAGAGTTTTGTGTTAAGTTTTTTCACGACATCTCTGAATATTAATCTAATACAAATATGAAAATAGCATTTGCAACAGCAGAGTGCGTTCCATACGCAAAGACCGGTGGACTGGCAGATGTAGCCGGCTCACTTCCGAAAGCACTTGAAAAACTTGGCGTTGAAGTAAAAATCTTTATGCCAAAATATCTCTTTATTGATGAATCCAAACACGGACTTCATTACAATTGGGATGTTGGTGAAATGCTGATTCGGGTTAACGGTAAAGTGCATTCGGTACATCTGCATCAGGCGAAACTTCCAAACAGCAATGTTGAAGTTAATTTTATTGATTGCCCGCATTATTATAATCGCGGCACAGTTTACACTAATGACTCAGATGAAGATGAAAGATTTATTCTTTTCAGCAAAGGTGTAATTGAAGTACTTCAAAGATTACTATGGGATCCCGATGTAATACAATGCAATGACTGGCAGACAGGTTTAATTCCTCTTTACATTAAAGACAATTACAGTTGGGACAGAATGTTTGATAATACCGCAACTGTTTTTACGATTCACAACATTGCATATCAGGGAAGATTTTCAAAATCAACTTTATATGCAGCCGAGATAAGACCTGAACTTTTCTATCCGGGCGGACCAGTTGAATTTGAAGATACTGTTTCTTTTATGAAAACAGGAATTGTTTTTGCGGATATAATCAGTACGGTAAGCAATAAATATTCTCACGAAATTCTTACTCCTGAGTATGGAGCAGGTTTGGATGGGATACTTCGTGCGCGCAAACCGGATGTCTATGGAATTCTTAACGGAGTTGATTACGATGAATGGAATCCCGAAACAGATAAGTTCCTTCCATATAAATACTCAATGAAAGATCTTTCAGGGAAGTTAAAGAATAAAAAGTTTTTGATGGAGCATTTTAATCTCCCGTTTGATGAAAATCGTCCTTTGATTGGTATGATTTCAAGATTAGTGCTTCAGAAAGGATTTGATATTTTTGCTGACGCTTTGCCTGAACTAATGAACCTTAATGCGCAGTGGATAATTCTTGGAAGCGGAGAATATCGCTATGAAGAAATGTTCAGACATCTTTCATATAATCTGAAAGGTAAACTTGCTGCATACATCGGTTACAACAACGAACTTGCTCATCTGATTGAAGCTGGTGCAGATATTTTCCTTATGCCTTCGCGATATGAGCCCTGCGGACTCAATCAGATTTATTCTCTCAAATATGGAACGGTTCCGGTTGTTAGAAAAACCGGCGGACTTGCAGATACGGTCAAGGACTGGGATGAAGAAAACTATTATGGATTTGATCACGGCAATGGATTTTCTTTTTATGATTATTCTGGTTTTGCACTTTACAAGTCCGTTGAGCGTGCAGTAAATACATTTGCTCATAAAGATATATGGAGAAAAATTCAGTTGAATGGAATGAAACTGGATTTCAGCTGGACCCGCTCAGCAGAGAAATATGCAGAGCTTTATAAAATTGCCAAGGAGAAGAGAGAATCTAAATAAATTTATCAACTAACAGTGATTTGAGCTTTATTTGTACTGAACTTTTACCCTTCACGGATAGAATCAGATGAAAAATTATTTTTCTGTTGATAGTTTATTTCATTTCATCTCCGGCAAATCATTGTCATTTACTACAAGTGGTAAATCAAATTGATTACTTATCTTTTTAATCTTTAATTTTGAATAACTTATTAAACAAACGGCTTTTTTTCAACTAAAATCATTTAAGGAATTATTATTTAGCTTTATTTGTTTAATGATTACTTATGAAAATACTACTAACCGGCGCAACAGGATATATCGGGAAAAGACTTCTTCCTGTTTTAATTGAACAAGGACACCAAGTTATCTGCTGTGTTCGCGATAAAAACAGATTTCCTGCAGAAGGAGTTTACAGACATCCAAATGTTTCCGTGCTTGAAATTGATTTTCTCAAAGACATTCAGAGTTCTGGTTTAAGTTCAAGTTTGAGTGATTTTAAAAATATTGATGTTGCATATTATCTAATTCACTCAATGAGTTCTAATGTAAAAGATTTTGAAAAACTTGAAGAACTCTCGGCCAAAAATTTTATTAAACTTGTTGAGCAAACATCAGCAAAGCAAATTATCTATCTTGGTGGTATTACCAACGAAGAAAAACTTTCAAAACATCTTGCATCAAGAAAAAAGGTTGAAGAAATACTATCACAGAGTAAAATTCCTTTAACCACAATAAGGGCTGGAATAATTGTTGGTTCAGGAAGTGCTTCATTTGAAATTATCCGCGATCTTGTTGAAAAGCTTCCAATAATGATTACACCAAAGTGGCTAAATACAAAACATCAACCGATTGCAATACGCAATGTTCTTGAATATTTAACCGGGGTATTACTCAGAGAAGAAACTTATAACAAATCTTTTGATGTTGGCGGACCTGATGTTTTATCTTACAGAGAAATGCTTCTGCAGTTTGCTGAGGTGCGCGGTTTAAAGAGAATCATTATAACTGTTCCAGTTATGACACCTCGTTTATCATCTTACTGGCTTTATTTTGTTACTGCAACTTCATACACACTTGCCGTTAATCTGGTAAACAGTATGAAAGTTGAAATCAAAGCAAAGGATAATACACTTGAAAAAATGCTTGGTATAAAACCGATATCGTATAGAGAAGCTGTTCAACTCGCATTTCAGAAGATAGAGCAAAATAATGTCGTATCAAGCTGGAAGGATTCACTTGTTTCAAGTTATCTTGACAATTCTTTGCTTGAACACATCAATGTTCCAACCAATGGCTGCTTTGTTGATAAAAGAGAGAAGGAAATTAACATAAGCGTTGAACAGGTTCTTGAAAATATCTGGTCAATTGGCGGAGAGCGCGGATGGTATTATGCTGATTGGCTCTGGCATATTCGCGGCTTCCTTGATAAACTTTTCGGCGGAGTTGGTTTGCGCAGAGGCAGAACAAATAAAAATGAAATTCATACAGGCGACACTCTTGATTTCTGGCGCGTACTTGCCGCTGATAAACAAAATAAAAGATTGCTTCTTTATGCAGAGATGAAACTTCCCGGCGAAGCCTGGCTTGAGTTTAAGATAGTTGAAAAGAACGGGAAAAATTATTTACAGCAAACAGCAACATTTCGTCCCAAAGGTTTGCTTGGAAGATTGTACTGGTATTCTGTCGTACCTTTTCACTTTTTTGTGTTTGATGGAATGGCAAGAAATATAATTAAGTTTAAAAACCTTGATCACCAAACCTCCGAGGTATTGTAATTATGAACCTCGGAGGTTTAATATTTTTCTACATTTCATCAATAATTTTATTAAATACTTGGCTTGGCCTCATAACCTCTGATGCTTTTTTATCATCAGGCATATAATAACCGCCTATATCAACAGGCTTTCCCTGCACAGTAATTAAATCACTAATAATTTTTTCTTCGTTGGCAGAAAGTTCTTTGTACATTTTTTCAAAGCGTGATTTTAATTCCTGATCATCATTCTGATTTGCAAGTGCTTCTGCCCAATATAAAGCTAAATAGAAAGAGCTTCCTCTGTTATCAATTTCACCTGCTTTGCGCGAAGGCATTCTTCCGTTTTCAAGATACTTCAGCACAGCTTTATCAAGTGTATCGGCTAAAACTTTTGCTTTAGGATTTTTTGTCTTTTCATAAACCATTTCAAATGATGGAACGAGTGCACAGTACTCACCAAGCGAATCCCATCTGAGGTGGTTTTCTTTCAGTAGTTGTTCAACATGTTTTGGAGCAGAACCGCCGGCACCTGTTTCAAATAATCCACCGCCTTTTAGTAATGGAACAATTGAAAGCATTCTTGCACTTGTACCCAACTCAAGTATTGGGAATAAATCTGTTAAATAATCTCTCAAAACATTTCCTGTTACTGAAATTGTATCCAAACCTTTTCTGCTTCTTTCACAAGTGTATTTCATTGCATCAACCGGTTTGAGAATTTTTATTTCAAGTCCGGTTGTATCGTGTTCAGGCAAGTACTTTTCAACTTTCGCTATAATTTCTCTGTCGTGTGCACGGTTTTCATCAAGCCAGAAAATTGCCGGTGTGTTTGAAGCTTTTGCTCTGTTTACTGCAAGTTTAATCCAGTCTTTAATTGCTTCATCTTTAGTCTGACACATTCTGAAAATATCTCCCTTTTCAACCTGCTGCTCGATTAATACTGTTCCATCTGAATTTATAACACGGACAAATCCGTCATCTTTGACTTCAAATGTTTTATCGTGTGAACCGTACTCTTCAGCTTTCTTTGCCATCAAACCAACATTTGATACAGCACCCATTGTTGCGGGATTAAACTGACCATTAGCTTTTATATCATCAATCATTGCCTGATACATTGTTGAATAGCTTCGGTCGGGAATCATTGCCAGGGTATCCTGCAGTTCATCTTTTCTGTTCCACATCCTGCCGCCGTCTCTTATCACAACAGGCATGGAAGCATCAATAATTACATCATTGGGAACATGCAGATTTGTTTTTCCGGTTCGTGTATCAACCATTGCAAGTTCCGGACGGGTTTCATAAACTTTATTTATATCATTTTCAATTTCAATTCTTTTTTCATCAGGGAGTTTTTTCAGTTTTTCAAGAACATCCATTAAACCATTGTTTACATTCGCTCCGATTTGTTTTAAAGTATCTGCATGTTTTTCGAGAGCATCTTTGAAATATACAGAAACTGCATGGCCAAACATTATCGGATCTGAAACTTTCATCATTGTTGCTTTCAGATGAAGTGAAAGAAGAACATCATCTTTCTTTGCTTCTTCGATCTGTTCAGCATAAAATTTTCTGAGTTCTTTCACATTCATTACTGCGGCATCAATAACTTCGTCTTTAAGCAATTTAAGATTTTCTTTCAAAACAATTGAGTTTCCTTTTGTATCAACAAATTCAATTTTTACAACATCATCTTTTTCAAGCGTAACAGATTTTTCAGAGCCATAAAAATCTTTTTGTTTCATATGTGCAACGCGAGTCTTTGAAACTTCAGGCCAGGGTTTCATCATCTTATGCGGATATTTCTGCGCAAACTTTTTTACTGATGCTGCAGCACGTCTATCTGAGTTTCCTTCTCTCAATACCGGATTCACTGCAGAACCAAGCACTTTAGAGTATCTTTCTTTAATTAATTTTTCTTTCTCGGTTTGTGGTTCATCCGGGTAATCCGGAACTGCATGCCCTTTTTGCTGCAATTCTTTTATTGCTGCTTTCAATTGAGGGATTGTTGCGCTGATGTTTGGAAGTTTAATAATGTTCGCATCAGGATGTTGTGTCAGTTCGCCAAGTTCAGCTAAATGATCAGGAACTTTCTGGTCTTCCCGAAGGAAGTCCGGGAATGTTGCAAGAATTCTTCCCGCAAGAGAAATATCTTTTTCGAGGAATTCTATTCCCGTTTCTTTTGTAAATGATTTGAGAATTGGCAGCAGGCAATAGCTGGCAAGTGCAGGTGCTTCGTCAGTTTTAGTCCAGATTATTTTGAAGCTCATATTATAACCCATTAAATTTTTTTCAATAAA
>CALHAB010000072.1 GCA_937934185.1 uncultured Ignavibacterium sp. | reverse complement strand
TGTTGGATTAAAATCAACATCAACTTCTATCTCATTTGAATAACTGAATGATCCATCAAAATCAATCTGTTTTAACCTGTATGCGTATCTACCGTTTGAAAGATTTTCATCAACGAAAGAATAACTATGTGGTTCAGTAGTTGTCCCGCTTCCTTTGACAAAACCTATTATTTGCCAATCATATAGAGGTTTGTCTTTTGACATTAGACTTCTTTGTACTTCAAAACCAAGATTATTGGTTTCAGTTGCTGTTGACCAGCTTAGTTCTACACTACTATCATTTACTTTTGCTTTAAAGTTAACCAATTCAACCGGAATAGTTTCATCAGTGTAAACATATATTCCGCCGTTAGTAGTGCCTGATACGGCAACGAGTATTTTATTTTGGTATGAAATTATTTTATTAGCAGAAAAAGTCAGGTTGTAATTAACAAAGCTAATTCCGCTGTCAGTGGATTTGTAAACGCCACCATTTCCTGCAGCATAAATGTCCTCTACCAAATCCAGACAAGCACCTCTGATTGCTGCAGGTGTGATACCGATATTTGTCCAGGTTATTCCGAAATCTGTTGACCTGCTGACCGGATAACCTGATGAGGTAGAAACGGTTAACAATGTACCATCTTGTTTCTGAAGGATTTCCCAAACATTAACATTATTATAAGGACCACTAAAGGTCTGGCCAGCATCTGTTGAAACAAAAAAACCATTTAATGTTGTTGAAGATGAACCTGCATAAACTCTGTTGTTATCAAACTTATCAAAATCCAAACTAACTATTGAGTATCCTGATAGTGTTTGATTAAAGGTTGCTCCATAATCTGTGCTTCTGTAAATACCACCAGAAGTAACACCAACCAGTACTAAACCATTCTGTCCACAAGCAACTGTATTAACTGAATTTCCTCCAAAAGTAGTTACCGGAATAGTAGTGAATGAGTTTCCGCCATCAGTGGAAATTATCAAGCCGTTAGAGCTGTTAGCGACATAGACATTATTCAACGGATCGAATGCTATATCGAGATAATTGGATGCACCGGTTGAAAAAACATTTGTCCAGGTATCCCCGCCATCGATTGATTTGAATATTCCTCTGGCAGTTCCTGTTGTGCCGGCATATATATTACCGGCATAGTCTTTTTCAATTGACCAGAAACCGTAACCTGCATTTTTTCTAATCCATGTTTGTGCTGATGAAATTTGAATAAAAAGAATAAAAGATAGAGAAAGATGAATAAAATTATTAAGCATATTACCTCCTATTATTAATTTTATTTCAATAAAAACATTTTACCTGTTTTGGTTTGTAGTGCAATTGGATTATGATAAAAATAACCTTGCTTAATAAACTATATCACTTTAGATTTTTCCCATTTCACGATAAACATAATTTCCTTAGTAAATTGGTTGATTAAATAACTCCGAAATTATTCCAATTTTAATGCACTATTATTATCATCGATAGTAATCCATCTAAAAATTGATCTATTTTTGGGGAGTGAGAAAGAATCAGGACAGGAAAAAGTTGTAAATGAGTCTTTCATAAACTGCTCTCTTCTTGTTACTTAAAACTAATGCTTTTAAAGAAAAGATAAAATCATTTTTGTAAAAAGGAATTGTGAAATAATTCTTAACTTATCTAAAATAAGCTCAGCAAATTGAACAATGCAGAAGAAAATTTTCCGAAGGATGCTTTGCAGAACCCTTGTTACCGCCGTGAAAGACAGTTGACAAAATCTTTCAAGAAGTTAGAAAACCACTTCAAATAAAAAATCCCGAAGAAATGAATCTTCGGGATTACTCGTGACCCCAAGGGGATTTTCCGAAGGATGCTTTGCAGAACCCTTGTTATCGCCGCGAAAGATATTTGACAAACTCCGTGAAGAAATTGAAAAACTAATTCAAATAAAAAATCCCGAAGAAATGAATCTTCGGGATTATTTGTGACCCCAAGGGGATTTGAACCCCTGTTACCGCCGTGAAAGGGCGATGTCCTAACCACTAGACGATGGGGCCTTTCTATGCAAAACTAAAATTTATTGAATTTAGTTTCAATGGGTGAGTAGTGGGACTTGAACCCACGACCCCCAGGGCCACAACCTGGTGCTCTGACCAACTGAGCTATACTCACCATATAATATCAAGATTAAAAGAACTAAATAATCAAAATTTTCGTACGCCCGAGTGGACTCTCCAAAGGATGCTTTGCAGAACCACTAACCCTCAGCTTGGAGGGCTGATGCTCTTTTATAAAATTTTCAATAGAAAATTTCATTATGATATTTTCAGGTTTTCAAAAAACAACTCAAAATTTTTGTACGCCCGAGTGGACTCGAACCACTAACCCTCAGCTTAGAAGGCTGATGCTCTATCCTATTGAGCTACGGGCGCTTTTAAATCTCCAGCTGAGTCGGGGCGGCGGGATTCGAACCTGCGACCTCCTGCTCCCAAGGCAGGCGCGCTAACCGGGCTGCGCTACGCCCCGTATTTCAAATAAATCTCAAAAATTGAGAGCAAAATATATATTAAGTATTGAAAAAAAACAATTAATTAACACTTCGAAAATTCTCTTTTTCAAATGATATCACAATTTTTTCAATACTATCCTGTGATTACTTAAATTTGAATAAAGCAAATAAAATCTAATGAGTTTTTCATTTTTCATTTTTAAAAAGTATATCAAATCTAACCGGAATTCGCGGTTTTTGAATTTGATTTCAACAATCGCTATTGGCGGAATTGCTCTCGGTGTAGCCACTTTGATTATTGCTCTAAGCGTCATTTCCGGTTTTGAAAAAACACTTACAGAAAAACTGACTGATATTGATTCTCACATCAAGGTATTTAGTTTTACTACTAAACTGCCGGATATCGATAATTCCTTGATGAAAATCGATTCAATCTGCGGAATGAATCTGGATTATGCCTCACCTTTCTTATCAAATTTAGCTTTGATTAGTTTTAAAAACAGAAAAGATGGCGTAACTATAAAAGGAATCTTTGATGAAGGATATAAAAGGAAAATTGTGGAGAATATTATTGATGGTAACGCCAATCTGGATTCAATGAATAATCTTATAATAGGAAAAACTTTAGCAAATAAATTACTGCTGAAAGTCGGTGATAGAGTTACACTTTTCGCATTAAAGAAAAATGAATTACCCTCACCTGATAATCCTCCTAATATTGAACGATTTACCATCGCTGCAATTTTTGAAAGCGGTATAGCTGAATACGATGCTTCTATTGCTTTTACTAATTTAATGTCTGCACAAAACCTTTTTTCAATGCAAGATGAGGTGAACGGAATAGATATTAAGTTAAATGATATTTCAAAAGCCGATAGTCTTACTAATATCTTAAGGAAGGAATTGAATTATCCTTATTACGCAAGAAGTATTTTTGATCTTCACAAAAATATTTTTACATGGATTTCACTCCAGAAAAAACCTATTCCTATAATACTTGGACTTATAATAGTTGTTGCAGTATTCAATATAGTCGGTACACTTTTACTAATGGTTATTGAGAGAACAAACTCAGTTGGAATACTCAAGTCATTTGGAACGAAGAGAAGGCAAATTATTCAAATCTTTCTTTTGCAGGGAATTTATCTTGCAATCATCGGAACTATCGCAGGCAACATACTTGCGTTAACTCTTATGCAAATTCAATCAAAGTTTAACATCATTAAAGTTCCCACAAGTGTTTATTTTGTTACCAAAGTACCGTTTGATTTTTCTTTTGAAATTTTTCTAATCGTATCCGGAATAACTTTGATTCTTGCTTTGCTGGCTTCGCTTTTACCAAGCATTATTTCATCAAGAATTAATCCCGTTACTGCATTAAGGTTTGACTGATGAATTTAGAAAAATTTATTGCAAAACGATATTTAATCTCCAGACATAAACTTAATTTCATTACCATTATTTCTTTTCTTTCAATTGCTGGAATAACAATTGGTGTAGCTGCTTTGATTGTTGTTCTCTCTGTGTTTAACGGCTTCGGAAGTCTTGTTACATCTTATTTAATCAGTCTTGATCCGGATTTAAGAATAGTTTTCAAGTCAGAATCTACAGATATACTTCATAATGAAATAGAAGAAAAACTTAATAGTTTAAATGAAATAAAAAGCTTCTCTCCATTCGTTTCAGGTAAGGTACTTGCTTTGAACAGAGGTAAAACTGAGGTAATTAATTTAAGAGCTGTTGAGTTGGGAAAAATTAATCAACTATATGACTTTGATAAGTTAACGATACTTACAAAATCAGACTTGTCAGAGAAATCAGGCGATGGAATTTTTATTGGAATCAGATTAGCTGATAAACTTGAAGCTGTTTCAGGAGATAGCATTACAATAGTTTCACCCGCAAATATCGAGGGGGTAATATTGCAAGGGTCTATTCCTTTAACGAAAAAATTTCTTGTTAAAGGAATTTTCTATTCACAGAATAATGAATATGATGAATCTCTGGCTATTGCAGATTTAATAATAGGTCAGCAATTACTTGGATTTAAGAATTCATTTGAAGGTTATGAGATAAAACTAAGTGACAGAGCAAAATCAGAAGAAATAAAAAACAAGCTAAGCACTCTGATTGACAATGAGACCGCTGAAGTAAATACCTGGTATGATTTTCATAAAGAACTTTACTCTGTGATGCAGATTGAAAGATGGGTTGCATATATTTTATTATCACTTATCATAGCAGTTGCTTCATTCAATATTCTTGGTTCGCTTTCAATGTCAGTACTTGAAAAGAAAAGAGACATCGGAATAATGAAATCTTTTGGAGTAACAGAAACTTCAATTCTAAAAATCTTTTTGAATGAAGGAATACTTATAGGAATTTTTGGAACCCTTTTCGGAGTAATGCTTGGTTATTTAATTTGCTGGCTTCAGATTAGTTATAACATTTATCCGTTAGATCCTACTATGTATAAAATAGATAGTCTTCCATTAGAAATAAGAATTTCAGATTTCTTTTTTGTAGCAGGTGCATCTATGCTGCTAACTTTTCTTGCGGCGCTCTTCCCTGCCCGAAGAGCTGCAAAAGTGGATGCTTTACAATCAATTAAATGGGAATAGTGATGAAGATTATTTTAGAATCGAAAAATATTTTTAAATCTTATCAGAACAACAAAAAATTAAAACTCGAGGTACTTAAAGATATTTCTTTATCCATTGAGGAAAATAAAATATCAGTAATTGTCGGAGCTTCTGGAGCTGGTAAATCAACCTTACTCCATATCTTAAGCGGTTTAGACAGACCAGATAGCGGTGAAGTATTATTTGAATCAGAAAATATCTTTAAATATTCGGATGAAAAACTTGCTCACTTCAGAAATAAAAATATCGGATTTGTTTTCCAGTTTCATCATCTCTTACCGGAGTTTACTTCTGCCGAAAATGTTGCCATTCCCAAATTAGCATCGGGAGCTAATCTTAAAGATTCACTTGAAAGAGCTGAAGAACTACTTGAGTTAGTTGGGATGATAGAAAGGAAAGATCACAAACCGGCTGAGCTTTCAGGCGGAGAGCAGCAGAGAGTTGCTGTTGCAAGAGCTTTGGTTAATGATCCTAAAATTATTTTTGCAGATGAACCTACAGGAAATCTTGATTCAAAAAACAGCGAATCAATTCATCAATTGATTTTAAGACTTCGCGATGAGTTTAACAAAACATTTGTTATAGTAACTCATAATCCCGAACTAATGAATCTGGCTGACAGAATTTATGAAATTAAAGATGGTCGATTAAAAAATCAGGAATTATTCTTTAAATAATCAAACAATAATCTTACACCAAATCCCGTCATATATTTTTTTGTATAATGCCGCGAATCATTATGAATCGACGGACCTGCAATATCAAGATGAGCCCAGGGAATTTTTTTATCAACAAAATTTTCCAGAAACTTTGCTGCAGAGATTGCTCCACCCCACCTGCCGCCAAGATTTTTAACATCAGCAACAGAGCTTTCATTTAATTTATGATAATCATCCCATAGCGGTAAACGCCAAACACGATCAAAAGTTCGCATTCCACTTTTATATAGTTTTTCAGCCAACTCATCACTCTTTGAAAATAGTCCGGCAACAAAATCCCCGAGTGCAACGACAACCGCACCGGTTAATGTTGCTAGATCAATAATCTGATTCGGTTTTAATTTTGAAGCATAGTCAAGTGCATCAGCAAGAATAACTCTTCCCTCTGCATCCGTATCATCAACTTCAATAGTTTTGCCAGAAGCTGTTTTTATAATATCACCGGGTTTGAATGCTTCACCTGATGGCATATTTTCAGCGGCTGGAATTATGCCAAATAAATGAACAGGCAATTTATTTTTAGCTGCTGCAATCAATGTTCCTGCAACTACCGATGCACCAGCCATATCATTTTTCATTTCTCCCATTGATTTTGACGGCTTAAGAGAAATTCCACCTGAATCGAATGTCATTCCTTTACCGACTAAAACAACTTTTTTCAGTTTGGATTTTTTAATCTTACCTGTTTTTACTACTGGTTTGTATTCAAGAACAATAAATTTTGGTTTGTTTATACTTCCCTTTCCAACAGCGATTAAACCGCCCATATTCCTTTTTGCAATTTCTTTCTCGTCAAACACTGTACATTTAATTCCTGCTATTTTTGCTTCAGAGGAAATTCTTTTTGCAAGCAGATCAGGAGTAAGTTGATTTGAAGGTTCATTCTGTAAATCTCTGACAAAATAAACAGCATTCATCAAGGTATTTGCAGTGTTGATTGCATTTTTAACTTTCTTTTCATTTTCAGCATAAAAAAATACTTCGAGTTTCTTACGGGATTTTTTTTCAGTTTTATATTTATCGAATGAATAATTGCCAAAGAATATTCCTTCGATAAAAGTCTGATAAAAATATTCCTCATCTTCAAAATATTGTTTAAAGATACTGAAGGAAGGAATTGTAATGTGCAAAAATTTTATTTGTTCTTTTGAGATTCTCTCAACCAGCGAGGAAAGATAATTTCTGAAAACATCAACATCAAACTGATCATTGAGCTTAATTTTTTTGAGAATTATTTCATCGGGTTTGCCAGATGGTTTAGCAATTCTTATTTCATCAACTTCTTTTGATATAAAATTATTTTTCTGGAGTTCTGTTAATCTGCAATTAAATATTCTTTCAATGTTCAATACATTCTTTTTTAATGAACCATCATCAATAAGAAATTTTACAGCAAGTGAGAGATTTTTATAAAATATTTTTTTAGTACCGGAATTTATCTTCAGATCAAACATTCTCACTCCTAATTTTATTTAACATATTTTTTTGCTGCGGACAGAATTGAATTGATAATCTCTTCTGTCATTTTGTGTTCAAAAAATCTCGCACCGGCGGCATTAGTATGACCTCCTCCGCCAAATTCTGCGGCTAATTTATTCACAGGTATATTTCCCTTTGAGCGAAAACTAATCTTAAAACCATTTTTTAACTCAATGAACAAAAGACCGAGAACTACATTTTCAATTGAGAGATTATAATTCACAAAATTTTCAGTATCGCTTTCGATTGCTCCAAATTCCTCAAAATCTTTCTGTGTAATTATCATATAAGCAATTTTTCCATCAGCAAAAAGCTCGACAGAGTTTAATGCTCTGCCAAGTAATTTTATTTTGCTGAATTTACTTTGATCATAGATCTTATCATAGATTTCTGTTGGATTAATTCCTGTTTCAAGCAAAGTTGCAATTTTACGATGAAGTTTAGCAGTTGTTCTTTCAAATCTGAATGAACCTGTATCAGTCATAATTGCTGCGTAAATTGGTTCTGCAATTTCCTTTGTAAGTGATACTATTTTTGTTTCCGAAATCAAGTTGAAAATTATTTCGCCAGTTGCAGAATACTCAGTATCTATAAACTCATAATCAACAAACCTTTCAGGATCCTGATGATGATCAATACAAATTTTAATTGCTTTCGATTGTTGAAAATTTTTTATCATACTTACAGTTCTGTCAACACGATTAAAATCCAATGCCACCAGCACATCAACCTTATTAAATAAATCTGCATGATCATCCAGATTAAATTGTCTGATAACATTATCAACATCAAGAAATTTCAGATTATAAGGTGTTTCGCTGTGATTGATTATAAAAGATTTTTTTCCGAGTGCATTGAGAAGTTGATAAAAAGCAATTTCAGAACCAATTGCATCTGCATCCGGATTAACATGAGTAGTAATGAGAAATGAATTATTTGAAAGAATTATGTTCTTTAGCTTTTGAAAATTTACCATAGATTAATGAATAAGGGCTTGATAGTTCAAGCCCTCTGATTCGAAACTAGTGAATAAAATGCCGTTAATTAACTTCCCAGACATTTCCACTGAAGAGAATTTTCTCGAGATCACCTTCGCCTTTTTTCTTTTTAACCTCTTCAATCTGTCTGAACAATCCTTCGTCATAAGTTTCTTTGATTATCTGACGGAAAATTCCAATCGGAGTTGGGAAACCGGGTGTTTCATCAAACATAGCAAGGATAGCTGTTCTTGCGGGATTAGGATCAAATTCATCGTGAACCCACAAATCATCTTTGGAATATTTACCTGAAGTCAAATCCACAACCATAGGAGTCAATCCATCGAGCTTAATGCCTTTATCTTTATTCTTACCAAATATCATCGGCTGACCATGAACGAGTTCAAGAACATGATCATCCTTAGTATCTTTTTCTGTCAGAAGAGCAAATGCCCCATCATTAAATATATTACAGTTCTGAAAGATTTCAATGAAAGCAGTACCTTTATGAAGTCCTGCTCTTCTGATCATTTCTTGCAGGTGTTTTGGATGACGGTCAATTGAACGGGCAATAAAAGAAGCTTCCGCACCTAATGCAAGCATTGGTGGATTAAAAGGATAATCAACACTACCATATGGTGTAGTTTTTGTAATTTTTCCCTTTTCAGAAGTTGGTGAGTACTGGCCTTTTGTTAAACCGTAAATTCTGTTGTTAAACATCAGAATCTTTAAATCAATATTTTTTCTGCAGGCGTGAATAAAATGATTTCCGCCAATACTCAGTAAATCACCGTCGCCGCTTGCAACCCAAACAGATAATTCCGGGTTAGCCAGTTTCACTCCTGTTGCAATTGCAGGAGCTCTTCCGTGAATTCCATGAAAACCGTAGGTATTCATATAGTAAGGAAATCGGCTTGAACAACCGATGCCTGAAACCCAGACTATTTTTTCTTTGGGTCTATCGATAATTTCAGGAAAAGTTCTCTGAACCTGTGCTAATATCGAATAATCACCACAGCCAGGACACCATCTTACTTCCTGATCTGAAGCAAAATCTTTTGCCGTGTATTTAATTTCTTTTACTTCAACATTATTTGCCATTGTTACCTCCAAGGGTCTTTATAATTTGATCAACTATGTCAGCAACACGAAGCGGTAAACCTCTTACAACATTAAATTGCTGAACATCAACCAGGAATTCACTCTTGATCAGTTTTGCTAATTGTCCAAGATTAATTTCAGGGATTAAAATTTTCTTAAAGCTCTTTAATACCTGTTCGGTGTTTTTAGGGAATGGATTAATATATCTGAAGTGAGCTTGAGAAACTTTGTAACCCTGAGCACGAGCTTTGTTAACAGCTTCTTTTATTGCACCATATGTTCCACCCCAGCCAAGCACTAACAATTCACCGCTGGATTCACCTTCGACTTCGAGTAAAGGAATATCGTTTTCAATATTCTTGATTTTCTTAGCACGGAGTGTTACCATTTTATGATGATTATCAGGATCATAACTTACATTACCATAGATATCAGATTTTTCCAATCCACCAATTCTGTGCTCTAATTCGGGAGTTCCAGGAATAGCCCAAGGTCGCGCAAGATTTTCATCGCGCAAATAAGGATAAAAACCCTCTTTCTCCGTTCTGAATTTTACAGGAATTTCAGGCAACTCATTTACATGTGGAATTTTCCACGGCTCTGAGCCATTGGCAATATAACCGTCTGTTAAGAGAATAACCGGAGTCATATATTTAATCGCAATTCTTGAAGCTTCTATTGCCATATTAAAACAATCGCTTGGAGTTGCAGCTGCAAGTACAGGTACCGGAGCTTCACCGTTTCTTCCGCAAACTGCCTGAAGCAGATCTGCCTGTTCAGTTTTTGTCGGAAGACCTGTGCTTGGTCCACCTCTTTGAACATCAATAATAACAAGAGGCAGCTCAGTCATTACTGCTAAACCGATTGCTTCTGTCTTTAGAGCTAAACCAGGACCGCTTGTAGATGTAATAGCAAGGTTTCCGGCAAATGAAGCTCCGATTGCAGTCGTTATTCCAGCAATTTCATCTTCTGCCTGAAATGTTTTAACTCCGAAGTTTTTATATGTGCTCAGATATTGAATTATTTCTGAAGCCGGAGTAATCGGATATGAACCAAGGAATAACGGCAATCCACTTTTAACCGAAGCAGCTAAAAATCCCAAAGCAGTTGCTTCATTTCCCGAAATGCTTCTATAAGTTCCTTTAGGAAGTTTTGCCGGTTCAACAGTATATCTGGCAGTAAATAATTCAGTCATTTCACCAAAATTATATCCGGCACGAAGTGCTTTTTCATTTCCTTCAATGTATTCGGGATTTTTCGCAAACTTTTCATGAATCCATTGTACTGTTTTATCAATTGGCCTGTTAAATAACCAATACATCAAACCCAATGCAAAAAAGTTTTTAGCGCGGGCAACTTCTTTTGGGCTGAGCTTAACACCTTCAAGAGCATTAGCAGTCAAGGAACTGATTGGAACCTGATAAACCTGATAACCATCGAGCGATCCATCTTCCAGGGGATTTGATTCATAATGAGCAAGATTGAGGTTTTTTATATCGAATGAATCAGAATTTACTATTATCATTCCTCCCTTTTTTAATTCCGGAAGATTCTTTTTAAGAGCAGCCGGATTCATAGCAACTAATACATCAGGTTGATCACCAGGTGTAAAAATATCTTCACTGCTGAAGTGTAACTGGAATCCGCTGACGCCATAAATTGTACCTGCAGGGGCTCTGATTTCAGCTGGATAGTCAGGGAGTGTGTTAAGATCATTACCAACAAGAGCGGTTGTTTCACTGAATTGTGTTCCGGTTAATTGCATACCATCACCGGAATCACCTGCGAATCTGATTGTCACTTCTTTTAATTGAAGTAACTCTTTTTCTTTCTCTGTTTCCATTTTTTCTCACTTAATAAAGTTTAATAATTGCCGTTTCAAAACTACTAAGAGCAATGTGAATTATCAATTGAATATTTATTGAACACCACGGATTATTCCTAAAAATTCCTCTGCATTTATGAATCCTGTAATTCTCTTAATCTCTTCACCTTTTGAATTCAGAATTAGTACTGTTGGAACACCAACAATTTTGTATTTATCTCTGAGTGCAGATACTTCCGGAGCTAATGATTTGGTCATATCAGCTTTAAGAGTGATAAATTTTTTAGATTCTTCAATAACATTTGCATCAGAGAATGTTAATGCATCAAGTTCTTTACAGGGAATACACCAGTCAGCATAAAAATCTATGATAGCACCTTTCTTTCCCTCAAAGCTTGTTAAAGCTGAGTCAGAATATTTTTGCCAATCAATGGATTGTTTTTCGGAAGGGATCAAAGCCCAAACAGAAATTGCAATTACAAGAATTGAAAAAACTGTTTTGAATATTGTAAATCCTTTAACACCCCTTGCAGCTTTATCAAAGAAAAGAATATAAGTTGCTGCAATAATTCCGAAAGCTGGAAGAATATAACCTGAAATTTCTTTGGGAAGCAGCGGAAGTAAAAAGTAAAGTGCCATTCCAAGAAGTATAAATCCGAAAATATGTTTCACTGCATCCATCCACATTCCGGCACGAGGAAGATTTTTAATTTTACCCGAAAAAATTGCGAGAAAGAGATAAGGAAGACCTAACCCAAGTGCTAATACGAAGAACATCAAAAAGCCGAATAAAGGATCACCTTTTGCCGCAACATAAGTAACCAAACCAAGAACAAAAGGACCAATGCAAGGAGCTGCTACAATTCCCATCGTTAAACCCATAAAGAATGCGCCATAGTAACCTCCTCTTGCACCACCAGCTTTTGCGACCCAACTATCAGGCACTTTAAATTCATAAACTCCGAACATACTGAGAGATAGTACAATAAAAATTGCAACTATAATTAGAATTACTATTGTATTCTGAAGCAATGCTCCAAATACAGCACCAGTTAATGAAGTAACAACTCCGACGATTGAATATGTTACAGCCATTCCAAGCATAAATAACAATCCCATCAAAGTTAGTCTGCTTGTACGACCTTCGCTTTGGCCGCCAAAATAACCAATAGTAATTGGAATTAAAGGATAAACACAAGGAGTAAGATTTAATGCGAGTCCACCAATGAATACGAAGAATAATCCAACTAACAATCCGCTCTTTTCTAATGTAGATGAGATTGAATTTTCTTCATCACTTTTTTGAACAGTTATTGGTGATTCTGCAATATTAATCTTTTCAAATATTTCCTGATTAATTTGATTTACTGGTGTAGATTTATCTGCAACTTC
This sequence comes from uncultured Ignavibacterium sp., assembly GCA_937934185.1. GTDB lineage: Bacteria > Bacteroidota > Ignavibacteria > Ignavibacteriales > Ignavibacteriaceae > Ignavibacterium. Next base: position 3,965 of record CALHAB010000072.1, on the reverse strand, counting down.
AATTAAAAGTGTATCTGAAACTGAAGTTGGTGCCAGACAACTTTGATTATTGCAGGCCTGATAATCAAGATTGAAAACCAGATTATAATTACCAGGTTGGACATTTTCATCAACTTTTATTATGGCACCGATATAAAATTCACCTTCCCAAACAGACAAAGGAGTATCCGAGAAACTGAATTTGTATTCCTTTGCTTCGGGATATGCTTTTTTTACTAATTGAAATCCGGAAAGTTCATTGAGATTAAGTTCCGTTGGAACCAGAAAATCTTCTTTTGGTTTATCTGAATTTATATGCCAGGTTTCGGCAATATTTAGTTTAATAGCAACTTTAAACTCAGACCCCGGATAAATTTTATCAAAGGATGAATAGCTTTTTATTTCGACTATATCAGGATTTCCACCAAATTGTGAAAATAAATTTGAAGAAACCACAGTCAGTATTGCAATAATGTTCAATATTTTTTTTCTCATCATTCCTCAAAAAATTATGTTTGTATAATTCTGATTTTTGTTACAAAAGACTTTTAATCAATTTTTTCTTAAATTCAAATTAAGGAAGTAAATGTTCTTTATATAAATCAAGTTTAAGGTTTTTCATTATGCTCAAATGACTATTCCTGGTAATTCATAAGTCTCATAAAATATTCTTTCATTTACGCCAACCCTGAACTATTGGATATCTTCTTCCATAACCGAAAGCTTTTGAAGATACTCTTAGTGCAGGTGCAGCTTGTTTGCGTTTGTATTCACTTAAGTCAACCATTCTTAAAACTTTCATTACAACTTTTTCATCACCGATAATTTTTTTTATCTCATTAAACTCTTTATTCTCCTCAAGATACATTCTTAAAATTCTGTCAAGCAAGTCATAAGGCGGTAATGTATCCTGATCAGTTTGATTTGGTTTGAGCTCTGCTGACGGAGGTTTTTCAATAATTGCTTCAGGAATAACTTCTTTATTCCGATTGATGTAATTAGAAATTTTATAAACATCAGTTTTATAAACATCAGCAATCACTGCAAGTCCACCAGCCATATCACCGTAAAGAGTAGTATAACCTACAGCCATTTCAGATTTATTGCCGGTTGTGAGTAATAAATGTCCTTCATTATTTGAATAAGCCATCAGATACAAACCACGAATCCTTGCCTGAAGATTTTCTTCTGTAACTCCTTTAATAGTTTTGAAAACAGGCCTTAGTTGAGATAATGTTTCATCAACCACCGGTTGGATGCTTACATTATTAAAAGAGATTCCTAAATTTTTAATCAGTGCGATTGAATCATTTATACTTCCTGCACTTGAATATTTTGAAGGCATCAGAAAAACATGAACATTTTCTGCACCGAGAGCATCAACTGCTATGCAGGTAACAAGTGCTGAATCAATTCCACCACTGAGTCCAACAACTGCCTTTTTGAAATTCAGCTTTGTACAATATTCTTTTAAACCGAAAACAAGTGCATTATACACTTCTTCTTCAAATGTTGATTCGCATTTAGTAATTTCATCATAGTCTGCATTTGTGTCGAATAAAATAAAATCTTCCTGAAAAGTTTTTCCGATTTTTACTAATCTTCCTTTTTTGTCAAAGCACATACTAGCGCCATCAAATATCAAATCAGTTTGAGATCCGACGCAACAAGTATAAGCAAGAGGAAGTTTATCCGTTCTGCATAAAGTTGAAAGCATATCTCTTCTTGCCTGCCTCTTTCCATAAGAATAAGGACTTGCAGAGATATTTATTAAAACCGTTGCATTTTTCTGCAGCAATTCCTGGATGGGATCTCTTGTATATCTTCTTCGATACCAATAATCAGCATCGTTCCAGATATCTTCACAAATTGATATTCCTAATCTTTCACCTTTGAATTCGTGAACAAAAACTTCTTTTGACGGATCAAAATATCGCATCTCATCAAATACATCGTAATTAGGAATTAAAGTCTTGTGCTGAACGAATTGAATTTTTCCATCATAGCAAAGTAAAGCTGAGTTATGGACATCAGTTCCAATTAAATCATCGTCCTCTGTTATTGCACCAAAGATGAGTCCAACCGAGCCGGTTTTTGTAGCAATTTCGTTTGCGGCTTTGCTTACAGCAACTCTGAATTCTTTCTTTTCAACAAGGTCCAAAGGAGGATAACCAACGAGTGATAATTCAGGAAAGATTACTAAATCTACACCGGCTTCAATTCCTTTTTTATAGCCATCCAAAATTTTGTTTTTATTATAATCAAGGTCACCTATAATCGGATCAATCTGACATAAAGCAAGTTTCATAAAATTTTTTACAAAGATTTTGATAATATGTTGAACTAAAATATGTTATCCGAAAGATTTTACAATAAGTTTAAATCACGATTGTAAACAAAACTAATTCTGAAATCTTTTTCTGCAGATGGTTAATTAAAAAAAATTTCAACAACTACTATTTACCGATTCCATTCGCCCGAACATAAGAGCAATTTACCATATCTAATATGAATGAACCGTTAATAACATATAAAATGCCTTCCATCAAAAATGGTATTAAGTTTACAGTAGAAATTTTATTCAGAAAGGAGTCGGAAAATGGAAAAGAGATTGTATCGTTCATATACTGACAAAATGCTGGGAGGAGTCTGCGGCGGACTTGGAGAATATTTCGATATTGATCCGGTGATTGTTAGAGTTCTTTTTATTGTTGCAGTACTATTCGGTGGAGGTGGAATTTTAGCTTATATAATTCTTTGGATTGTGATTCCCCAGAAGCCTTTTACAATTCCAAAACAAAATCAGCAAAACTCTGCTGGTAATGACTCTGAGACCGGACAAACAAACCCAAGCGACAATTCATTTCGTAATTTTGTTATTGAGAAAAGAAGAATGAATAAAAATTCTTTAGCCGGAATAATTTTAATTTTTATTGGTACTTTGTTTTTATTGGATAATTTTGTTCCAAGATTCAGCTTCCACGATTTCTGGCCTTTAATTCTAATCGGAATCGGATTAGCATTAATTCTCAATGCAAGAAATAATCATTATGAGGTGAAACAATGAAAACTTCACATTATTTCTGGGGAATGTTTTTTATTTCACTCGGTGGACTTGTTCTAATAGGAAATTTAATGGATATAGATTTCCAATGGTCAACTGCCTGGAAATTCTGGCCGATGGTTTTAATTCTTATAGGCGTTTCTATAATGCTGAAAAATCAGATTGGTAAAGCAATAATAGCTGCATTAGCTGGAATAATTCTGGCTTTATCAATTTTTGCTTCAGTAAGTGCTACAACAGAACTAATTAGAAGTGATTTCGATATAATATTTGATGATAATAATAGTGTTGGTTTTGATACGACATACTTTACACAGAATTATAATGATTCAATTAAAACAGCCGCACTTAATTTTAACGGCGGAGCAGGTTCATTCAAGTTATTTTCAACCACCGATAAATTAGTTGATTTCAAGACTGAAGGACCTAAAGATCTTTATGCAATTCGGAGAAATGATGCTGGTTCATACTCTGAAATATTTTTTGAAATGAAGGGAAAGAGTATTAAGCTTGGTAAAGACAATTATAAGAACCGTGTTGAAATTTCATTAAACCCTAATCCCGAGTGGGATTTAAATTTCGATGTTGGAGCGTCATCACTTGATCTGGATTTAACTCCGTTCAATGTAAGAAAATTAAATATTGATATGGGCGCGGCTGCATTAAGAGTTAAATATGGTAATCTTATCTCAACTTCTGATCTTGAAATAAACGCAGGAGCATCTGATATGGATATTTTAATCCCGAAAGAAATCGGGTGTGAAATAAAAACAGATGCAGCTTTATCAAGTAAAAACTTTGTTGGCTTTACAAAAATTAAATCGGATTTGTACCGAACACCGAACTTTGACACAGCAGAGAAAAAGTTATATATTAAAATTAATTGTGGGGTTTCGTCAATTGATGTGGAGAGTTATTGAAG
>CALHAB010000071.1 GCA_937934185.1 uncultured Ignavibacterium sp. | reverse complement strand
GTGATACACCATAAGTTTCACCAAAAACAAATTTTTGAATTACAAATTTTCCAAATTCCAGATTATATTTTTGAATTAACTCTTGGATATTTGAAAAATTATTTTTATCGACCTTGTAAACTCCCTGCGCAGACCTTGACCATCCGCGCTTGATAATTACTGGCAGTCCGTTGTCACTAATAAAATTATCAATATCTTTTATATCTGTTGGTATGATTGTCTGGGGAACAGGAATACCTGATAATTCAGCAATTCTGAAACTATAAATTTTATTGTTGAGTGCTTCCAGAGTTTTTATATCGGAAACAGGGATTTGAATTCCTGTTTTACTGAGTGTTTCATAATTTCTGCTAACAGCAAAAATTTCCTCACCAGTTGGAATGTAAACTTTCGGAGAGAATTTTTTGATCATGGTAATTAAATCCGAAATGAATAATGCTTCTGATTTTTTATAATTATGATGTAAGAATTTTTCTGAAGCATATTTTGAGTAGTAACCCATTCCAAGATAATTATCTGTACCAAAAGCTACCTTTAAACCTTCCGATGTTAATCCTCTCAGAATATTATAAGCAATACGATCCCAGCCGTTTGTAAGCAATACATCTATATGTTTTGAAATTTTATTCAAGTTATATCAGAAAAGTTATAGTTGGTTATTTAAACTTATAAATTCTTCCATTATTATCAGCATAAACGAGTACTGCATTTTCTACAAGATAAAGTTCTAACAGTGAATCCACAGGATTTTTGTAGGGTTCAACAAAATATTTTGCACCTAACCTCCGATATTCTGAAACTTTCTCGTATCCTTTATAATCTCTTGGCAGTGACCAGCCGTGCAGATCAGTAATGTAAAACACTCGTGGATCTTCAAAGTTATTCATTCTGTTTCCCCATGTGCTGCGTTCTTTTTCATTAGCTATACTTCTCACTATTATCAGACAGTTTGGCTCAGCGATTTCTTTAAGCTTATAACCGGTTTTATTTACATTCGGATGATAATGAATTCTTAAAGGATGTGTCCTGTGAAAAAGATGTGCAGCAAATATTATCACTATTATCACTGAGACTGATGTAACAAACCTTACTTTCATTCCCTTCTGCGAGTAATTTTCCTCCAATAGTTTAAATGCATAACCGGACAGGTAAGCGCCCCAGAAACACATAAAAATATAGTAGTGAGGACTAAATCCCTGATTCACCATATACCTCATTGCAATAAATACCGCTACAACATTACCAATTAGCATTGCCCATTCGATATTCGTGAATTTTTTCTTTAAAAGTAAATAGACCAGAGAAAACCACCCTGTTATACCTAAACCCCAGACAACAGTCATATAGAATAATTTTGGGTAGTGAATCAGAACAGTTAATCCATGTAATGTTGGAAATTTTTTCTCACCGCCTATAACTCCAAATGTATTTCCGTACTTTAGATAAAGATTGTAAGAGAAGTACATATATGAACCAACAATTATTACTATAACAAACCATCCAAGCCAAACTTTAAAGTCTTTTAATGATTCTCTTCTTCCAAATAACAAAATAAAAAATTGAATTATTCCAAGATTCAATGCCAAAGGTTTTACAAGTCCTGCCAGTGCAGTAAATATTATAAAAGATATAAGATAGGTCTGACTTTTCTGGTCGATATATTTTATGAATGAATACAATCCAATAGAATAAAACATAATTGAAAGTGCATCAGGCATGATTGCTGTTGAAAGATGTATCGGTCCGTTCGAAACGAGAAAAACGATTGTACCGAAAACAGCTGCTCTTTCATCATTAAACCGGTAAATGACTAACTTAAAAAGAAATAAAGAGGTGATGATGATAAATATCAGACTTAGTAATTGTCCCGGCAGAGTATGTTCGCCTGTAAGAATAAAAATTTTAGAAATCAGATATGTATAAAGCTGAAACTCATTTTCAACATATCCGGGACCATTTCCACCCCAGTTAATCTGAGGATAAAATATGCTCTCATCATATTTATAAAAATTTCTTGCAATATTCTGAGTATCTGCCTGACGCCAGCTCATCCAGTCATCAAGAATTGAATCAGGAAGAGAAATCAATAATTGTATTATTATCCAAAGTAAGATTACTAATGCAAGTATTTTTTTGGTGGTAACAGAGACCGCAGCTTTATCATTTGTCATATGTTCAAGGTAATTTTTGAATAAAAATTTTTTAATAAAATTTAAGATGAATCATCCGAATCAATTTGGGAGTAATAAAGATGATGTAACTTTTTTACTAATGCTAGTGGAATAAGAATTAAACATTCGAGGTTTTTACTAATAACTATGGATACTACTACTATATCGATTGTAATTTTATCCAAACCTCGAAGGTTTTCAGCTTGACTTAAAGTGTATTATATAACTCTCTTAAGCCATATCTCTCGCCAATATTGAAATTCTTTTCGGGGACAGCCGCCAAAAGCGAAATAACACTCACAGGTTACACCTTCAAGTATGACACTGTTTTTAACTTCTATCATCTTACCATTTTTTTCCAGAATCATTCTTTCCAATCTGTTTCTTACCTTAAACTGTTTACCACAAAAAAATTTCATATCGGGTTCAAAAGCCAGACCTTTATTTTTTCCCCGCTTATCCAGAGTTGAGAGAATTTCATCATAAGTTCTGACCTCTACTGTTTCCTCAGGTTGAAGATTTAATATCTCTTCAGGGGTTCTTGTTAATACACCTGCCGGATGAAGATTCCTTATCTTATTAACTAACTTCCTCAACAATGGATTAACTAAGAGTTTTATTGCCTCAACCCAGTTATATGTGCCAATCTTAATATCTGTAAATAACTTAATGATTTTTTCTTTAGCAGTTAAAGGAACTGTGGCTTCTTTTAATTGGGTAGATTGACAAAAATATTTTTCATCCGACAATTTTGTTTTCAGTCGGTTTATCAAAACTTCTTTAGTAATTGATTCAGAATCTGATTCTTCATTCTCAGCCAGTTCAGAGACCGGCTCGAGCCAGCTTTCCTTCCAGAATAGTCTGCAAGCTCTCTGACACCCATCATGATATAAACCCGAACATCTGAGATCATTGAGAAAATAAACATCATTATTTCTGAACTCTGCCATAAACATAGTGGGGTTATCAACACAGGTCTTCTCAACTTTAACAAGGATGTGAAACACTTTACCACAATATTCTATCATCTCGGGCATAAACGGAAGTCCATCAAGACAACTATCATCATCCAATGTTTGAACAATTTTATCAAATGACTTAACTCTTACTAATTCGTTTCGCTTAAACATTTTTTGATTCATTGCGTCAATTGCTCATTTCAAATTCAATTAACTCGGCCGTTTGTTTAACAAAGGGCTCTGTTAACATTCCTCTCGGAGCAACATCAAGATTATGTACTTTCAATTCGCCGGAAACAAATTCACGCCAGCCAAACTCAGGATCAGGTTCAGTGGAGAAACTTACCTTTGGTCTTAATAAAACTACTTTACCATCAAATAATTCAGGAACATATTCCGCCTGTGCTTTATCATTTGCATCGCGCAAAGTTAAAATTATGTGATCTGAAACAGTATCATTAGTTTGTGAAAAAATTGATGATTTAATTTTACTTATTCTTGCCGAAGTTCTTTTTATTGCTGTGCGTGCTTTACTTTGAATAAAGTTTATCCTGTCTTTACCTTTTATATTTTTAATATTATCAAAGTGAAATTTCAGATTCTGAATTTTTTCTTTGATTCTGTTATTCTCAATTTCAACAGGATCGAGTAAACAAGTGTTATATGTTTCCAATAAAAATACATTTGCAATCTGCTCACCATCTTTTGAGAGTTGTAAAGCAATTTCAAAAGCAACAGTACCGCCCATACAGTAGCCGCCAATATTATAAGGTCCTTTCGGCTGAACTGATTTTATCGCATTGATATAATCAGCTGCCATTTCTTCGATTGATCGATGAATATGATCTTCTCCATTTAAACCTCTTGCCTGAAGTCCATAAACAGGTTGATCAGAATGTAAATGTTTTGCCAAATCTTTGTATAAGAGAACATTTCCTTCGGCACCGTGAATCAAAAATAAAGGCAACTTACTTTTATTACCCTTTTTTATTTCAACAAGAGTATTCCAGTTTAATTTTGGTTTCACATGTTCAACTAAATTGGAGAGTTGTCTTATTGTCTGAGCCGTAAATAGTTCTGCGAGAGGAATTTTATGTCCGGTTGTTTTTTCAAAATCAGCAAGCATCTGTGCTGCAAGAATTGAATGACCTCCAAGCTCAAAGAAATTATCATCAATACCGATTCCTGAGATGCCGAGAAGATTTTCCCATATCTCAACTAATATTTTTTGTATTTCAGTTTCAGCTTTGGCTGAGGATGTGTTAGAAACAATACCTGTAATATCTTTTTCCGCAAGAGCTTTTTTATCAATTTTATTGTTTGGAGTAAGTGGAAATTTTTCAATTGGAATTATCAGAGAAGGTATCATATAGTCAGGTAAATTTTCCCTGATCTCTTTTTTAATTTTTTCTGTTATCTCATGTTTATAGATATTGTTAAGAGGTTTATTTGATAGATCATCAACAGAACTAAACTGAAGGTTGCTATTTCGTATATGATAACCATTAACCTTCTCGTTTTTAATGAATACTGCATCAAAATTATTTGGATCAGCGTTTCCCGATATTACCAATTCTACTTTACAATTAGTAATTTCTGAAAGATTCCATAAGTCTTCCGGATTTATAGAACAATTATCATCAGATATTTCAGACAAGCAATCAGAAAGCAAAGCTGAATCGTCAAGTTTCCTGATAACTTTTTCTTTTTTAAGATTGAGTGAAATTCTTTTATTGGGAATATCGTAGATATAAATTATATCTTTCGCATTATTACTGATTGCTGAATGAATGCTTTCAAAATCAAAAATATCCTTTCCCCAGAATAATTCAATAGTATTCGAACTTGTCTGGAATTTCTGCTTTGTGTAAATAAATACATCGTAATGATATTGGGTAGTTTCATTAAGTGATTCTCCCCTCCTCAGTTTAACCTCTACTCTTGAAATTCTTTTATTCAGGGATGGTAAGGAATAGAAAAACTCAGGATCAATTACAAGTTCTTCTTCATTTTCAATTCTCTTTTTTACAATATGGAGAAAATCTTTTACTGTTTCGCTTTCAGAAATGTGATTTAATTGATCATTCAGATGGAAATTTTCCAGTAATTTGAAACTTTGAACATCGCCTATATACAAACATCCGTTGTCTGATAAATAATCGACGGCTTTATTAATGACTTTTAACAGATGCTGTTGACTGGGGAAATATTGCGTTACCGAATTTAATATTACGGTATCAAAAAA
>CALHAB010000070.1 GCA_937934185.1 uncultured Ignavibacterium sp. | reverse complement strand
AAATCAGAAAGTACATTGAACAAAATCCTTTGAAATGGGAAATAGAGAAAAATAATCCTGAAAATCTCGAATTATGATTTAGAAAAATTTTGTGTCTTTATGTTTGCATAAATACAAAATGAGTAGAGACACGCCGCAGCGTGTCTCTACAAATGTTTGGGATATTGATAATGCAGAGACTTGCCGCGGCAAGTCTCTGCATCCAAATTATCTGATCAAAACCATCTTTTTTGTTTCGGTGTAATTTCCAATCCTAAACTGGTAAAAATATAACCCACTTTGTAGAAACAGAGCATGCCCAGTCTCTACAAACTTTTAATATTCTAACTTTACATATAACTTTCACAAAAAATATTTTAAACATTATGTACATACTCGGTATTTCGGCATTTTATCACGACAGTGCTGCCTGCATAGTAAAAAATGGTGAGATTATAGCAGCAGCACAGGAAGAAAGATTTACCCGTAAAAAGCACGATCATAATTTCCCTCAGAAAGCGATTGAATATTGTCTGAAGGAAGCCGGCATCACTGCAAATCAACTTGATCTGGTTGCATTTTACGATAAACCTTTTCTAAAGTTTGAACGTTTGTTGGAGACTTATCTTACTTATGCACCAATTGGATTTCAGTCTTTCATCAAAGCAATTCCTTTGTGGATAAAAGAAAAGCTCTGGATGAAAGAAATGATAAAAGATAAACTTGGTTATGAAGGTAAAGTAATTTTTCCCGAGCATCACGAATCACACGCTGCAAGTGCTTTTTATCCATCGCCTTTTCAGAAAGCAGCAATTATAACAATGGACGGTGTTGGTGAATGGACTACCACATCTTTTGGCTTTGGAGACGGGAATGATATACAACTTTTAGCTGACATTAAATTTCCACACTCACTCGGCTTGCTTTATTCAGCTTTTACCTATTACACAGGATTTAAGGTTAATTCAGGTGAATACAAAGTAATGGGCCTTGCACCTTACGGCGAGCCAAAGTATAAACATCTGATTTATGATCATCTTATTGATGTAAAAGAAGATGGTTCATTCAGAATGAATATGGAGTATTTCAATTACTGTCAGGGTCTAACGATGACAAATGAAAAATTCCATAAGTTATTTGGCGGACCGCCAAGAGTGCCTGAAACAAAACTTACTCAGAAAGAAATGGATCTTGCCCGTTCACTTCAGGAAGTAACCGAAGAAATTGTTTTGAAGATTGGCAATCATGTTTACAAAGAAACCGGTTTGAAAGATGTTTGTCTTGCTGGTGGAGTTGCACTAAACTGCGTTGCAAACGGAAGATTACTAAGAGAAGGACCTTTTGAAAATATCTGGATTCAACCTGCAGCGGGAGATGCAGGCGGAGCGCTTGGTGCGGCACTAATCGGATGGTATAAATATTTTAATAATCAAAGAACTGCTGATGGCAAAACTGATCAGCAAAAGGGTTCATATCTCGGTCCTCAATTTTCAGATGAAGAAATTTATTCTTTTATCCAATCAAAAAATCTTAAAGCAAAAAAATTAAACGATGATGATTTGATAAATACAGTTGCTGATTTAATTGCGGATGAAAAAGTAATTGGCTGGTTTGATGGACGAATGGAATTTGGTCCTCGTGCATTAGGTGCAAGATCAATAATTGGTGATGCGCGTTCACCTAAAATGCAGGCAACAATGAATATCAAAATAAAATTCAGAGAAGGATTCAGACCATTTGCGCCGTCTGTACTTTATGAAAAAGTTGGTGAGTATTTTGAAATAGATAAAGAAAGTCCCTATATGCTTCTTGTTGCCGATGTCAAAAAGGAAAGAAGAAGAAAGATGACAGAAGAAGAAGAAAAGCTCTGGGGAATTGATAAACTGAATGTTATTCGTTCGGATATTCCTGCTATAACTCATGTCGATTATTCAGCACGGTTACAAACTGTTCATAAGGAAACGAATCCGCGTTATCATAAGCTCATAGAAACATTTGAGAAGAAAACAGGTTGCGCTGTTATAATCAATACTTCATTTAATGTAAGAGGTGAGCCGATTGTGTGCACTCCAGAAGACGCGTACAAATGTTTTATGCGGACGAATATTGATTATCTTGTGCTTGGAAATTATCTGCTTGCAAAAGAAGATCAAACACCTTTGCAGGAAGACATTGATTGGAGAAAACAATTTCAACTGGATTGAAAGACGACATCCTTCGACAGGCTAAGGATGACATAATTATGTATCACACAGAGTTTATCGAAGTGTGACTGTGAATGATTGAAAGCCGTCATCCTTCGATAAACTTTGGATGAAAAGATGATAAAATTGTTTATTTTATTATTAATTAATAACTGTCTGATAAATAAATTGTAAAAAATTTTTATGTTAAAAGAAGAATTAAAACACATCGACACATCAGAAAAGTCAGTTAAGAAAACAGGAATAACAGTAGGAATAGTACTGATATTAATTTCATTTATTCTCTGGTGGATTGGTAAAAGTTCCTTTGTTTACTTTTCATTGGCAGGAGGAATTTTTATCATTCTTTCTTACATAGCAATTCCTTTGTTAAGACCATTTCACAAATTGTGGATTGGACTCTCGCTTGTACTGGGATTTATAATGTCACGGGTTATTTTAACTATACTGTTTTATTTTGTTGTTACTCCGATTGGAATTTTAGCAAAGTTAGTCGGTAAAAAATTTATGCCTTTGGGATTTGATAAGAATGCAGCAACTTACTGGGAGAAAAGAGAAAAAACAGTTAAAACAAAAATTGACTATGAAAGACAGTTTTAAAGGAATGGTTGATTGAATGATTGGTTGATTGAATGAATGATTGATTGGGTAATTAAAATTTATTTGATTAACTGCTAATAGGAATTTTATAATTAAAGTTAAAGGAATAGAAATGAGTAAACTTTCAATTTTATCAGAGCTTTGGGAATTTCTGAAAGTAAGAAAAAAATGGTGGCTTGTGCCAATTATTGTTTTTCTTGTTCTGCTCGGAGCTTTAATTGTTTTAACCCAAGGTTCTGCATTAGCGCCTTTTATTTATGCAATATTTTAATTTAAGATCGTCTCAAATATTCAATTCATAAAAGTAGAATCAGAGCACGTTTCTGCTTTCAGATTATTATGAAAAAATCAAAGACAAATACTGCATCAAAAAAAATAAAAACAAGAATTCCTGTTCCTCAAAAACCGCCGAAGGTTGAAGAAAAACCAAAAGCATACAAAAGATCAAAATCAAGGAAGGAAACGAAAAAGAAAATTGATGAGGAAATAAAACAGAATGGTTGATGCATCTGTTATTATTTCGTTCTATAATAAAATTGATTATCTCAAACTCGTTCTTGCAGGATTTGAAATTCAGACTTATAAGAATTTTGAAATTATAATAGCTGATGATGGTTCGGAAGAAAAAATTGTAGAGGAAATTGAATCCATAGCATCTTATTATCCGTTCAGAATCAAACACATCTGGCAGGAGGATAAAGGATTCAGAAAAAACAAAATACTTAATCAGGCAATTCTTGCTTCAGAAAGTGATTATCTGATTTTTATTGATGGCGATTGTGTTCCGCATCCTCATTTCGTTGAAGGACATATTGAATATAAATCATCAGGAGTTGCGCTTACCGGAAGAAGAGTTAACCTTTCTCAAAGAATAACAAACCTTTTAACTCCTCAAAAAATTAAAAACAGATTTCTTGAAAAGAATTTTCATTTACTGATTGAAGATGGATTATTCGGAAAATCTTTTGATGTTGAAAAAGGTCTTTACTTCGAAAGCAAATTTTTACGAAAACTGTTTAACAGAAAGTCACGCGGATTATTAGGTTGCAATTTCTCACTTCATAAAAATGATATTCTTGACATCAATGGATTTGATGAAAGATATGAGGCTCCTTCAATAGGAGAAGATTCTGATGTTCAGTTCCGATTAGAACTTAACGGAGTAAATGTAAAATCATTAAATCATATCGCAGTTCAATATCATCTTTATCATAAACTTCAGGAAAGACTACAGAAGAATCTTGATTTATTTGAAGAAGTTAAAAACTCTAAATTAGCTTTTACAAAATATGGTTTAATAAAGTCATAATCTCGTATTTATTGAAAAAATGACTTGGTAAGTTCAGTAATTTTGTTATTGTAATGAAGAAAGAGTTGTTTTTGTTTTTATTATTGAATAAAATATAAAGGAATGATTTGTGATTTAACTTTAATGTTATAAACTAATTCAAAGCATTAAAATTTAATTTACTTGGAGGTTTTTATATTTAGAATAATCACTCTTTGTGTTTTCCTATTTTTCCATTTTGAAATTACAGCTCAGCAATACTATGGCTGGGCAACAGGTTATTCTGGAAAAATATTAAATACTACTAATGGTGGAACAAATTGGTCAAGTCAGAGCAGTGGAACTACTAATGATCTCTACTCGGTGAGTTTTATCAATTCTTCAACTGGTTGGTCTGTCGGTTGGTCAGGAAAAATCCTTAAGACAACTAATGGTGGTTCAAATTGGATGAGCCAAACTAGCGGCACAACTGATCATTTGTATTCTGTACATTTTATAAATTCAACAACAGGCTGGGTTGTTGGTTGGGGAGGTAGAATATTGAAAACAACAAACGGAGGTACAAATTGGATTAGTCAAAGTAGTGGAACTACTGATCATCTTTACTCCGTTTATTTTATAAGTTCATCTACTGGTTGAGCAGTTGGATGGGGTGGAAGAATATTGAAAACAACTGATGGAGAGACAAATTGGATTAGCCAGAGTAGTGGAACCACAGATCATCTTTATTCAACACATTTTGAAAGTTCAAGTATAGGGTGGGTTGTTGGATGGTCAGGTAGAATATTGAAGACCACAAATGGGGGTGTCAATTGGGTTAGCCAAACAAGTGGCACTACCTACGACCTTCGTTCGGTATATTTTGTAAGCACAACTACAGGTTGGGCCGTCGGGTTATCTGGCAAAATTATAAAAACCACCAATGGTGGTACTAATTGGACAAACCAACCTAGTGGGATAGCCAACGATTTATATTCAGTTTACTTTATTACTTCTGACATCGGATGGGTAGTTGGAAATTCAGGGAAAATTTTAAAGACAACAAATGCTGGAACTAATTGGGCAACACAAACCAGTAGTACTACCTATGATCTTCGATCGATTTGAATTATTCAGCAATCACTTGGTAAAAACCTAGGCAATAATGAAAAAAATAATGAAAATAGAATGTATTTACAGAACTATCCCAATCCATTTAACCCCATAACAGTAATAAATTACTCAATTCCCGAAGCTAGCTATGTTGAGTTGAAGGTTTACGATATTCCTGGAAATGAAGTTGCTAATTTGGTTAGTGAAGAAAAAACGCCAGGTAATTACAATGCTGTTTATGATGCATCATTATTTGCAAGCGGTGTATATATTTATACGTTAAAAACAAACAATTTTTTTCAAACAAAGAAAATGATGCTCATTAAATAAAAATTATTATTATTATTTTGATGCAACAAAGGATTTTTATATGAAAAGGGTATTAGTTTTTCTGGTAATATGCGGTTTTTCATACTTCACGTATGCACAACATTATGGCTACTCAGTTGGATCTTCAGGTAAAATTCTAAAAACAACTAACGAAGGGAGTACTTGGGCTAGTCAGAATAGTGGAATTTCGGATAACCTTTATTCAATTTATTTTATAAATGCAACAACAGGTTGGGCTGTTGGGCAGTTCGGAAGAATCTTAAAGACAACTGATGGAGGCAGCAATTGGACTAATCAAAGCAGCGGAATTTCAGATAATCTTTATTCAGTCCTTTTTATAAATACAACAACAGGTTGGGC
>CALHAB010000069.1 GCA_937934185.1 uncultured Ignavibacterium sp. | reverse complement strand
TATGAAAGTTAAAGTTGCTGTAATTACAGCGCCGCTAACTTGCTCTGCACCTTTTTGAACTGGCTGTTTTTCGTCTGGTTCTTCTTCCTGAATGCGGGTAATATTTTCAAGAACAACAATACAGTTATCAAGCAGAACAGTTATTGCAACTACCAACCCGCCAAGAGTAAAAATATTAATTGAGAAATCCAGAAGCTGCATAAAGAAAAATGTTCCAAGCAGTGTAACCGGAAGTGTTAATGAAACAATTAAAACTCTTTTCCAGCCGGATAAAAAGAAAGCAGTTACGAGTACAACAAGCAACGCAGCAATTAAAGCGGCATCGCGAACACCGGAAACAGCTGAGCGAATGTACTCCGCTTGATCATAAATTATATCAAGTTTAATTGAAGGAGGAATAACGCCTTTTAGTTCTTCTAATTTACTTGCAACTTTGTCCGATACTTCAATTGTATTTGCGCCGGTTTGTTTAAAGACAGAAAGTTTTACTCCTTCAACTTGATTTAATTTATTTTTTATTCGTTGAACCGTGTATGCGTCTTTAACATCGGCAATATCTTTGAGTAAAACGATTCCTTCGTTCTTGCCTTTGGTTATAATTAAATTACCAATCTCGTTTACATTTGAAAATTCGCCAACAGTTCTTACGATGTAATCTCGTCTTTCGGATGTAACTCTACCACCGAGTAATTCAAGATTTTCATCTTTCAATCGCTGAGCAACTTTATCAACGGATAATCCGTAACCTTGAAGTTTAATCGGATCAATGTGAACACGAATTTCTCTTTTCAGCCCACCAGTTATTTCTGTACCAGCAGTTCCTTCAATTGAAGTGAATTGATCCTGGAGTTCATTCTCAACATAAGTCCGTAGCTTTGTTAAATCCATTTGATCGGAAGTAATCAGCAAATCCATTACTGGTAATTGAGATGGATCAGCTTTGAATACAAGAGGTTCTTCTGCATCACGCGGTAAATTTTTTCTAACTAATCCAAGTTTTGAAAGTACATCCTGATAAGCTACATCACGGTCAGCATTGTAAGTAAAGTTTACTTGAAGCGCATACAAACCTTCAGTACATTGTGATTCCATATAATCAAGGTTGTCAACGGTAGCAACTTTTCTTTCAATGACAGTTGCGATATTATCTTCGATTTCTTCAGGAGTAGCTCCTCGATAGGTAACATAAACTTTTACCATCGGGTAAGTAATATCGGGAAGAAGATTTGTTGCAAGCTGCGTATAACCAAGAACACCAACTACAACAATCGCAATCATTAAAATGATTACTGTTGCGGGTCTTCTGATCGCTGAAGTTGATAGTTTCATTTCTTTACTCTGCCTTCTTTTTTCGGTTCAGTTTCTTTGTTCATCTCAGTCTTGGAAGGTTTTGGCTTTTGAACCATCACTTTTATTCCATCTTTCAGAAGCTCTTGCCCCATCACAACAATTTTCTCTCCTTCTTTCAATCCGGATTTCACTTCAGTAAACTTTTCGTTTGATATTCCGGTTGTAACAATTCTTTGATGTGCAATTGTATCATTTATAATATATACTATCTTTTCACCATTTTGATTAACAATGAAAACATCATTGGGGACAGTAATTGCTTTTTCTTTTTTATCAGTAATCAATTCAAGTTCGCACATCATACCTGGAGTAATGTCTTTTGTAGTATTGATTAATTTCAATTCAACCGGAAAATTTCTTGTTGCCGGATCAATCTGCTGATACTTTAAAGTTACTCTAGCAGAAAATTCCTTTTCCGGAAACGCATTGAATTTTACTTTGAGTTTATCTCCTAATCTTATTTTAGAAAATAAATCTTCCGAAACAGAGGTTTTGATGATAAGTGAGTTGAAATCAACAATCGTTAAAAGATTTTGTTTGGAAGAAACAGCACTTCCGGCTTCAATAAATTTTTGTGTAACCGTTCCGCTTAAAGGTGATATAACGGGAATTCCGAGAAACAATTTCTCTGCGTATTCCAATTCTTTTTTCGCTTGCTCAAGTTGATTATTTAGTTCAGAATATTCGGTGCTGCCTTGAGTTGTTTTTGCAAGCCGCAATGTAAGTTCATCAACTTTACTCTTTGTTTGAGAAATAAGCGAGGTTCTTTCTTGTGAACTGATAACAGCAAGCTGCGTTTCTTTTCTAACAAAATTGTTTTCAGATACATTCAGCTTTTCAATGTAACCATCAGCGGGAGAAAGTATATTTGCAAAAACTTTTGCTTCAACCGTACCTGTCAGCTTAATTGATTTTGAAATTGGCGTAAACTTTAGTTCCTCAACTTTTACAAGCGGGGCTTTTGGTTTTGGCTTATCGGTTTTTTCTTCTTTAGAACAGCCGATGAATAAAACCATAATTGATAATATTGATATTAAGATTTTCTTCTTCATAAAATTTATTCCGTTAATTTGCTTTTAATTTCTTACTCAATTTTTTAGTCTCGATAGGGACGGTATATTTATAGAAAATAATTCTCTGATATTTTTTAGAATCCCTTTAGGGATGATATAAATATTATTCTGATTTATATGTCATCCCTACGGGATTTTAATTCTTTGGTTTTAATCATTCTATAAATATTTCATCCC
>CALHAB010000068.1 GCA_937934185.1 uncultured Ignavibacterium sp. | reverse complement strand
TTTTTGCATTAAGCATGACAGCATACTCACAATTAAAAGTAATGCCTTCGGGTTATGTTGGGATTGGAACTAACACTCCACTTGCAAACCTTCATGTGAATGGTAGAATAAACATAACAGGAAACAATAATTTATTGAGAATATTACCTGATAATCCGGGAGTTGAAATTGTATCAAGTACTGACATTATTAGTTTTTGGTATTCATCCACTGGTCACAACAATCTTTATGCCCAGCAGTATTATACACAGTCTGACATTTCAACAAAAACAAATATTCTGCCATTAACTAATGGACTTAATACCATAAAACAACTTAACCCTTGCAGTTACAATAGTAAAGCAGATTCGATAAACTTTGAGCAAAAATTGTCCTATGGGTTAATTGCTCAAGAGGTCTATTCAGTATTGCCAGAATTAGTTGATTCATCAAAAGGAATTTTGTTGATAAATTATGATGAGTTTATTCCATTTATAATTTCGGCCATCCATGAACAACAGGATCAAATTGAAACATTGCAAAAGATAATTTATGATCAGGAAAAAGAAATACTAAATTTAAACTCAATAATCTTAAGTTGTTGTGAAGCTTTCAGTCCTAAAAATACAAATGTTAAAGAATCACCTGCTTTAAATGCAGTATTATATCAAAATGAACCTAATCCTTTTTCAGAGTCAACAATAATAAAATTTATAATTCCAGAGCAATTTACCAGTGCCCGTATAATAATTCACAACTTGAATGGGGTGGAAATAAAGTCATTTATGATAACTGAATCTGGAGAGGGCAATATAACCATCAATGACGCAATATTGAATTCTGGGATGTATTTATATACCTTGATTGTTGACAACGCAATAATCGAAACCAAACGTATGATACTTACAAACTAAAATGCACAGGTTCTAACAACAAACAAGCACAATAGCCATGCCGCAGTCGCAACACATGGCTACATGTGCCTGTTTGCAACCGTTGTGACTCATTGTAGAAAGCCGACCGCACATTCAAGCACAATTGGTTTTTGCCGACACACAAAGCCCAAACAAAAAACCCAAATAGCTTGAATTTTGCCAACGCTCAATAAAGACGACCGGCTGAATTGAGACGCTGAGAAATACGTTCTTTGAAATCCTGTGGAGAAATTACCTTGACTTGTTCTCCAAAAGAAAGAATCAATCTTTCCAACTCAAAATTTGGAATAACTTTGATTTTGACTTCAAGACCAGTTGAGTCATCCTTGTGCTTCTGACTAGGATGAATAGGCTTTGTGATGACATAAGGAGCAACTTCAGGAGAAAACTTCAAGACAACTTCCTGTAAATTGGCATTTTCAGGACGAGTAACTCCAACCAAATCGAAAAAGTAATCTTCCCAATCGGTTTCTGACTGTCTGTATTTCTGGGAGGTTTCAGACAATGACTCAATTCGATCTAAGGCAAGATTCCAATTCGGGACCTGATTATCAGAATTAAGCCCAAAGACAAACCACCGATTGTTGTACTGCTTTAAATAGTATGGATGAAAAGTGATTTCGTATGGTCCAGAACTTTTAAAGTCCTTGTATTTGACAAGTAAAACCCGCTCATTAACTATGGCATTGAACAGTGGAGTTAAAAAATGAAGCCCTTTAAGGTCAATATTGCTCTCAAAGCTGATGATTTCACTTTTGCGATCAATTAAGCCAAACTTAGATTCAAGCATTGGAATCATTTCATTGACCCACTCAAACTGAGGCGTACCGGAGAAACGAGAAAAAATTTGAAGAGCTGACTTTATTTGTTCGGCTTCCGAATCATTTAAAGGTTGATTGCTAATTGAAAATGACAAATCTTCATACCGATAATAAACTTTGCGACCGTAACGATATCTTGCTAGCGGGATAGACCAACCTGCCTCACTTTCCATGAAACGAATGTCGTCAAACAATTGTCTTCTTTGAATTCCTTCGCTATTTGGGTCAAAATTCATCAATGCTTTGTTGCACTCTTCGAGCAGGTCCTCCCAAAAATACATCCTTCCCGGGTTTCGGAAGCAACGGTCTAAGACCTGATAGCGAATAAGTGCATTTTTATTGATAGACATGCTTATTAACTTTTAAGTGAAGGTTGAATGCACAACACAAAGATACTTTTATTTCCTAAATAAACAATATAATGAATGTAAATAAAAAATACGCTTTTGTAAATTATTTTTATTTGTATCTTTACCGTGCAGATTGAGTGCACAGAAGCAATATACATTTGCAGAAGTTCTTTGAAACACTTGCCACAAGATATTGATTCTTGGGTGCTGGTCTCAGATTTCGGTTTGAGACAATGATCGGCATCTTCTCCCGACCTCTGGTTGGGATGAATGTTACTTAGGGATTTTTACAGCCAGCCCTAAGTTGTAAAGAAACGAGTCAAAATGCATCAACCCGCTAATTACAAAAACAAAAAGAGTATCCGGCAAGTGTTTTCAAAGTCCTTCAAAACTTTAGATATGAAAATTGAACAGGCACATATCGCCCAAATACGGAAGCAATTTGCAGAGCTGCAAAGTAAAGAGGACTTAGTTAAACTATTAAGTGACGCTAAGAACATGCTGTATGGAGAAAAATATAAGCGGGTTCAATTAAAATCTTTGACCTATTATGCTAATCCCACACTTTGCAAAAAGCGTTATCAGGCTTTTACCATCAAGAAAAAATCAGGTGAAGATAGGATCATCCATGCACCCGTGAAAGGTTTAAAGTCTATCCTTCGCTCACTAAACTTTGTGCTTCAATGTGTATATGAGCCACATGAAGCAGCAACAGGTTTTGTTTTTGAGAAGTCAATCGTTGATAATGCTATAAAACATGTGGGTCATCGTTATGTCTTTAACATTGATTTGAAAGACTTCTTTCATTCGTTTGATGTAAATAGAGTTAAACTTGGTTTGCTACATGAATTGTGGGGCATAAAAAGTATTCAAAAATTTAAGATTCAAAATGAAGAAAAATTCAAAAAAATAGAAGAACTTGCTTTTTTGTTAGCTTGT
>CALHAB010000067.1 GCA_937934185.1 uncultured Ignavibacterium sp. | reverse complement strand
CACGAGTATCATATACTTCAAACATTTGAAGCTGGAATTGTTCTGGTCGGAACAGAAGTCAAAGCTTTGAGAGAAGGAAAAGCAAATCTTGTTGATAGTTATGCAACAATTAAAAACGGTGAGGTTTGGCTGGTAAGTGCTCATATTAGTGAATACAAGCAAGGGAATATTAATAATCATAATCCAACTCGTGACAGAAAATTGTTGCTTAATAAAAGTGAAATCAGAAAGTTAATTGGTAAAACAAAAGAAAAAGGGCTGACTCTTATACCGTTAAGAATGTACTTCAAAAACGGGCGTGTTAAAGTTGAACTTGCTTTAGCAAAAGGCAAAAAATCTTATGATAAACGGGAAACTATTGCTAAAAGAGATTTTCAGCGAGAACAGGAACGAAGAATAAAATACTAAATGAATGGATGAAGGATTGGATGGATGAAGGATTGGTTGATTGAATGATTGGATGATTGGAGGATTGGAGGATTAGAGGATTGGAGAAGAATTTTTTAATAATAAAGAATACAACAAAAAATAAATTGCGATATGGTAAAATTCCCTTCTGTAAATGAACAAATGGATCTCATCAGGCGTGGTGCTGTTGAGATAATTCCTGAAGAAGAACTTGTTCAGAAAATTGAACGATCAATAAAATCCGGCAAACCACTTAACATAAAACTCGGATGCGATCCGAGTCGCCCTGATCTTCATATCGGTCATTCTGTTGTATTGAGAAAATTAGCTCAGTTTCAGCAGCTTGGTCATCAGGCAATTCTTATTATCGGTGATTTCACCGGAATGATTGGAGATCCTTCAGGAAGAAATTCCACAAGACCAGCGTTAACTCTTGAGCAAACCAGAATCAACGGTGAGAGTTATTTTCAACAAGCTTCAAAAATTCTGGATAAGAATAAAACCAGAATTGTTTACAACTCTGAGTGGCTTGGTAAAATGACATTCGAGGATGTTATAAAACTTGCATCAAAATACACTGTTGCACGAATGCTCGAAAGAGATGACTTCACTAAAAGATATAAAGCCGGCGAACCAATTAGCATTCACGAATTCCTTTATCCGCTTGCACAGGCAATGGATTCGGTTGCAATCCAGAGTGATGTTGAACTCGGTGGAACAGATCAGAAATTTAATTTACTTGTCGGAAGAGATATTCAAAGAGAATATGGAGTTGAACCTCAGGTAATTTTAACAATGCCTTTACTTGTCGGTACAGACGGCATTGAAAAGATGAGTAAATCTTATGATAACTACATCGGAATATCTGATTCACCAGAACAGATTTTCGGTAGAACTATGTCAATTCCGGATACATTGATTTATACTTATTTCGAACTTGCAACTAATGTATCAAATGAAAGACTTAAAGAAATAAAAGCAGCACTTGAAGATGGCAAAACTAATCCGCGCGATTTGAAGAGAGAACTTGCCAGAACTCTTGTATCAATGTATTATGATGAAGAGGCAGCAATCAAAGCACAGGAAGAATTTGATAAGATATTTATCAAAAAAGAAATTCCTGATGACATTGATGAATTTAACATTGAAGAAAACAGAGAAATCAATATTTTAGACCTGCTTCTTTTAGTAAACTTTGCACCATCAAAAGGCGAGGCCAAAAGATTAGTTCAGCAAGGCGGAGTTTCAATTGATGGTGAAAAAGTATCAGATGTTCATCAGAACATTAAAATCAAATCAGGAATGATTCTTAAAGTAGGCAAAAGAAAATTTCTTAAACTAACAGAGAAAGGAAAATAAAAATTGTATCTACCGACAAAAATATTTTTCACCAAGGGTGTTGGAAGACACAAAGAATATTTAAGCTCTTTTGAGCTCGCATTAAGAAATGCAAAAATTGAAATATGTAATCTTGTTTCCGTTAGCAGTATTTTCCCGATAGGATGTAAGAGAATTACAGTTGAGGAAGGATTAAAATTTATTACTCCTGGTCAGATTACTCACTGCGTAATGGCAAGAAATTCAACTAATGAGCCAAATAGATTAATCGCTGCGTCAATCGGCGTGGCAATCCCGGCAGATTCTAATGCTTATGGTTATTTATCAGAGCATCATCCTTATGGTCAAACCGAAAAAGTTGCCGGTGAATATGCTGAAGATTTAGCTGCTACTATGCTCGCTACAACATTAGGAGTTGAATTTGATGCTGACAAAGACTGGAGCGAAAGAGAGAACTTATATAAAATGTCGGGAAAGATTGTCAGAACTTTTAATATAACTCAGTCAGCTGAAGGCGATAAAAACGGACTGTGGACTACAGTTGTAGCTGCAGGAATATTTTTACCCTGATATAATAATTGATTACTGAAAAAACTTTCTGGATTATTTTTCCTGTTATCATCACTCTAATGTTGATGATAGACCTTTATGTAACAGACCACAGACGAGGAAAAATAACTCTCAAAGCAAGTCTTATCTGGAGCGGTATCTGGATCGTTACCGCTCTTCTTTTTAATGTATTCCTTTATTTTTATCTCGAAGACGGACATCAGAAAGCTATAGAATTTCTTACCGGCTACATCATTGAAAAATCTTTATCAGTTGATAACCTTTTTGTCTTCCTGATGATTTTCAGTG
>CALHAB010000066.1 GCA_937934185.1 uncultured Ignavibacterium sp. | reverse complement strand
CTGAATGCGGAACACCTTTGGAAGTTCTTGAATATCATCAGCTTGATGGTAAATCACTTGCACAAAGAATTTCCGGAATTAAAGACATCGAAACAGCAGATGCAGTGAAACAAAAATACACAGCAGATGCTCCGCAATGATAAATTGATTCGATTACGGTTTATGAAATATTGTCAGCTTGCTAAAAATCTTTTCGGCTAACAAATCAATTGCACGACCATAAGGCCAATCAATTCCGAGCCGGTTAAAAGAATGAAACGCCGTTACTCTATCACAGGCAATCAGATTGCCTGTTTCCCTTTCCCACAATGAGTAATAAAGAATTAGTATTGTGCTGTACTTCGGATAATTAAAGCTCTCTTTTGGCAAGTTAGTCCCAACCGCAAGATATTCTATAAAAAAAATAAAATCTGACTTACTATGTCTGGCTATTGAGTAAAATGGATTAGGTAAAACAATTTTAGTTTTTCTTCCATTAATATCACGAAGCTCATATACTGGTAAATCCTCTTCTGTACACTCACAGTGAAAGAAATATTGATCTACTTTAGTGATAGTTGAATAATATTTTATTGCTTTCGGGAAATCTCTTAGAAATATAGACCGAAATCTTATCAATTCTTGTTGATCGGGTGATAAATAAACATTACCTGAATCTTGTTCCGGTATATCTGGAAATGCTATAACAAGAGATACATCAGAAAATCTTTTATTGAAATACTCCGCGGAGAGATAAAAATTATCTTCAACAGTTATTGGTTCTTCTTTGACGGATGTGCAGCCCCAAAATCCAATAATTAAAAAAAGGAAAACTGTTTTTGTTACTTTCATTTTTTTATGTAATCAGCAATAAGAAATAATTTATTCAAACATATAATTATTTCTTAATTGTCTCAACAAATAATTTCAGAAAACATAAATTCTATTTTAATGTAAGCATTGTTTCTGCTGAAATATATCTGTCACTGGCTAATTTATCCCAAAGCTTTGCTTCTAATGTTAAGGGATTATTTACTTCCGAACCTTTGAACCAGAAATTTGCAGAAATTCTGTCCTTAAAACTTTCGGCATCAATACCTGTACTCTCATATTCTTTGAATAAATCTTCATAGAATAAAATCTCTTCATCCTTTCCATCTTTTATTTCAAGACTTAAGCCCGGGAATATTTTATAGTCTTTTTCAGAAAATTCTTTCACTCCCTCAAAAATTAAATGAATGTTGTCACCAAATGTTATAACATTACCGGTTATAACTTTATTATCATTATCTGAAAAAAGATAGAGCTCATCAAAACCGGAATTATGCGATGAAACTTTTATTTTTTCATTTGGTTTAACTTCAAAATCCATTTCAGCAGAAAGTTTTCCATCTCCTTTTTTATCACGGATATTAATCAGCAGATTATAATTATTTCCCGAGTGGATTGGTCTTGCAAGAGTTAATTCAGATCTGAGAGTTACAGGTTTCAAAGAAATACCTTCCGGATAATCTTTGTAAGCATCATCTTCTTTCAATACGACATTTTTATTTTTATCAGAGATTACAATACTCATAGCCGGAAAAATTTTTCCGTTCTCTTCTTTAAATCCATCAATGTTCCGGAATTGAATAGTAATTTCTTCTCCGAATATGAAAGAGCTTCGTTGAATTGTTTGATCACCGGATAAAATTGTAACCTCCTCACAAGAAAGTCCATCGCCTGAAGTTGATACGCCGGTTATCAAATCTTTGTGAAAAGATTTTCTTGTATCGCATGCGAAGGTTAAAAGAATTAATAATAATGCAAAAAATAAACTTTTCATTTTTGCCTCCTGAGATTTTTTATGTGATTTGCTTCCCCAAACAACTGAAAGATTAGTGAGGTTGGAAATTATAATCAGAAAACTAACCAGCCATATTTTTATAATCAAATAATAGCTGGCTTAAATATGACTTAAATTTTATAATCAATTGTAGATAAAATGATTTTAACATTGTTGTTATTTAACATTCTTTAACTTTTAGAATGTTATCATTCTAATAATTTTTTTACAAGTTTTGTCTTTGGCTGTATTATGAAAAGAAAACTATTTGAATTATATATCTCAAAGTAACACCAAAGTCAGGGCATTATATTAATTGGGGGAATTTAAGAACATTGTCAAGAAATGAGACTATAAAATTTTTTTACACTTTGGTGCAATTACCTGCAATTAAAGGCAATATCCTTAAATTTATCATTAAAAAGAAGCATTTTTTATAATTTGTTCGACCTTTTTAGTGGCATATCAATTGCAAAATTTCTTTGGTTTTTTATATATATAAACATTAAAATCAGGGAAAGTGAAAGATTTAATACATAAAAACATCGGAGAGGTTGCGGGTAATTATTTCAAAAAATCTGATCTGCAGGAGTTTAATTCTTTCTGTGAACAACTTAACTACAGTACCTCACCCAAAGATCAAGTTTCCGAAACTAATAATAAAAACAGTTTAATCTTTAAGACCCAGGTTGATTTACTCATTACCTTTGCTTCAAATCGTCTTGAACAGGAAAAGCTTATAACGCTTCTGCTTCATCTGAGTAAAACTTCAATTACAATTGGTGAATTTTCAACAGCAATTGAAATAGCTGAAAAACTTGCTGAGATTACTGAAGGTGAAAAGGAGTATGAAAATATTCTCGCAAATGCTCTTCTTACTATTGGCGAAATAAAAAGCCGTCAGGCAGAATGGGAACTTTCTTTTAATCATCTTCGAAGAGCTAAAGAATTATTTCTTAAGAAGAAAGATTTTATCGGGGCTGCAAAGTGTGAAAACATTATCGGAACTATTTATGGCGATATGGGCGATCTAAAGCATGCAGTTGAATCTTTTGAAGAAGCTCTGAATCTTGCTCAGGACAAAGATGATTTTATAATGCAGGGGAAAGTTGAAGTAAATCTCGGAATAGTTAACACTATTCTTGGAAAATATGATGAAGCACTTTCATTTTTCCGAAGAAGTTTACTGAATTTTGATAAAGTTGGCGATGACATGCGTTTGGCTGAAATTCATCAGAACCTTTCTATGGTTTATCTTAAAAAGGAAGAATATGATCTTGCCTCAAAAGAAGTTGATGAGGCAATTTCAGTTTCAAGAAAAATTAATTACCTGCAGGAACTTGGAATATCATACATAACAAAAGCTCTCATCTATACGAAAACATTTGATTTTAATTTAGCCAACGCATTCGCAGATAAAGCGATGGAAGTTGCATATAAGCTTAGCGATAAACTCACAATCGCAGAGGTTTACAGAATTAAGGGAATGATTCAGAGAAATCTTAAAAACTATACTCTTGCAGAAAACTTTTTACTAACAAGTCTTCGCTTAAACAAAGAAGCAGACAATCAGCTGAATATTGCCGAAACATCAAATGAACTTGGATTGCTTTACAGAGATATGGGAAGAATAAAAGAGAGCGAACAAAGATTTAAAGATGCTCTTGATTATTACAAACAAATTGATGCTGAACCGGAAATAGCAGAAATAGAAGCAATAATGAAATTACTCAAATAATTTTTTTCTTGGCTCTCCCCCTAATATGTTCGGGAAAAAGGGTTGCTTTTAACGCTTGCAACCCTTTTTCATTTTAAACAATTCCTATTAAAATCCTCTCATCCCACTCATCATCAGTCCGCCCAGCGCAACTGCTCCAACAATAGCTCCGATAATAAAATAAACTACTATAGTAATTATAACAACCACTACTGTATAGCCAACAACTTTATCTGCAGGCGAACCTTTAACAATGTTTAATCCAAGGTAAAGAAGATAAAGTGAATACAAACCTAATATACCAAGAATGGCAAGCATTGGAATAATCTGGAATATGCCGGCAACCCAAACAGCAGTATATGAATAAACAACTACCTTTAAAGAGCTTATCATATCTTTCTGTGCACCGAAGGATGGTGCCAGTGCATCAACAATAAATGCTACAAGGTAAATTCCTGCTAATGTCAGAACATAATAAAGAACCGCATAAATTAATCCGTTTACAACCGGAACTTTGAAAGAACCGAATGGGCCTAACGAAATTCCAATTAAAGATTGTCCGATGAATCCGGCCACAACCGGAATGAGTGCAAGAATCAGAGCATATTTTGTAAACAGATCAGCAACAGTGCTCTGTTCATTTTTTATAACTTCCCACTCTGTTTTCGGTGAGATGAGAATGTTTTTCGCTCTTTCGAAGATGTTCATAGATTTCTCCTAAGTTAGTTGGTGGAAATTTTATTTTTCTATTCCGAAGTCTTTCATGCTTTCAAGTTTGCCGATATCAATCATATCAAGTGCGGCTTTCAGCTCATCCATCGAAACATTATTACCTCTGATTTCAGCAACAAATCTTTTGGCAACAAAAACTGATATCTCTCCATCCTGAGAATCATTATTATATCTTTCATATCCTTTATTGCCTTTGTACATAAAAGTTCTCTCAAAACCATTTTCAGTTTCTTTATCAATATCAACCATATACCATCCGTAAGCCGCAAAACCTGTTAATCCAGAAACGCTCCCAAGGTCAGTGATTTCAACATCAATGTTTTTATTGCCTTTTTCATCATTGTAATCTGCTTCTGCTTTAGAAATATTTATTCCCATTGCTGATGATTTTTCTCCGCTTGCATTTTTTCTTTTAAGATTTCCGATTTGTTCAGGCAGAAGCGATTTAAGTTCACGGAAGTCAACAGGATTAACTTTCTTTCCCTCATTAAATGTCTCTGAAAGATTTTTCATGTTCTCGGCAAAATTTTCAAGGTCACCTTTATTCTCGCCGGATTGTGTATTACCTGTTTGATTCTCAGGACTTTGCTTGTTCTCCCCGCATCCATTAATCAGAAGAAAAGAAAGCAGAAATGCAATCAAAAAACCTTTTATCATTTTAGCCTCCCAAATGATATAGTTTAGAAGTGTTAAGATTATGCGAGTGAAACTTAAGTAATTAATGCATTCATCTCAATAGTTTCAGAATGAATATTTTATTCGTGCAAATACAGAAGTCCCATTATCACCATACTGAGTTAATACATCTCCGTTAAAAATTAGTGCTATCAGATATAAATCGAGATTTGTAATAATTGAATAGTTAATTGAAGGAACCAGAACATTTGATTTATCATCGGGATTAATTATTCCGAATATACTTGCTCTTAATAATGGTGAGATGTTGTAAGAAAATTCCTGAAATAAAGACCATCTTGATGCTGATAATAAACCAAGATCATTTGCTTCCTGTACAAACAAACCGGTTTTATCTTTTTTACCGATGTTATTGTAAAGAATTTCCGTATGAATATAAAATGAATTGGGAAATGTATAATCACCCGAAAGCACGAAAGACAAAATCATTTTGTTTACGGAAGAAAGAGACGATTGATTAAAGGCAGAATAAATAAAATCGTACTTATTTGCTTTGTCTGGTTTTTGCATTAATAAC
This sequence comes from uncultured Ignavibacterium sp., assembly GCA_937934185.1. Lineage (GTDB taxonomy): Bacteria > Bacteroidota > Ignavibacteria > Ignavibacteriales > Ignavibacteriaceae > Ignavibacterium. Next base: position 8,630 of record CALHAB010000066.1, on the reverse strand, counting down.
ATTTCTCCGCGGAAGCCTGCGTCTGCTATATCTCCGACCCAACTGAATCCGGCAATCCATTTTTTATTTTTTATTCCGGCCAGAAAATTAAAATCATAATTGAATTCATTGAAAGATATCAATCCGGCAGCAGTCAGTTTATCTTTATTTCTGTTTGGTGCGATTGCAAACTCAATTTTACTCACCGCCCCTGTATAATATTGAATTCTGAAAGCATCATTGCCGGGTAATTCTTCATAATCAAAATCAAGAACAGAAAGTGGATTAAACAAATCTGTTGGATTCCAGACCCAGCTTGTTCCCCAGGCTATTCTTTGCCTTCCAAGTGTCAGCTGAAAATTATTATCATTATAATCAAAGTATAGTCTGTCGGTTTCAGCATAACCGATTGAGTTTTGATTTTCCCAGATCATCCAATCCATATTAAGCATCGGCTGATTTGTTTTTATCAGCTCCGAAAAGTTTGGAATTCTATGAATACTTTTCCCCAAAAATGTTCGAAACCTGAATTCCCCTGTAAATGAAAAAGAATCATCAAAAAAATATTTTGTATTCAGACGGGTGTGAAATATATGATCATACAGTCTTTCCTCAAGCCGCGGAAATTTTGATGTGCTGAAAAGATATTTTGCATATCCTCCTATCTCAAAATTATTTTGAGCGAAAGCAGCCGAATTAATCAAAAGTAAAAACAGAAAAGATGTGTATAGTTTGAACATTAAGAATTAATCGGATAATTGCTTTTACTAGTTATATCTTTCTCTATTTTGCCATCCCGAAGCTGAATTATCCTGTGCGCTCTTCTTATTACTTTCTCATCGTGAGTTGAAAATATAAAAGTCATATTGTGTTTAAAATTCAGTTCTTCCATCAGATCAAGAAGTGACTCTGCAGATACAGAATCAAGGTTTGCAGTCGGTTCATCAGCAAGGACGAAAGATGGTGTTGAAGCTAAAGCTCTTGCAACAGCAACTCTCTGTTGTTGTCCGCCTGATAATTCTGTTGGAAAATTATTTATTCTGTCTTTCAATCCAACCGCGTCAAGAAAATCAATTGCTCTTTTTTCTCTTTCATCTCTGGAGATGTTTTGAAGCAACATTATAAATTCAACATTTTCTTTAGCTGTAAAAACAGGAATAAGATTATATGCCTGAAACACAAAACCAATATGATGAAGCCGGAAATTTATAAGCTCATCTTCTTTATAAGTTGATATATCAGTCCCATCAACAAATATTTTACCTGCAGTTGGTTTATCAAGTCCGCCAATTAAATTAAGCAAAGTTGTTTTTCCAGAGCCTGAGGGACCAACGATTGCCGTAAATTCACCTTTGTCAATCTGAAGATTAACATTATCAACTGCTCTTACAGGAACAATGGTTTCGTCATAAATTTTTGAAACCTCTGTTAACTCAATCAATTTCATATTAAACCTCAATAAGTTCTTATTGCTGTTGCCGGTTTTAATTTAATTGCTTTAATAGCAGGATAAATTGCAGCTATGATTGCAGAGAAAATAATCATCAAAGTAATAACGGGATAAAAACTCAGTGGTAAAACGGGATACAAGACAGTTGCAATACTGAATTGTGAAAGTCCCTCAGTAAAGGCAGATAAATTAATTCCAGTTGAGCCAACAATTCCAATAATGATTACTCCGACAATTAACCCGGCAAAACCTCCGACCAATGATAACGCAATAGTTTCAATAATGATCATTAAAAAAATTTTGCTTCTCTTCATTCCGAGAGCAATCAGAATTCCTATTTCACGGATTCTTTCAATAACAGACATAAGCATTGTGTTTGTAATTCCGAAAAGCAGAGCAAAAAGAATTATTCCCATAAAAAAGTAAAGCTGAATATCGAGAATTTCATAATAGATTTTTATTTCCGGTGCGAGCAATTTCCAATCTTTTACAGAAAGCATCGGAAATTGTTTTGAAAGTTTTGTAAAGACAGAATCAACCTGCTCAAATGAATTTAATCTCAACACAATCTCGTGTGAAAACTCTTTACTGTTAAGCAAACCATACAATTCATTTTGATTAACGAAGATTACTGATTGATCAAACAAAGAGGATTCTGTTCTGTAAATACCAGCTACCCTGAATGCGGCATAAACAATATTGCCCTCAAAATCCTGAAAGCTTAAAACTATTTTCGATTTAAGTTTTACATCAAGTTTTTCTGCAAGCTTTTTACCAATTACAACTTCGGGAGATAAATCAGTGTTGAAATAATTTCCTTCGATAATTAGATTTCGAATTGTAGTTACTTTACTTTCTTCTTCCGGATTTATTCCGGCTATCCTTACACCACTTGATGAAGTTGGAGATGAACACATTCCCTCAATTATTACTCGGGATGATAAACCACTTATCTCGGGAAGCAACTTAATCTCATTCAGCACAGATTTGAATTCCGGAATGGTGTCGCTTAGAATTTTTTCATCTTCAAATTTTAATGAGTGAATCTGAATATGACCAAGCTCTCTGTCAATAGTTGAATTGATCAGTGACTCATACATTCCATACATAACAGCGCTTGCAAACAATCCGCAGCTCAATCCTGCAGTTATAGCAGCGATGATTATTGCACTTCTCTTTTTGTTTCGCCAGATATTTCTCCACGCAAGAATAAAAAGCATACTAACCTCTCAGAGCTGTCGATGGTTTTAGTTTGCGGATGAAATTAATAGGATATAATGCAGACACAAAAGCAATTGCCAGCACAGTCCACATCTGAGCGAAATACATTCCCGGATAAAAAGCAAATGGAATGATTGGGTCAAATCCCCAGGCAAGTATTGCATCAGCAGTTTCGCCGGTTAAAGGAATCGGATGTTTTTCGAGATATAACAGAATAGGAATGCTTATTAAAGCTCCCGCAGCAACCCCGATAAATGAAACAAAAATTGTTTCGAGAGTTGTTACCAAAGCAAGTTTCCTTTTCTTCATTCCGATTGAAATGAGAATTCCAAACTCTTTAATTCTTTCTGCTGTCATCATCACAATTGTACCGAAAATGCCAAAAGCAATTACTACATACAGAATACCCAGCATAATTATTCCGGATGCATTATCAATCTGAATAGATTGTACAAGCTCGGGTGAAAGCTCTGCCCAGTCCATTATTTCGTGTGAGTCATCAAAATAATTTTTTAGTGATGATTTAGTTGATTCAATTTTATCTGCATCATTAAGAAGAATTGAAAGTGAAGTGATTCTGTCATAAGCAGAAAACAGCTCCTGCGAATAGCGAAGTGACAAATATGTAAACGATTTATTCTGATCGGGAATGGCAAATTTTACAATTCCAATAACCGGCACAACTGCTGCAGCGGTTATTCCGTGCAAGCCCTGGCCATACAAAACAACAGAATCTCCAATATCAACTCCGATCAGTTTAGAAAGTCCTTCTGCAATCAGAATTCCTTCCGAATTATCTTCAAGATAACTTCCTTCAACTATCTTTTCTTTAAGTCTGGTTATATTGTTTTCAACTTCCGGGCTGATGCCATTAACCTGTACTACTTTACTTACTTTGCCAAATGAAATTAAAGAATAAGTTTCCAGTCGGGGTATAATTTCAAATATGTTCTTATTCTCTTTTAATCTCTGAATCAAAGCTTCATCATAATACATGCTTTCCTCAAGAGAACGCTTTTCCCAAAAATCTTTTCCATGAACCTGAATATGTCCGGTATAAAGCCGAACCGAAGAATCAATCATATAATCATAATAACCCTTTTGCATTGAACGCATTATCAAAGAAAGAATAACAGCAAAGAAAACTGAAGCTGCCGAAATGAAGGTGCGCTTTTTATTTCGCCAGAGATTTCGCCAGGCGAGTTTTATATAAGTAATCATCTTACTTTTTTCATATTCTGTTCAGAGAAAAAGGATTCATCTATCTTAATGTTGAATTGGATTTTATTATAATCCATTATGGTTTTGTTCCCTGGTTTGTCAACAGGAATCATTTCCCAGTGAGTAAAAATTTTTCTTCCATCCATCGTTTTTAATTCTGAACCCACAAATTTTTTAACAACCTTATTCTCTTCATCATAATATTCTGTAAGTGGTTGAAGATAAGAATCTTTTGCTATCCAGGTTATAATTTTACTCCATACAACACCCGCATCAGGTTTGGGAGTGAGTTGAATTTTATAACAATCATATCCTTCAATTTTTTCCTCGCCAATTATTTTATGAGTGTAGTCATTTATAACTGAAGATTCTCTTACAAGATCATCATTGGTAAAATCACTTCCCATCCAGCTTTGCAACATCATTGAAGGCGGAATTTTAATTACCTTTTGTGCAGAAGGCAGCCAGTTCCAGACTTCATTTTTTCTCTTTAATGTTACAGTCCCCTTGTCTCTTGCCGGCGCAGTAATGTAAATCAAAGCATAGTGGGGTTCCAGAGCCCAAACTTTCATAGACATTTCGCGTGTCCAGTTCGGTTTTATAATTTTCATATTGAGTTCAGTGTAGCTGGATTTTGCACGCATCAATTCATCAGCTTTTTTTATAATCTCAGAAGCGTTCTGTGAAAAACTTCCTGATGGTGATAGGGAAAGAAGAATTAAAATAAATTTTATCGGAGGAGTTAAATTTGAAATGAATTTCATTGGCATATCTTCCAAAAATTTTCATATTAAAATTATGTGTAAATATTTCTATAGTCATCTAAAATCGTATAAGTAGTATACTGTTGTGATTTTATTCACTTTGCAATTATTCAAATCCAATCATAATTTTTGTGTAGTAATAATAATCTTCAGAGGAAATAAAAAATGATCAGCAAAGAATTACTTGACATTCTTGTTTGTCCGGAAACAAAAGCTGAGTTGGTGCTTGATGGAAATTATCTTGTCTCAACAGATAAAAACACACGAAGAAGATATCGGATCGAAGATGACATTCCGATAATGCTGATTGAAGAATCAGAGCAATTAAGTTTTGAGGAATGGTCTGAAATAATGAAACGACACGGTAAAAAGATTGATTAAAAAGTTGCCATCAGAAAGAGTTAAAATAAAAAAGGTCTGAGCAAGCTCAGACCCCACATTAAAATAATTATCTGATATTAAGAAATTTTTGTTCCCAGGACTTCAAGAAACTTTGCCAGCCATTCCGGATGAGCAGGCCAAGCAGGTGCAGTAACAAGATTACCATCAACAAATGCTTTGTCAACTGGAATGTCCTGATATTCACCTCCTGCAGCATTAACTTCCGGTCCAACTGCCGGATAGCAGGAAACTTTTCTTCCTTTAACACCACCAGCTGCAGCAAGCAGCTGAGCTCCGTGACAAATTGATGCGATCGGTTTGTTTGTATCAACAAAGTGCTTAGTGTATTCGATTACTTTTTTATTTAATCTAATATATTCAGGTGCCCTTCCACCGGGAATGACCAGCGCATCATAATCAGCCGGATTAACATTATCAAAAGTAAAGTTCAACGCGAAGTTGTGTCCGGGTTTTTCGCTGTAAGTCTGATCACCTTCAAAATCGTGAACAGCAGTACGAACTTTTTCGCCGGCTTTTTTATCCGGACAGACAGCGTGTACTTTGTGTCCTACCATCTGAAGTGCCTGGAATGGGACCATAACTTCGTAATCCTCTACGAAGTCACCAACAAGCATTAAGATTTTTTTTGAAGCCATAACATCCTCCTAAATTTATTCTGGTTGTTGTTTAACTAAATACCTTTTGATTTTCTGAGTGGTGGTTTTTTCAAATTCTGTATCACGAATGTAGAACTTTCTGATTTGCTTATAGTTTGCAAGTTCTTTATTTACTTTTTTGATTTCTTCTGAGATGATATTATTTACTAGTTCAGGAGTAATCTGTACATTATTCTTTTCTGAATATTCTATAAATGCTTCTGCATCAGTAACAATCTGTGCAGCTATTACTTCATCATGCTTTTCATCTTTTTCACCATAAACCATACACTCCTGAATAAAGGGACTTCGGTTCAGCAGGTCTTCTATTTCTTCCGGAAAAACATTTTTACCATTATTTGCAATGATTACATTTTTCTTTCTTCCTGCAATATGAAGAAAACCATCTTCATCAAAGAAACCAAGGTCGCCTGTTTTAAACCAGCCGTTTTCAAAAGCTTCCTGAGTCAGTTGAGGATTTTTATAATAGCCAAGCATAACATTATCACCCTTGATAAATATCTCTCCAACGCCGTCAGCATCGGGGTTATTAATTTTTATCTGAACACCGGGCAAAGGTAAGCCGGCAGCATTATCTTTGAACGCATATAATCTGTTCAGAGCAACTATCGGAGCGGTTTCAGTCAATCCATAACCTTGCACAAAATTAAATCCGAATTCCCGCAATCCTTTTGCAACTTTAGGATCAGGTGCAGCACCGCCCGCAATAAACAGTCTTATTGAACCGCCAAATTTGTTATGCAGTTCGCTGAAAATAATTTTCTTGGCACTCTTCCAGCCAATAGCATCGGCTATATTTGTTAGTTTAACTAGCGGAGGAACAATTTTGGATTTGATTTTATCTTCCTGAATTCCCTTGTAAATCCTTTTGAACATTTTATCATAAAGTAGTGGCACGCCCAAAAGAATTGTGGCTTTTACTTTCTGAAGATCATCAACAACCGTTTTTAATGATCTCGCATAATGCGCAGATGATCCGGTATAAAGGGGACATAAAAAACCACATGTGCACTCGTAAGTATGATGAATCGGCAACACTGACAGAAAACGGTCTTCGGGAAAAATTTTAATCATACTTGTCATCGCCATCAGATTTGCAGCAAGATTTTTCTGACTGAGCATTACACCCTTTGCTCTTCCAAGTGAGCCGGAAGTGAAAATAATTTCCGCCATTTCCGATGGATCAATTTCGGGAAGATTATCTACATAGGCATTTTGACTCTCAATCAGTTCCATCATTGAAAAATTTTCATCTGTGCTTTTATCATCATCCATACTTATTAGATATTTCAATTTCATTAGTGAGGATTTTTTCTCGAGCAGCATTTCCTTAAATGTATTAGAAAAGACAATTGCTTTTGCATCAGACTCGTGGATGATGTTAAGAATTTCATTAGTTGTAAGATTTTTATCAATCGGAACAATTACCATATTAAATGTCATTGCTGTGAGATATGTGATTCCCCACTGAACTCTGTTTTCACCTATCACAGCAATGTGATCTCTTTCTTTAAGACCAATTTCATTTAACGATTTTCCGAATCTGAATACAAAATCACGGAGCTCTTTGTAAGTTACTTTAGGAATAGGATAATCTGTTAAGTCCTCCAAAGCAATTTTATCAGAATATTCTTTAGCAGAGCGCAAAAGCATATCCTGAATAGAAGAAATTTTCGGAACATCATATAAAGCATATTTTTTAATCATCTGCATATTCCTTTTTATAAAGTTTTTTGAATTGAAACTGCACCACGCAAATCACCCATCTGATAACCTTTTGCTTTATCATCAGGATAAATTTTGTTTATCACTTCTTTAACCTGAGGCGAGATTTGATCTTCTGCTCCGTGACAGTTCAGACACTCTGGCTGAACAAAAATTGGTTTCATATATCTTAATTTGTAAACGCCGTTAACTTCTATCATCTCTGCATATTCAGTCTCTGGTTTGAGTTGACCATTCTTAAACTGCTCCTCAAACATTTTAAGAACTTTTGCTTCAAAATCATCGGGAACATTTAGCGGATTTCTGTTCTTAAAACTTACCCGCTTAATGTAAATACCTTTTGATATTCCGTAAGTGTTTGTTAAAACCTGTGCTGTATCAGAACATACTGAAACTGCTTTTACAATTCCGTTTGTCTGGATTTCTTTAATCAGAACTGATTTGAGCGATTCCATAAAAGATTTGGCATCAGATCGAAGGGAGGTTTTAAGTTCTTCTGTTATTTCGGGCTTGCTTTTTTGTGAGCAGTTAATGAAAATGAACAAAGATAAAACGGAGAAAACAATCAGCTTTTTCATAAATATCTCTCCTTTCTTATTCAAAAATAAAAAATCTTCAGGCGAATAACATCTTTAATTGATAAATATTTATAAGTTTGAAATAAACTTTATAATTTATTCTGATGACCGAATTCCGCTCCGCACAATCACTAACTCAGAAAGATATTTTCAAATTCTGGCTTCCGCTTGCTGCAACCTGGTTAATGATGTCGCTTGAAGGTCCATATCTGGCTGCTTTAATTGCACGACTCCCTGAGCCCAAATTTAATCTTGCTGCTTATGGAGTTGCCTTTTCTCTTGCATTAATTATTGAAGCTCCTGTAATAATGATGATGAGTGCCTCAACAGCGCTGGTAAAAGATTATAAATCTTTTCTTGCATTAAGAAAATTTAATTACAGACTAAGTCTTGCGTTAACAGTCGCAATGTTTGTATTCAGCATTCCTTCTGTTTTTTATTTTATTGCAGAAGATTTAATCGGTCTCCCTCACAATGTCGCATATCTGACACATTTAAGTATAATAATATTAATACCCTGGCCTGGTGCAATTGGCTACAGAAGATTTTATCAGGGAATATTAATCAGAAATAATCAAACAAGATTTGTTGCTTTCGGAACTTTGATAAGATTAATCTCAATGTCGGCTGTTGC